>NZ_WKDV01000064.1:0-27766 GCF_021605825.1 Pseudomonas sp. PA-6-3C
ATTTCAGATCAAGATCAAAAGCGCAGATCAAAAGACCGCTGACTTCGTCATCGAAAAGGATGTAAGGGCCGGAGCAACAGCAACAGCAACAGCAACAGCAACAGCAACAGCAGAGCCATACTCGGTCAAAGGTGGGAGCTGGCTTGCCTGCGATGGCATCAACTCGGTGTGCCTGATGTACCGAGGTGTCTGCATCGCAGGCAAGCCAGCTCCCACAAAAAAGCAGCTCTTCAGTGTATGCAAATCCGCCTTTCGCCTTTCGTTTTTGATTCAACCACTCAGGTCGGCTACTAGGCCGCCGTGCTCTGCTTTTGATCTTGCTTTTGATCTGAGGCGCCCCGTTAACCACGATGGCCGAACGCAGGCTTGAATCCGTGGGTAACCCGGCAGGACGCCGGGTTAGCCGCGCGGGGCCAAGGATGGCCCATCGCGGCGGCCCACGGATTCAAGCCGGAGTGCGGGCACACCGAGCATTAGCGAGGTGCCGAGTGGTGGGGAGAAGACCTTTTGGTTACTTTTGGCTGGGCCGGCATTCCGGGCGTTTGCCAAAAGTGACCCGCTGTAAGAGCGGAACCATAAGCCGCCGTGAACTAAATAACGGATATACACCCAGCCCCCCAACAAACCCACACACACCCCAGTTCCAAGCACATTCCATTACACTGTCCCCCATTCATCCCCGGGGGCTTCATGGACATCGAACTGGCACGCACCTTCCTCGAAATCACCCGCTGCGGCAGCCTGGCCGCGGCTGCCGAGAAACTGCACGTCACCCAGACCGCCATCACCGCACGGGTCAAAAGCCTGGAAAGCCAGTTGGGCAGCACACTGTTTGTGCGTAACCGCGCAGGCGCCAGGCTCACCGCCGATGGCGAGGCGTTTGTGGTCTACGCCAACCAATTGCTGCAAACCTGGGAAGCCGCCAAGCGCGACCTGCCGCTGCCCGATGGCTACCGCAACGTGCTGCATATCGGTGGTGAAGTCAGCCTGTGCAACCCGTTGATGCTGGGCTGGGCCAAGGCCTTGCGCGAACAGATCCCCGGCCATGCGCTGCGCACCGAAGTGCGTGAAGGTGAATACCTCTTGCGCCAACTGGAACTGGGCGTGCTCGATGCCGCGCTGGTATTCCAGCCGCAATACTGGCCTGGCCTGCAGGTCGAGCAAGTACTGGAAGAAAAACTGATCCTGGTGCAGTTAACAAGCAAACCCGCCCCTTACGTGTATATCGACTGGGGCCAGGGCTTTCGCCAGCAACACGACGCCGCGCTGCCCGACAAAGCCCGCGCCGCGTTGAGTTTCAACCTCGGGCCGCTGGCCCTGCAGTACATCCTGGAAAATGGCGGCGCCGGGTATTTTCGCACGCGGGTGGTGCAAAGCTACCTGGACAGCGGCGTCATGCAGCGCGTCCCGAAAGCGCCGGAATTCAGCTTCCCGACCTATCTGGTCTACTCACGGGCGCGGGATTCGGCGGTATTGCAGCAGGCGCTGGGGCTGCTGCGCGAGGTGGTCAAGGCCGAAAGCGACTGGTCACAACGCTGGGACCCGCTGATTTGAATCACCCTACGCCCGCGCGCATGCTAGCCTGCGGATGTTTCCCAGCGCAGCCTTACCGATGAACAAGAAAAAGTCCGTCACCATCAGCGACATCGCCGAACGGGTGGGCATGACCACCATCACGGTGTCCCGCGCACTGAGCAAGCCCGACCTGGTCAAGCCCGCCACCCTGGCGCGCATTCTCGAAGTGGCGCGCGAGCTGGACTACGTGCCCAATGCCTTCGCACGCGGGCTCAAGCGCAGTGAAAGCCTGATCATCGGCGTGATCACCGCCTCCGTCGACAACCCGTTCTACAGCGAGATGATCAAGGCGATTTCCCGCGAGGCGAAGAAGCACGGCTACACCATCATGCTGGTGGACACCGATGAGCTGGAAGAACTCGAAAGCAAAGCCGTCGATACCCTGCTGGGCTATCGCGTGGCGGGGATTATCTTGTCGCCGGTCTCGGACGAACCCAGCTACCAACCCGACTATCTGGAGCGCCTGGGCAACGGCAAAACTCCGGTGGTGTTGCTCGACCGCACGATCCACGACAGCCCGTTCAGCCGCGTGGTGCTCGACAACTACCACAGCGGTATCCAGGCCGCGCACTACCTGCTGCGCCAGACACCCGACCTTAAACGCCTGCTGGTGCTGACCGGCCCGCAGCACTCACGTATCACCGTGGAGCGCCTCAAAGGGTTGCGCGAAGTGCTGGCTGAACACCCCCATGTTCAGGTCGAAGTGCAGGCCGGTGACTACACGCTGATGCCGTCTTACCTGCACACCCTCGACTACCTGGCCGAGCACTCGGCGCCCGATGCAATCATGGGTTTCAACCAGTTGATCACCCTCGGCGCCCTGCGTGCCTTGCGCATGCACAACATCCCCCACGACAGCCTGACCATTTGCGGCATCGACCGCCTGCCCTTCGCCGATATCTTCGGCGTGCCGATCGCCTGCGTGGCCCACGACGCCTCACTGGCCGGCAGCAGCGCGGTACGCCTGCTGCTTGACCGCTTGCAAGACCCGTACAAGCCACGGGACAAAGTGGTGATCGCCGGCGTGCTGGAAAACGGCTAGCGGCTGGTGTAGCCGCCATCGATCGGCAGGCTCACGCCGCTGATCATGCTGGCGGCATCGCTGAGCAGGAACAGCACCGGCAATGCGACTTCCACGGTTTGTGCGAAACGCCCCAGCGGAATGGCCGCCAGCGCCGGGTCGCGTTTGGCCGGATCCGACCAGGCCTTTGTCGCCATTGGCGTAAGTGTGACCGTGGGGTTGACGCTGTTCACACGAATGCCAAAGCGGCCCCACTCGGCGCACTGCACGCGGGTGATCGCGTCCAGCGCGGCCTTGGAGGCGCAGTAGCCGAGGTGATCGTCCAGCGCCACCAGTGACGCCTGGCTTGAGACATTGACGATGCTGCCGGGGATTTTCGCTTCGATCATTTTTGCCGCCACTCGGCTGGCGACCTGTGCGGCGGCGCGGGCGTTGACCTGCATGACCTGATCGAACGCCTCCGCGCTGATGGCGGCGGCGGGCTCCAGGCGTGAGATACCGGCGCAGTTGACCAGGCCGTTCAGCGGCGGCAAGTCTGACAGGGCTTTGTCCAGGGCGATGCTGTCGGCGATATCCACGCATAAGCTGTTGCAGCCCAGCTGTGACAAGGCTTGCGCGTCGCGGCCAAGGGCGAAGACTTCGGCACCGGCGGCAATCAGCTGTTGAGCGATTTCGCGACCGATGCCGCTGCTGGCGCCAGTGACGAGAATGCGCTGGCGGGTGAAGTTGAAGGTGGTGGTCATGGTCACTTCTCGATAGACAATCAAGATCCCTGTGGGAGCTGGCTTGCCTGCGATAACGGTGGGTCAGTCAGCACATTTTTCACTGATACACCGCTATCGCAGGCAAGCCAGCTCCCACATTTTTGATCTGTGTTGGGTCAGTTGGTTTGCAGGCTATGCATGATCGGCTTGAGGGCCGGATACAGCTTCAGGTACTCGGCAAACGCCCGGTCATACGTCATGACATTCTCGCGCTTGGGCTGCGCCCGCAGTTCCAGCTGCACCCAGCCTTTGTCCATCTCGTCATCACTCACCAAGCCCACCGTATGCGCCGCCAGCAACGCTGCGCCCAAGGCCGCTTCCACCTCCTGCACAATGGTGTAGACCGGGTAACGCGTGACGTCCGCGATAATCTGCATCCACAAATCCGAATGGCTCGCGCCACCCACCACGATCAGGCGTGGGTCCAGCGAATGCGCGCCCTGGGTACCGGCTTCAATGTTGTGGCGCAGGGCAAAACTCACGCCTTCAAGCACCGCGCGGTACAGGTGAATACGGCTGTGATACAGGTTCAGCCCGACAAAGCTGCCGCTGGCGCGGTCGTCCCATACCGGGCTGCGTTCGCCCATCAGGTACGGCAAAAACAACAAACCTTCGCTGCCCGCCGGAACCTGGGTGGCGCTCTGCTCCAGCAACACCAGGCTGTCCTGGCCGGTGGCCTGGGCCTGCTGTTCTTCGGCCTGGCAGAACTGTTCGCGAAACCAGCTGACCGACGCCCCGGCGGTGATCGCACCGCCAAAGATGTACAGGTCTCGATGGCCGTTGTAGACGTGAGGCATGCTCACCAGGCCGTGATGTGCGTCCACGTGCTGGTTCAAATACCCCCAGCACATGCTGGTGCCGATCATCGCCACATGGTTACCCGGCTGCGTAACACCCGCTGCCAATGTCGCCATCGCCGCATCCACACCGCCGGCGAGGAGTGGCGTGCCTGCCTGCAAGCCCAGGCGCGTGGCCCAGCTTTCGAGCAAACCGCCCACCACGTCACCGGAGTACACCAATCGCTCGGGCATCATGGCCTGTGGAATGCCCAATGCATCGAGCATCTCGGCGGACCAGCCGCGCGCCTTCACATCGTAAACCCCACCGATATTGCCGGCGCTGCTATGGTCCACCGCCAATTCGCCGGTAAGGCACCAGTTGATATAGCTGTTGGGCGGCAGCAGGTAGCGCGTGTCGGCCCACACCTGCGGCTGATGCTGCTTGAGCCAGAGCATCTTGGTGAAGCCGTAATAGCTGTCCACCGAGTTACCCGTTACTTCGAACAAGCGTTCCTGGTCCAGGTGCTCACGCACCCACGCCACCTGCTCGCCGGCACGCCGGTCCATCCAGATAAGGCACGGGTGCAGCGGCGTCATCTGCGCGTCAACGGCAATCCCCGAACCGCCATACAGGCTGCTGATGCACAGCGCCTTGACCTGCCCGGCCGCCACACCGGACTTGGCCATGCACTGCGCCACACACGCCTCGACGGCCTCCAGCCACACCTGCGGCCATTGCTCGGCCCAGCGCACTTTCGGGGTATCGACGCGATACCCCTGGCTGTGCTGGGCGATGATCGTACCTTGACCATCCACCAGCAGCGCCTTGGTGCTCTGGGTTCCTATATCGACACCCATTACGTAGTTCATAGATCAAATCACCGGCTTCAACAGCACCTTGATCGATTTGGTTGAGTTGGCCAACGCGAAGGCCTCGGCAAAATCATCCAGCGGGAAGTCATGGGTAACAATGCCCTTGGACGTCACCAGGCCGCGCTCGAACAGGTCGATAGCGATCGGGTAGCAATACGGGCCGAGGTGCGCGCCGCGTACGTCCAGCTCCTTGCGGTCGCCGATGATCGACCAGTCGACGCTGGTTTCGGCGCCGAACACACTGAACTCGACAAAACGCCCGAGCTTGCGGATCAGGTCCAGGCCTTGGGTCACGCCGGCGGGCACGCCCGTGGTTTCGATGTACACGTCGCAGCCATAGTTATCGGTGAGGCCGTTGATAATCTCGCGGGCATTGTCGCGGGACGGGTTGATCACCACGTCGGCGCCAAATTGCTTGGCCAGTTCCAGGCGCTCGTCGACCATGTCGATCACCACCAGTTTCTTCGGGGTTTTCAGCGCAGCCACCTGGACCATGCACAGCCCCAGCGTACCGGCACCGGCGATCACCACCACGTCATCGAGCTGGATTTCGCCACGGTTGACGGTGTGGATCGAACACGCCATCGGCTCCACCAATGCGGAGTCTTCCAGCGACACCGACTCGGGAATCTTGTGCACGATGGCGGTCTTGGGAATGCGCATGAACTGGGCCATGCCGCCTTCGGCGACTTCACGCTGGAAGCCGAAGATATTGTGCACTTCACACATCCAGTACTTGCCCGACTTGCAGAAGCGGCACTTGCCGCACGGCACGATCTGCTCGGCGATCACCTTGTCGCCCACCGCGACTTCAAAGTGTTCCTCGGCGCCCTCACCCACCTCTTCCACGTAACCGAAAAACTCATGGCCCGGCACCACCGGTGCCTTGACCCACGGGTTATCGCCACCCCAGAACATGGCCGCGCCGGAATGGCACTTGCAGTCACTGGCGCAGATGCCGCAGGCGGCAATGCGGATCACCAGCTCATTGGGGCGCGCCTTGGGTTTGCCGATGCGTTCCAGGCGGTAGTCTTTCGGGCCGTGGCAAACGACGGCTTGCATCTCGGTGTGCTTGTCCATGTGTTCGGTCCTTTCTTGTCAGGTGTTTATTTATGGCGCTGACGGCTGATGAAAATCGCCAGCAAAATGATCCCGCCCTTGATCACGCTCTGGACGTAGGGCGAGACCCCGAGCATGTTCAATCCGTTATTGAGTACGCCCAGCAGCATCGCGCCGAGCAAGGTGCCGACAATGACCCCGCGCCCGCCGGCAATCGACGCACCGCCAAGGACCACCGCCGCAATCGCATCCAATTCGAACGACACGCCGGCATTCGGCTGGCCGCTCATCAAGCGTGAGGTGAGCACCAGACCGGCAATCGCTGCGGTCAGGCCGCTGATGCCGTACACCAGCAACTTGAAGCGCGCCGCCCGCACGCCCGACAAACGCACCGCTTCTTCATTGCCGCCGATGGCGTAGATGTAGCGGCCGATGCGCGTGTGTTGCAGCAACACATAGGCGGCAAAGTAGGTGACCAGCATGATCAGGATCGGCACGTCGACGCCGAACAGGCTCTGGCGGCCGAAGAAACCGAACCACTCCGGCAACCCCGAAATCGGGTAGCCGTCGGTGTACATCAGGCCCAGGCCACGGGCGATGCCCATGGTCGCCAGGGTGACGATGATCGGCGGCATGTGCAGGTAGGCGACGAACACGCCATTGCCGATGCCGAAGGCCACGCCGATCAGCAGGCCGGCGCCAATCGCCAGGCCCGGCGGCAGGCCCGCGACCATCAGCCCTGCGGTCAAGGTGCCCGACAGCGCCATCACCGGGCCTACCGACAGGTCGATGCCACCGGTGAGAATCACGCAGGTCATGCCCACCGCGATAATCGCGTTGATCGACACCTGGCGCGCAATGTTCGACAGGTTGCTGGTGGTGAGGAAGTTATCGCTGGCAAAGATCATCACCAGGGTCACCACCACCAACCCGACGAAGGGATAAAACGCCGGCGAGCGCACCAGCCGTGCCAGGTTCAGGCGCAGTCGGCGGGTGTCGCCGGTATTAATGGACCTATTCACTTGAGCCCCCTGTTGCATGGCGCATGACCTCTTGTGGGTTGACGGCGGCCGCTTCCAGCAGCTTGACGATGGCGCCCTTGTGGAACACGGCGACGCGGTCGCACATGCCAATGACTTCGGGCAGTTCGGAAGAAATCATGATGATCGCGTAGCCTTGTTCGGTGAGGCTGCGCATCAGGGCGTAGATCTGCGCCTTGGCGCCGACGTCGATGCCGCGTGTGGGTTCATCGAACACCAGCACGTCGCAGTGGTGGTTGATCCAGCGTGCGATCACAACCTTTTGCTGGTTGCCGCCGCTGAGGTTGAACACCCGGCTTTCGCCGCTGGGCGCCTTGATCGACAGCTGGCGCATCAGCGCGTCGACGCTGGCGCACTCTTTGCTCTTGTCGATCAGGCCCGTGGCGTTCTGATATTTGGGCAGGTTGTTCAGGGAGATGTTTTCGCGAATGCTGAAATCGGTGATCAGCCCTTCGCTCTTGCGGCTTTCCGGGAGCAGCCCGATGCCGTGGGCCAAGGCTTGCGCCGGGTCATCCAGGCTGACTTTCTCGCCGCGCAACCACACGTCTTTGCTCACCGACGGCAGCGCACCCATCATGCCCAGCGCCAGTTCGGTACGACCGGAGCCGACCAGCCCGGCAAAGCCGAGGATCTCGCCCTTGTGCAACTGAAAGCTGTTGCGCGGGCCATTGCGTACCAACTGGATGTCCTTGACCTCCAGCAACAACGGACCACGGTCTTTCGTGGGTTTGGGTGGAAAGCTGTTTTCCAGGCGGCGGCCGACCATCATCTCGACCAGCCGGTCGATATCGCTGTCGGCCACGTCGGTCACGCCCACGTTACCGCCATCGCGCAGCACGCTGATGCGGTCGCACACCTGGAAAATCTCCTCCAGGTGGTGAGAGATAAAGATCACCGCCACACCCTGGCGCTTGAGTTCGCGCATGATCTCGAACAGCAGTTCGGCTTCGCTGGGCGTGAGCGTAGCGGTCGGTTCATCGAGTACCAACAGGCGCGCATCCAGGGCCAGGGCCTTGGCGATTTCGACGAATTGCTGCTCGGCCACGCTCAGGTGCTTGATCGCACATCGCAGGTTGATACTCACGCCCAGGCGCTTGAACAACGCCTGGCTGGCCTCGACCATTTCACGTTTGCGCAGCAGGCCGAAGCGGTTGCTCAACTCATGCCCGAGGAAGATGTTTTCCACCGCCGTGAGATAGGGAATCAGGCTGAATTCCTGGAACACAATGCCGATACCGGCGGCGATCGCATCGCGGTAAGTGGCAAACTTTTGCACCTGGCCATCGATTAAAATCTGCCCTTCGTCCTGATGCTCGACGCCGCCGAGGATCTTCATCAGGGTCGACTTGCCCGCGCCATTTTCACCCAGCAACGCATGGATTTCGCCGCGTTCGACCTGCAGGTTGATGGACTTGAGGGCTTGTACGCCCGGATAGCGCTTACAGATATTTTCCAGCTTCAGAAGACTGCTCATGCCGCCGACCTCGTATTCAGAAGGAGACCTCAAGCCCCACGGTTCACGTGGGGCCGGGGCGATTTACCAGCTGAAGTCCTTGGCCTTGGCCTGGTCGATCAAGGTGATGTCGACGGGAATGGTGGCCGGCACTTGCGAGCCCCACTTCTTGGCCAGGGCGATGCCCAGAGCCAGGCGGATCTGATCGCGCGGGTATTGCGCCGAGGTGGCGATGAACTTGCTGCCGGGCTTCTGGATCGCCTTGATGGCTTCCGGTGCGCCGTCGACGCTGACCAGTTTTACGTCCAGGCCGCTGGCTTCGATGGCCGACAGTGCGCCGAGGGAGCCGTTGTCATTCACGCTGAAGATGCCCTTGAGGCCGGGCTGGGCCTGCAGCATGTTTTCGGTGACGGTCAGCGCCTGGTCACGTTCCTGCTTGCCATTCTGGATGCTCACGATCTTGATGTCCGGGTGCTTGGCCACCGCTTCTTTGCAGCCGCGCACACGCTCAAGGATCGGCACCACGGCGATGCCGTCGAGGATCGCGATATTGCCTTTGTCGCCGATGTTCTTGGCCAGGTATTCACAGGCCTGGAAGCCGGCGTCGAAGTTTTTTGAACCGACAAAGGAGTCCAACGGGCCGTCGGCCTGGGCGTCCACTGCGACCACGACCACACCCGCGGCGTGCGCAGATTTGACCGCCGATTGCACGCCAACCGAGTCGGTGGGGTTGATCAGCAGGATATCGATGCCTTTTTGCAGCATGTCCTCGACGTCGCTGACCTGCTTGGACACGTCATGGCGGGCATCGGTGATGATCAGCTTCGCACCGATGGTTGCGCCGGCTTCTTCCAGGGCGTTTTTCATGGTGACGAAATAGGGGTTGTTGATTTCCTGGAAGGAAGCGCCGATGCGGATCGGTTTGGCGGCGTCGGCAAACGCTGCGCTGGTTGCGCCGAGGGTGATGCTGACAGCCAGTAAACACAGGGTTTTCGGGAGCATTTTCATGGCGTGGTTCTCTGTTTTGTTTTTATTTTTAGAGCAAATGTTATCGATAACATTTTGCGAGAAGCTAGCAAGTAAATCAGGCCTGTGCAAGCCCCCGTCGGTCGCCCGCGGTTCAAGTGTGGGAGCTGGCTTGCCTGCGATAGCATCTACTCGCTCTACCTGACACACCGAGGTGTCTGCATCGCAGGCAAGCCAGCTCCCACAAAAGCCTGTTTCCACACAAGCCAGCTCCCACACTTGAACCGCGTACTGCGCAAAAACTCGCACTATTGCGCGTAACAACTAAGCTCAGGCTCCAACAAAAAAACCAGAGCGTGCCGCCATGGCCCATCCCACCGAGACCTTCCGCGCCGGCTACCGCGCCGCCGTGAGCGCCCGATACAACCCCTGGCTGCACGCCAGTTTCGTGCTGGGCTACGGCCTTGCCTGCATCGCCCTGGCCTGGTCCTCCACCGCGCACATCACTGCGCTCCAGTGGCTGACCGTGCCGCTGACGCTGGTGTTCTTCAACCTGTGCATCTACCTCGTACACCGCCACCTGGGTCATCACAAACACAGCCTGGCCCGGCTGTTCTATGCGCGCCACACGGGTGACCACCACAGTTTCTTTACTCCCGGCCACATGACCTATGACAGCCCGCGAGACTGGCGTGTGATTCTATTCCCGGCCTGGCTGATCGTGCTGCACAGCCTGGCGATCACCCTGCCCGCCTGGTGGCTGCTCAAACAATTGAGCCCCAACGTCGCCGGGTTGTTTGCCGGGTGCATGATCCTTGGGTATTTACTTTACGAAGTGTTTCACGCCTGCGAACACCTGCCCGCCGAGCACCCGGTGGCGCGCTTGCCATGGATTCACCAGATGCACCAGTTACATGCCCTGCATCATCGCCGTGAGCTGATGCAGGGGCGCAACTTCAATATCGTCCTCCCCCTGATGGATTACCTGTTCGGCACCCTGCACTGGGAGCCGAACGCCCACGACAACCAGGAATAGTCATGAGTACCCGCCCCAAAAAACTGCGCCATTTGCTGTTCGTACTGCTGCTTGCAGTCATCGCTTTTCTGCTGCTGATGCCCACCAAAGTGCAACCGGTGAACTGGTCGCCGCCCAAGGCGCCCTCGCTCAAAGACGGCGCCTACGCCGAGAACCAGCGGCTCAAGGGCATTGAAAAAATCGGCGCACAGGACATCGCCGGCCCCGAAGCCTTGCTGCTCGACCCCCAGGGCTTTCTGATCAGCGGCCTGCAAGACGGGCGCATCATCCGCACCTCGCCGGACAGCCACACCCTGGAAGTACTCGCCAACACCGGCGGCCGCCCGCTCGGCCTGGCGTTGCACCCAGATGGGCGCTTGATCATTGCCGATGGGGTCAAGGGGTTGCTTGCCCTGGATGCCAACCGCCAACTCAAGCCATTGAGCAGCAGCGCTGACGGCGTACCCTTTGGCCTCACCGACGATGTGACCGTCGATGCCAGCGGGCGCTATGCCTACTTCAGCGACGCATCAAGCCGCTGGGGCTATGGCCAGGACGGCACAGCAGTGATTGAGCATGGTGGCGACGGCCGGTTGCTGCGCTATGACTTCAGCAACGGCACCACAGAGGTGTTGCTGGACCGGCTGCAATTTGCCAATGGCGTGACCCTGGGGCCGGATGAAAACTACGTACTGGTGAATGAAACCGGCGCCTACCGTATCAGCCGCTACTGGCTCAAGGGCGAGCGCAGCGGCACCCATGACCTGTTTATCGACAACCTGCCGGGCCTGCCGGACAACCTCAGTTTCAATGGCCGCGATCGCTTCTGGGTTGCCCTGTATTCGCCGCGCAACCCGTTGCTGGACGGTTTCGCCGGCTACCCGCTGTTGCGCAAGGTGATGGTGCGCGCACTGATGGTGGTGCCCAAGCCCATCGAGCGCAAAGCCTTTGTGCTGGGGCTGGACATCGATGGCAAGGTCATCGCCAACTTGCAGGATGGCACTGAGGGCAATTTCTCGCCGGTCACTACCGCACGCGAATACGGCGACTGGTTGTACCTGGGCTCGCTCACAAGTACCAGCATGGCGCGCCTGCCGTTGAAGCTGGCGCTGGCCGGCGAATAACAAAAAGGGGCAGCCTGTTCAGGCTGCCCCTTCTGATTTACATCACGGTATCAATGGATGATGTCCTGGGTGCAGATGTGCCCAAAGGTCACATACTGCACGTTATCACCGCCGACACCCACGCCCGGGAACTCGTCCAGCTCGATACGCCAGCCGCCGAAGTTGAAGGTGGTGTCCCAGGTGTACTGCACGCCGGTGCTGCTGTCCGGGTACTGCACACGGTTATCGCCAAAGCAGGTACCGAGCGCAGCACTGGCCTGGGATGTGCCGGCACTGTTGGTGGTGGCCTTGAAGTCGGTCCAATGAAACTCGGTGCCCTCAAAGCGCTTGTCGACACGCAGCACAGGTGTGACGCCCAGCAGCGGCGCGCCCGTGGAGTCGGACCAGTTGGTGGTCCAGTTCAATGTGCGCCCCGCCTGCGTCGCCATCCAGAATATCGATGCCGGCACCCGCACGATGTTGTCACCGGTTACCTGCGAGGTATTCAGCCGTGGCGCAGAACCGAGGCTCAACTTGTAATATTTGCTTGGATCCTGCGTCACGGCCGGGTTGGCCCGCACACGCACCTTGACCGTCGTACCCGGCGTGACGCTCGGGTAGGTGGACGTAGAGCCGGCCGGTACGACGATCCAGTTGACGCCATCAAAGCGCTCGAAGATCCATTGGTTACGGCTGCCACTGTCATCGCCTGCCAGGTACATGCTCACGGCCTGGCCACGCACGGCCTTGAAGTCGAAGTAATCGACGTCGTTGGCGTTGTCGAGGTTGCCGCTCACCTTGTTCATGGTGTCCGGCAGCGCAAAAGCATCTTGCGGCGCGTCATTGGGCTCGAAGGCATCGATGTTGGTGTCTGCCGCCACGCCGAAACTGAACTGCGCGTTGGTGGCGGTCTTGGCCACCATGTACCAGTAGTAGTCACCAGCCGGCAGCACGCCGTCGATGTATTCATCGGCATTGCCGGCGTTATCAGCGGTGGCCAGCAGTTGCAGGTTGCCTTGGCCGTCGTCGCGGAACAGGCTCAGCGACATGTCGGCGCCGGCACTCTGGTTGATCAACTGCACCAGCACCCGCGCGCTTTTTGGCAGGTTGAAGTGGTAAGGGAAATCCTGGCCCGTTTGCACTTCGCTGATGGTGTAGAGGGTGTTGATATCCAGGGTCGGAAACAGCGGAACAAAGTCGGCGACCGCTGCACTTTTCAGCTCGCTCTGGCTCGGCTTTTTCAACGTGCCGATAACGGTGTTGAACGGTGCGGACCTGGCCGCTTTAGTGACCGCCTTGGTCTTGCCGTCTCGCGCATCCAGGAGCTTTTGCCGCAGCGCCTCCGAAATCGGCACCGCAGTGAGCGTGCCGCCAGGTTTGAGCGCGTCAATCTCGCTTTGGCTGACTGTGCCGGGGGTGAGTTTGGGAAGGGTCAGGTCGGCCAGGGCAGAGGCCGAGATAAAGCAGGAGGCCATCATGGCCGCGCCCAGCATAAGGGCTTTGGTTGGTTTCATTTTTTATCCATCCATAGTTAAAAAATTGATGCTCAGGTGATCGGTGACATCCGGTCACCTGGGATGGAATGTAGAACAATACTGTATGCATGAACAGTATTTTTTAGAAAAAATTAATCTCCTTCAAATAGGTAAGTCACCCCACCTGCGCCAAACGGACCAGACCACGGTTGTGATCAGCCAGGTAAACCCCAGGTAATAGGGCCATAACACCCAGCGTTTGAGCGCTAAAGGCACAGACGCCAGTTCGGCCTCGGTCACAACACCGGCTTTCACGTGGCGCTTTGAATCGGACAGAAACTCAAAAATCAGCAACATGCGGTACTGCCTGTCAATCCACTCCTTTCGTCTCCAAAAACGTTTGTTGCCACGAACCCGCTCGTTGTGACTGAAGTAACTTTCCACCTCATCGAGTTTTGTATATTCGGCAAAAAGCATCAGCCCCAGAACGACGAACATCCAAACAAACCACACAATTGAGTAGACCAGAAAAAAATCCATGGTTACGCGCCCTCTGGCTCGAAGATCAAATCACCATTGACCTCCAGGATTTTCCCACCCAGAAGCGCTCCATAATCACCACCTTCATTGCCTACGCCATACCCTCCAGCGGCGCCTCCAATAACGCCACAGGCAAGCGCACCATTCCCCTTCATAGAAATACCCAACACGATGTTGCATGCACGACGAGCGATGGCTGCACCATATTTTCCGCCCACAGCGGCACCTGCCACCGCCCCCACCAACCTTCCCGTTTCCACATACCTCGCCCTTCTACATTGCGCCTCCCTTCCCATCCCGCACGCCTCCTTGATCTCTAATCCTGCTGCTCCCACATCCAATGCCAACCCCACATAAGTGCCCTTCCCCAACCACTTCGACACCTGCGCCACGTCCCCGACCCGCTGCGCATACCCCGCAATCTCACCCTTATGCAGAAAGCTTTTGGTCGATATCCCTAGCACCTTCTTCAACGATTGATTGCCCCGCAACCCCGTGCCAAACCGCGCCGCGCCTTGCAGTTGCGCGTCCAACTGCCGAAACAGCCCTTGGCGCTGACGAGCAAACTCTCCCCGCTCCAACCCACCGCCCTTCAACCGCTGATGCAAGCGCTCAATCGCTTCCAGGGTCTGCGCCACCTCATCCAGATGCCGTGCCCACGCCGACGTGGCGCTGCCGATACCAATCGAGCCGTTCGCCAGCAAGCTCTGCAGCAAATCGTAGTTATTGATTACCGCCGAACCGGCCGATGGCTCCAGCCCCCAGCGAATCTGCTCGCCATAACGCATCAACCAAGCTTCTTCACTGCGACAGCTGAAGCTGAAGTCGTCAGGGATAATTACCAGTTGCCCCGGTGTTACCAGGCCAGTACGTAAGTGCCGGTTCAACACGTCAAAGTGATCAGAACGCTGACGATTTGGCGCCCCGCCCATCGCCCTGGATTTCAAACTGCCGTAGTCCGTTGTGCGGTCATTGATGAACCCCTGCGCCATGCCTTCCATCCCGGATGCAATGAAGATGGCGTCGGAATATAGGCAAGCACAGGCGGCCCGCACACAAGGGCGGGCGCGGGAAATCACATTTGGGAAGTTGCCTACTCGGCAGAGAAAAATCGCCTACAAAAACCCGCGATTAATACCCGGTCATCTCCAGATACCCCACACCACCGTCAAACTGCACCGGCCCTTCCCAGTACGGGATACTCAGGTTCATCCATGCCTTCGGGTTGACGGCCTGGGGCGTGATATCCAGTTGCTTGCCGGGAATTTTCAGTGACCAGCGCGTAGGAACAGCGCGCCCGTCAACCTCGGTGGTAGCCAGCGGTATGAGTTGAATATCGGCGTTATGCAGGGTCTGGGTGTGCCCTTGCTGGTCGATCCAGGTGCCGGTCAGGTAACCCGCGCCGTCCTTTTGCCGCACGCGAAACAGCATCAACTGCTCGCCACCGTCCAGGTGCAGGGAGAACCAGTCCCAGCCGGTCTGGCTCGCGGCCAGGGGCTGGCTGCTCCATTCGCGGTCGAGCCAGGCCGGGCCGCTGACCTGGTAGGTGGTGCCGTCGAGAGTGACATTGCCTGCTGCGGTAAAAAACGGCTGGCTGTAGTAGTAGGACGCCTGGCCTTGATCGGATTTGCGGCTGTAGCCGTTATCACCTTGCAGCACCAGCGGGCGGCTGGAAGTCAGGTGCAAGTCGTAGGCAAACTGTGGGCCTGTGGCCTTGAGTTGCATATCGGCCAAGGCGCTGGCGGCATCGGGCCGGGTGGCAAAACTCCAATCGTCGATCCAGGCAGTAAACGGCGCTGCCTGGGCGCCGGCCTGGCCAACACCGCCACGGGCGTAGCGCTCGGCGGCGTAATGCCGGGTGGCGGAGGTGACGGCGGCGTGGCCCAGCCAGATCGTCGAGTCACGCCAGCCCGCGTGTACCGGCCCGGCCTTGAGCGCGTTGCGAAACAACGTCCATTGCACGCCGAACACATGGCCTTGGGCATCCTTGAGGTTGGCGGTGACGTACCACCATTCGATGCGAAAGCCGGGGTGCGGGCCGTGGTCTTCGGGAAAGCTGAAGACCTTGCCAGGCACCACCTGGGCGAAATCCGCCGCTTCACTGCCAAGGCCGGCGAAGCTTTCCTGCGGCGCGGGGGCTTTGTCGCAGGCGGTCAATAGCAACACGGCGGCCCAGCACCAGGGGTTAATCTTCATGGGCAAAGGTCCTCAGCAAATCCGCCGGGCGGCTGCGGTACAACTGCCACAGTGGCCAGGCCGAGGCCAGCAGCGTGGCAAGCATCGCCAACCCCAGCAATTGCGCCAGCTGCCACGGGAACACTTGCAGCGGCAAGCGCCAGCCGAATGCCTGCACATTGATCACCGCGTCCAGGCACCACGCCAGCAGCAGGCCCAAGGGTAAGGCCAGTACCAGCGTCAACACCGCCAGCAGCCAGGTTTGGCCGAGGTTGAGCAGCATCAGTTGCCGGCGCGTCACGCCCAGCGCCCACAGCGGTGCGAGTTGGCCAAGGCGGCTTTGGCTCTGGGTCAGCAGGCTGATAAACAGCGCCACACCGGCGACACCCAGGGTCAGGCTGTTGAGTGCCGCGGTGGCGGCGAAGGTGCGTTCGAACACCTGGCTCGACCAGCCTTTGAGCTGCTGCTGATCGACGATGCGGCTGTCCTCCAGGGCAAAGGCGCGCCGCACCTCCTGCACCAGCGCCGGCACATTGCCGGGCAGTACGCGCAGGTTGAAGCGCGCCGGTGCCAGGCCCGGCCAGTGCGCCAGCAGGTGTTGCGAATTGACCAGCAGATGGCCCTTGGGGTTGCCGTAGTCGGCGTAAACCCCCACCACTTTTGGCGACCACACGCCTTGCGGCGTGGGGAGCTTGATGGCGTCGCCCAGGCCCACCTTCAAGCGGCGCGCCAATTGCTCGCTGAGCATCACGCTATCGCCCTCCAACAGTTGATCCCACGGTGCGCTGACGGCTTGCAGCAGCGGCCAGTGCTGGCGATAGGTCGGATCGTCGACCACCCCGAACACATCCGCCGGCCAGCCCTGCAATTGCACCGCCACCTGCCAGGTGGGCAGCACCGCCTGCACCAGCGGTTGCCGCGCCAACCAGGTGGAAAGCTGCTCAGCCTGGGCCGGGTTTTGCGGGTTGAGGTACAGCTCGGCGGTAAGGCGTTGTTCCAGCCAGTTATTGAACGTCTGGCGAAACCCCGAAGTCATGGAGCCCGCACCAATGTTCGCCGCCAGGGCCAACAGCAACGCCATCAGCGCCAGGCTCAAGGCCGGCAACTGCTGGCGGCAGTCGGCAAGAAACCACTGGCCCAACACCGAACGGCTACGTCCAAGCACCGCCGTCAACAGGCCATTGAGCACCACCGGCAGGCCGAGCGCCGCGCCCAGCAGCAAGGCTGCCATCAGCACAAACCCGGCGGCGAGGCTGTTACCCCACCACAGCGCCAGCACTGCAATCGCCAACGCAGTAGCCGCCACCCAACCCTGACGTCGCAGCCAGCGCCGGTGTGCCTCATGCCAGGCCTGGGCATTGGCCAGCGCCAGCAAGGGCAAACGCGACGCGCGCCACAGGCTGCTGGCGCCCGCCAGCAGCGCGCCGAGCAGGCTCAAGCCCAAGCCGGCCAGCCACCACCACGGGCTGAGGTTTAATTGGCCCGCCACCTCGGCGCCATACAGCCCGCGCAGGCTGGCGGCCACATCCGGGAGCAACAGGCTGGCCAGCAGGTAACCACTGATCACACCCAACACGCCACCCAGCAACGACAACACGCCCAGCTCAACCGCCAGGCTGACGATCAGCAGGCGCGCGCTGACCCCGCAGGCACGCAAGGTACGCAGCAAGCCACGGCGTTGCTCCAGGGCCAGGCCGATGGCGGCGTGGACAATAAACAGGCCGACTACAAAGGATAAAAAACCCAAGGCATCGAGGTTCAGGTGAAAGCTCTCGGTGAGGCGCGAGAGGTTGTTGTCCTCGCCTTGCTTGAGTTGCAGCGCGGCGGGAGGCGTCGGGTGGGTGGCGGCAAAGGCCTTGTCCACCAGCAGGCGCGACAGACGCCCCGGCATGTCCAATAACGGTTGGGCGAAGCCGATATCGGTCAGCAACAGGCCGGGAGCCATGTCAGGCTGAACCTGCAATGGTGGCAACCGTTGGCCGTTCGCCGTCAACGGTCGCGCACCGGCCTGCAACCCCAACGCCTGCAAGGTTTGCGCGGCGATCCAGGTTTGCCCAGGCGGGTTGAAAAACCCGAGCATCTGCGCCTGGCTCAAGCGCTGCCCCGCCACAGCACCGCCACCGGGCAAGGACAACGGCTCGATGCCCATCAATTGCAGGCGCAGATCTTCATGCCCCTTGAGCTGCAGCCGCCCCTGCACCACCGGCGACACCGGCCAGCCGGCGCGGCGCAGTTCGGCAAACAGCGCTTGCGGGAAGCTCGCGCTGTCCGGCGCAGTCAGGCTGGCTTGGGGCTCACCGCCGATCAATTGGCTGGCACGTGCATAGCTGTCGCGCGCCTGGCTGTTAAGGGCTTGCACGCCGGTCAACAACGCGGTGGCCAGCCACAAGCCGGTGAGCACGCTGAAAAACTGCACCGGGTGCCGTCGCCAATGGCTCAACAGTGCGCGCAGTGCCCAATAAAATACCCTCATCTCAAGCGACCACACGCCCGCGCCGCAACACCACCTGGCGGTCCAGGCGCGCGGCGATGCGCGGGCTGTGGGTCACCATCAGCAGGCTGGTGGGGCTGTCTCGCAGCAGGTCCAGCAGCAATTGCAGCACGTCATCGCTGGTGGCCTCGTCGAGATTGCCGGTAGGTT
Source organism: Pseudomonas sp. PA-6-3C (assembly GCF_021605825.1). Lineage (NCBI taxonomy): Bacteria > Pseudomonadati > Pseudomonadota > Gammaproteobacteria > Pseudomonadales > Pseudomonadaceae > Pseudomonas > Pseudomonas sp. PA-6-3C. The sequence goes on from NZ_WKDV01000064.1 coordinate 18,480, forward strand.
CATCCGCCAGCAACAAGCCGGGGCGCGAGGCCAACGCACGCCCCACCGCAACCCGCTGTTGTTGGCCGCCGGAGAGCTGTTCGGGATAGCGCTTGAGCAAGTCGCCCAGGCCCAGGCGCTCGACCAGTTGCGCCTGCCATTGCGGGTCGAAGCGCCCGGCCAGACGTGCCTGGAACGCCAGGTTGTCGTCGACACGCAAACTGCCGATCAAGTTGAACTGCTGGAACACCAGGCCGATTTCGGTACGCCGCCAATGCGCCAGTTGCGCCTCGCTCAGTTGGTCCAGGCGCTGCTCGCCCACCTGAACAGTGCCACTGTCCACACGGTCGAGCCCGGCGACCAGATGCAGCAACGTACTTTTTCCGCTGCCCGACTCGCCCATCAGCGCCAGGCTGCTACGCTCTCCCAGGTACAGGTCGACACCCGCCAGCACCGGCAGTGGACCTTGCGGGGTGGCGTAGCTTTTAACAACACCTTGCACCTGCAACATAAACACGCTCGTTTAAAGGACTGCAAACGAGCATAACGGCTGGTTGACGGCCCCACGCAAATTTTTCACATGGATTTCACCGCTTGCCCACCCTCGCCCCTCTAAATTGCCCGCCATGCGTCGCTAGACGGCAACTTGTTAGTTACCGCCCACGGCAACTTTTAACCGTCGGATGTTCAGCCAAAAGACAGCAGCGCTATGACACGCTCCGCTTCAACTACGGGCATCCGTCAGTGCGTTGCGCCTATTTGAATAAAACACTGAAGACAGTGCCCATGGTGAATGATGTGGTTGACCTTACCCTGACCAAACCGCGCTCACGCCGGGGCTATCTCAAGCGCCTGCGAAAGTGGTGGGCGGGCCTTGCCGGTATCGGCTTGCTGCTCGCCGGTTTCCTGGTGTGGCCGTTCTCGCCGCGCGACCTGAGCGTCGGCGATCGCCTGCTGACCTCGCAAGTGCTGCCGGCCTGGCGTAATGGCGACCTGATCGTGCTGGTGCGTCACGAAGAGCGCTGCGACCGCTCGCCCAATGCCTGCTTCGGCGCACCTGAAGGCCTGACGACCGTCGGCACCCAACGCGCTGAAGAAGTGGGCAAGGCCTTCAAACTACTGGGCCTGGAAAACAGCGACATCGTTGCCAGCCCGGCCTTGCGCACGGTACAGACCTCGCACTTCATGTTCGGCAAAGCCGAGCTGACCGCTGGGGAAAAGACCATCTGTGGCGAGGACATCGATGAAGAACTGCTCAGCCGCAAACGACCTGGTCGTAACCTCGTCTTTGTCACCCACAGCGGCTGTATTGCCGACTTCGAAAGCGCCCTGGGCTACCCCCATGCGACGTTCTCCGAGTACGGCAGTGCCCTGTTCGTGCGTGTACTGGTCAACGGCAAATTCGAGACGCTTGGCATCATGAAAGGCCCCGCCTGGGCCGCCGTACTTAAAAAGCTATAGACACTTTTTTACCTATAACTTTCTTCATGTTCAGCAAAACGACAGCCCTGTTCTGGCATGTTCAACTGCGCCCGCTACTATTGGACGTCATGAATACTTTCATCGACTTAGTGAACTTAGTGATTCTTCCTACAAACTTTTACACATCTGCTTACTTCGCCATTAAACGTCAAGGAGCGACGTTTTCATGACTCGACTGCTTAAACCCTTACCTCTATTGCTATTGGCCTTCGCGGTATTCTATCTACTGCCCATGGGCCTGCACGGTTTGTGGATCCCGGATGAAACCCGCTACGCCCAGATCAGCCAGGAAATGCTCCAGAGCGGCAATTGGGTCGCACCGCACTTCATGGGTGTGCGCTATTTCGAAAAACCCGCCGCCGGCTATTGGCTGATCGCCCTCGGGCAGGCGGTGTTCGGCGAAAACCTGTTCGGTGTGCGTGTGGCTTCGGCCTTGACCACCGGCCTGAGCGTGGTGCTGGCCTACCTTATCGCCCGCCGCCTGTGGAACGACCCACGCAAAAGCTTCGCCTGCGCCCTGCTCTACATGAGCTTCGGGCTGGTGGCTGGGCAAGCAGGTTATTCCAACCTCGATCCGCAATTCACCTTCTGGGTCAACCTCAGCCTGGTAGCGCTGTGGTTTGCCCTCGACAGCCGCACCTCGCGTAGCCGTCTGGGTGCCTGGGCAGTGCTGGGCGTGGCCTGCGGCATGGGCTTTATGACCAAGGGCTTTCTGGCCTGGCTGTTGCCCGTGCTGATCGCCGTGCCCTATATCCTCTGGCAGCGCCGCCTGGGCGAATTGTTGCGCTACGGCCCGCTGGCCATTGTGGTCGCCGCGATCATGTGTGTGCCGTGGGCCTTGGCCATTCACTTGCAGGAGCCTGACTACTGGCGTTTCTTCTTCTGGCACGAGCATATCCGTCGCTTCTCTGCCGACAATGCCCAGCATGCGCGGGCCTGGTGGTTCTTCCTGCCGATCATGGTGGTCGCCTGCCTGCCCTGGGCGGCGTTGCTGCCAGCCACACTGATCAAAACCTGGAAAGACAAAGCCCAGCCGGCCATCGTGTTCCTGGCCCTGTGGTTGCTGTTGCCCCTGGCCTTCTTCAGCATGAGCCGCGGCAAATTGCCGACCTACATCATGCCGTGCCTGCTGCCACTGGCCTTGTTGATGGGCCACGCGCTGATCGACTTGATCCAGCAAGGCAAGGCCCGCGCGATCCTGATCAACGGGCTGGTAAACGCCGTGATTGGCCTGGCGGCGATGGTGGCATTGATCTACCTGCAAATCAGCAACCCGATGTACGGCAACAGCCACGCGGAGATGTTCAGCCTGTCCCTGGCGTTTATCGTATTGCTGGCCTGGATCCTCGCCAACCTGCTGCAAGCGCTGCGCCCGCTGACCCTGTGGGCAATGCCGGCACTGGGCATCGGTTTGCTGGTGGCGTTGCTGCCGGCGGGCATGCCGGAAATGATCACCGATACCGAAATGCCCGACCAGTTCGTGCTTGAGCATCTGGACGAATTGCAACAAACCCATGCTTTGATCAGCAACGAGTTGGGCTCGGCGTCGGCCTTGTCCTGGCGCCTGGGTCGCACGGAAGTGGCGTTTTACGACACCGAAGGCGAGCTGCGTTATGGCCTCAAGTACGCCGACTCGGTGCACCGCAAGGTCGACCTGGACAGCGTGCAGACCTGGCTTGCGCAGGCGCGCCAGCAAGGTTCGGTCGGTGTGCTGATGCGCGTGCACAGCACCAGCGAACACCGCGAAGAAGGGCAACTGCCACCGGGTGGCAAGCGCTATCGCAAAGGCGCCCTGCTCTTGATTATTTATCCGCAGCTTCCTTAACGTTACGTCTGCCTTGAGAGCCGCCCATGAGTGTCTTCAAAACCGAACGCGGCGCCCTGGTGCTGCTGCTGGGCGTCTCGGCGCTGCTCCTGCTGCTGGGCCTGGGCAGTCGCGACCTGTGGGGGCCGGAAACCCGCTGGGCCAACATCGCGTTGCAGATGCTGCAAAGCGGTGATTACTTCGACCCCTACCTCAAGGGCGCGCCCTACTACGACAAACCCCTGCCCTCCTACTGGCTGATCACCGGCTTCGCCAACCTGATGGGCGGGCTTGGCCCCTGGTCGCTGCGTTTGTCGTCGGTGATTGCGGCGTGGCTGAGCATCTGGCTGGTGTACCTGATCGGCGAACGCCTGTTTCGCAAAGGCACCGGGCTGATTGCCGGTTGGATGCTCGCCACCACCTTCTACTTTCTGTTCTGGGCGCGCGTGGCCACGGCCGATATCCTCACCGTGTGCGGCGTGCTGGCGGCGGTGTGGTGGTATTGGCGCGGGCCGGACGACACGCGGCTGGGGCGCTACACGGTGTTTTTCCTGCTGCTGGCGGCCACCTCGCTGTTCAAAGGTTTGATCGGTTTTGTGCTGCCGGGCCTGGTGCTGCTGCCGCACCTGCTCAGCGAGCACCGCTACAAGCGCCACCTCAACCTGCGCCTGCTGCTGGCCATGCTGATTGCAGCGGCGTTTTATGCGATTCCCTTCGTGCTGTCCCACCTCTACGGCGCGCCGACTTACGGCGAGAGTGGCCTTGAACTGGTGTTCAAGGAAAACGTCGTGCGTTTCTTCGACCCGTTCGACCACATGGGGCCGATCTACACCTACCTGATCTACCTGCCCGCCTACACCTTGCCCTGGGCACCGTGCTGGTTGCTTGGCCTCTGGCTGGCGCTGCGCAACTGGCGCCACACGCCACCGAACGTGCGCTGGCTGGTGTGGGGCCTGGGCCTGCTGTTTGTATTCTTCACCGCCAGTGGCAGCCGGCGCAGCTACTACGTGCTGCCGCTGGTGCCTTTTGCCCAGTTGTTGGCGGCCTGGTGGTTGAGTGAACGCCTGGAGCAAAAAACCGCCAGCTGGCCGCGTTGGCAAAAAGGCTTCGGCTTCACTGCAGGTCTGCTGTTGCTGGTGCTCGGAGGGATCTATCCCTGGGTCAACGGCAATGGCGGCGTGACCCGCTTCGCCGACGACGTACAGGCCGAGGCGGTCAAAAGTGCGCCGTGGGCTCACTGGCAGATGGTGATGGTAGAAGTCGACAACAAGGTGCCCATGTACCTGCAAAATGGCGGCAAACCGTTCTACTACGTCAGCGAGACCCAGGACTTCCCGCGCCAGGGCGACAGCGCCGCCTTGATGGCCTGGCTGGAAAAAACCAGCGGCCAGGGCTTCGACCCGCAGCACACCATTATCGTCGCGCAGTATTCCAAGGAAGACCCGACGCCGCTGGCCTACCTGGGCGCGGATCACACGGTGATCACCACTCAGCCGGATAATGGCGAACGGTTGTTCCAGAAGCGCTCGGGTGGCAGCGTGGCGTTTGTTCCCATAGGTAAATAACGTCGCGCGGCAAAGTCTGACTTAATTTGTTGGCAAGCTTGCCGCGTGAATAAAGGCCTCATCCAGGCTTTTGGCGTCATACGCCCCCATGAACCCTCCTGCGTCAGTAAAGCGGTTAAAGCGTTGCTGACTCAGCATGTAAAAGTCATCGCAATGATTGACGATTTCGTCAACGTTATGTGACGAGACGAGAACAGCAACACCCTGCTGCGCAGCGCCTTCCAAACACCTCCAAATATGATAACGAAACTCCGGATCCACGCCCGCTGTAGGCTCATCCAGAATGACCAGATCGGCCCCTACAGCGAGCAGAGACAGCGTAAAAAACCAACGCTTTTCTCCATAACTGCAAAGCGAGGATTTTTTGTTCCAGATGTCGCAATAGCGCTCGGCAACCCCCGGGCTCCACATTTCGATTTTTTCTAACGCATGCTTTTGAGTAACCGGCACATCAGCACAAAAAATCATCATCATTTTAAACACATCAAACATTCGAAGCACTGGAGGCGTAGTGATAACTTGAGACAAGTAAAGAAACGTTGAGAACGAATTGACTATCTCACCGGCCTCCATTTTCTTCAGACGGCAAATCACATCAAAAAAAGTAGTTTTTCCAGATCCGTTAGGCCCCAGTAAGCCTGAGATGGAGCCCGCTTCGACCACCATTGACGCCTTATTAAATACCGTATGGCGCTCATACCGGACGTCTAGCGAATTCACAATCAAACGTTTCATCAGTAACGACTCCAAACCGGATTGACGAGCAAAAATTTATAGACCACAGCCAGCGACAAAACAAACAGCACTACAATGGTCATCACTACATATAAAGATTCAAAGACACCCCCCTGCATAATCTGGCTAGCCCACCACATCGGATTGAAAAATTTCACCACTTCTATCACCGGATGGGACGAGCTTATACTCACAATCCCAAGCGCCAACATCAGGAAAGACAACACTGAAAACACAGTATTCGCATTTTGAAACCCCAGCGGAACCAGCGTCAATAACAGTGACGGTATCGAAAACAGCAAAAAACAAATGTAGAATCTTCCAGCGACAACAAGAAACTCAACAAAACTCATCTCACCAAAGTACACCCGCGTCAGAACATAGAACACCAAACAATAAACCATTGACATAATTGAATAGGCCAAAAACTGACCAACAAGAAAGACCCTCTTCGTGCGATTCGTATAGACAAACGATCGAAGAAAACCGCTCTCTCTTCTCCCCACTATATAAAACGCCAGCCCAAACATGGCGACACTCGACGATACGAAGGCGTAGAACCATGAGGTCACCGAAATGTAATCAGCCGACATTTCCGCACGGGTCATCCGGGCATACATAATTAAGTAAAAGGTGACAACTGGGGAGAGGACGATCCAAAATAACGCAAGAGGCTCCTTCAATTGTTCTTTGATAAAAAGAGCTGCCAACAAGCCCGACTTGAATAATAAATCAATATTCATTAACCACCTCATGGGAAAGGCACCATTCTCTCCAAACGAGAGGGCAGCACAGAAGCCAGAAAACTCTTGGAGTACTTGTTTATCAAATTTATACTCCCCGAATTATCCATATGTAAAAAAAGATCAGGTGAAAGATACCGGCAAAAAAAACATCCGACACCGTTAACTGTCGAGTAACGTGAATAGAAGTAACCCGCCACACCCAAACCTTTCAATACCGACAACAAACCCTGCAATGTAAACCCCACGGCGCGAGACACTGAAGATTCTTCGACGACCAACACATCGGTAATCTCGTGATAAGTTGCAAATGAATTACAACTTAAAAAATATCGCAAATACGGATCTTCAACCTTACTTATATCAGAGTCAACGGCACCGAATAGATCCATAAATCGATAAGTCTGCCACAACTCAAGCAACGCCTTCTCAAGTGCCTCGGACTCTGTAGAAGCATAAGACATACCTGCACAATAGTTTACATTGTGATGGGGCCTGTTCTGACCGTAGACGACTAATATACAAACGCCTGGAAACCTGGAATCTGAAATATCGAAAACTGAAAGCTTTCCTGCTGCAAGCAAAGCGTGATAAAGGTGTATAACACGCCGACCAACTAATGAGCTATCCACATAAACAGGAGAAACCAAAGAACGACATTTTTTTGTCAGCCAAAATCTCAGAAGAAACTGTCGTTCAAGATACTCTTTTATCGCCCCCAAAAAAGCGACCTCTGAACGCCAATGAAAACTGCACCCACACGTATCTCTCTGAGGGTAAATAAACGTGTCACTTTCAAGGCCCCGCGAGGAAAGGGAGAGGCAGACAGTTGGAATAAAACAACTGGAAAAATCCGATACTCTTACCACCTCACTCATAAAAAATTTATAGCTTTCAAGCGCTGCAATAGAAATACCATTAGAAGCCGTTTGGACAAATGCACCTGTAAAGCTATCGACCTCCGCATTGGTGAGTGATTCATTAAGAGCCCCCCGCTTTTTTGAAAGTATCTCTCTATAAAAATGACGACGTTCAAAATACTCGCCCAACGCGGATCTGATTGAATTCGAACCGTTCCCTACACCCGAACCTGTAGCTGACAGCGCATCGAAAACTTCTACAGAGTTGGGAAAATCGATTAATCCTGAAGGTTGAAATAGCATCATGCATGGGAGATCAGGCTTGTGCATTGGGTTAATTAATTTCATGATTTCTACCTATAAAATGAACACACATAGGAAAAAACAAGGCCGGATTCAACCCAAGCACCTTACAGACCATTGAATCCGTATAGGCAGACCATAACCGACACGCCAACCCAAGCGATTTTGCCTGGAGCTCCACCAGCATATAAATTGACCCTACCTCCATGAGCGCCATTCGATACCCGCGATACCTATATTTAAACAAGTTTTTCGGTATATAGACTGCGTAAATAATGGCTAAACTCGGGCTACCAATATTATTGGGCGATGCCAAAACAGCGGACTTTATTTTTTCGACATCATGCTCAACTTGCAACAGTTCAAATCGCTTTGATTTCGGAAGCAAATGCAAAATTTTTCCAGCCCCAGGCCACTGATAGTTCTCCTCAGTAAGTGAGCAGATAAAAACCTCAACGGGATAAAGTGCTCCGCCACTTGGATACCCTCTTTTGTATGACTCTCCATTTCTTGACAGCAGCGGAAAAATCAAACTCTCGATTTCTGAAAATCTCAACCCCGAAGATAGGAAACGCTCACACGATTCATTTCTACACAACTTATTTTCCGGAGCCTCGCCCAACAAAGTAATTTCAGTTGTTAAGTTCATATCCGGATAAAGAACCAGTTCATTGCCCGTTAATTGTGCGAGATGCTTCTCATCAAGAAAATGGAGAACTGTGCGATTCTCCAACGACTTATGAAAAGTAAAATTGCCCTTATTATGAAAATCAAGAACTTCATCATGCACAGAACCGTCTAGAAACCTGAGATAATAATCATGCGGTATGTTTTTCATGTCCCTTCCCCCAAGCAGTCACACATGTACCAGTGCGAAGTGGGCTCTTCATAAAGCTGACCATCACTCAGTTGGAGATATGAAACATACAATACATCGTCTTGATATTTACGTGCACTTCCGGGCTCAGTAAAAAACTTAATCTTTCTGACAATAGCTCCGACCACTATCAGCTCTTGATAGAAACTAAGTTCTTTAGAAGGCACACTGACGTGCTTACCCTTACAAAAATTCAAGACACGTGCCCAGTCATTTTTCACCGACACAATCGACGCACTATGAACCAGTCTATCGACATTGCAAAAATGGCAAGGGTTTCCAATTTCCGCAATATAGGGTTGGCCAATGCAAAAAAAACCGCCCATAGGCCAACAAACGGTGATCGCACTTTGTGGTGATGCTTTCGACAAATCGAAATGTAGCTTTTTAACATTGGAATAGTCGTAGGCGCGGCATATCAACACAATGAAATATCTCCCCCCACTAAGCGACGAGACTATATCACTTGAAAACCTCCTTATTTCTAACGTTCCGGACAACTCCTGCCTGAAAAGATCTTCAACATTTGCCCGACCGCTCCAATCATGTACAACAATCGTCTTTTCGAAGTACATTTCCTCTCTCGCTATGAGAGGTATGATTTTCTCCAAAAATTCAAATGCATCACAGGCATTCAAACCATTTTCACAAAAAACCTCGTCCAATTCCTCCCTTGTCATTACACTCGATAGCTTTATCTGTCTAAGTGCTTGCAGCAGTGACTGTGAATGCACCTTGGAAATGCCTGCTTCAGAGATAACCAAGCTTTCCGTTTCAAAATTCAATATTTCATAATTAGGTATAGTTATATTCATCGCTCGACCCCCATAGAGGTTTTCCACCGACGGCTGGAAAACCTCTTTTAGTTGGGCATAGATAGCTTGACCTACTCAGTAGGAGGCGATTGCTCCGTTAAAGAGTTGTGCCCACCACTTCCAC
>NZ_WKDV01000065.1:0-26438 GCF_021605825.1 Pseudomonas sp. PA-6-3C
GGTTCATGAGTCGGCTCGATACTTGCGCTTTTTGGTACGGGCTTGATCCGCGCGCTTTTATAAGAAGCCGAAACTAACAAATTTAGCGCGTGATGGGCGCAGGAAATGTCGCGATGCTCGACCTCGGCGCTCCCGGTGCTTAGGCTTGCGATCAATTGATCAACCAGAGTCAGCCCATGACCCGTGACACCCTCGAACACAACCAAATCCCGATCTACTTCGTCGCCGTGCTCCTGGCGGTCGCATTTGGCGTGTTCGCCCCTTTGTCAGCCCAAGGTCTTGGCGTGCTGGTCACACCTGCCATCGCAGTGCTGATGTATGCCATGTTCCTGCAAATTCCGTTTCTGGACCTGCGCCAGGGCCTGGGTAATAAACGCTTTATCTGCGCATTGCTGCTGGCCAATTTCATTCTGGTGCCCTTGCTGGTGTGGGCGTTGACCCGGGGCCTGGTGGAACGCCCGGCGTTGCTGGTGGGCGCGCTGCTGGTGTTGCTCACGCCGTGTATCGACTATGTGGTGGTGTTTACCCATATCGGCAAGGGTGACTCGCGGCTGATGCTGGCGGCGACGCCGGTGTTGTTGTTGCTGCAATTGGTGCTGCTGCCGGTGTACCTGAGCTTCATGCTGGGCGCCCAGTCCGCCGTGGTGGTGGCGGTGGGGCCGTTTGTCGAGGCGTTCCTGTTGCTGATTGTGCTGCCGATGATCCTGGCGGTGCTGACCACCTGCCTGGCGCGGCGCTCAAGCGCTATCAATGTTTGGAACAACGCCTGGGCCTGGCTGCCGGTGCCGGCGATGGCGTTGGTGTTGTTTGTGGTGATCGGCTCGCAGATCACTTCGGTGGTGCGCGATATCGCGTTGTTGTTGCCGGTGATCCCGGTGTACCTCGGCTTCCTGTTGCTGGCGCCGCTGATAGGCGCGCTGGCTGCGCGGTTGTTTGCGTTGCCTGCTGTTACCGCGCGGGCGGTGACCTTCAGTGCTTCGACGCGCAACTCATTGGTGGTGCTGCCACTGGCGTTGGCCCTGCCTGAAGACGTGCGCGGGCTGGCCGCAACGGCGGTGATCCTCCAAACCCTGCTTGAGCTGGTGGGCGAGCTACTCTACATCCGGCTGATTCCCGCGCTGGTGTGGCGCGCCGGTCGATAAGTCCATAAATACTCGGATTTGTTCAGGCGTTATTCAGGGGTGGAGTCGGCACCATGGAGTCGGCGTACCCCACCTGAAAGGACATTCGATGGATCACCGCAGCCGTTATCGCCTGGAGTCTCTGGGCCTGTTTCTGATCGCTTTATTGCTGTTTACCTTGGGTATCTGGGACGAGCAACCCCAAGGCTTTGACGGGCGATGGGCGTTGTTCATGCAGGAAATGTTTCGCCATGGCGCGAGTCTTTTTCCTACCACCTACGGCCAGCCGTACCCGGACTATCCCGGCACTGCGACTTTCTTCAGCTTTGTGTTTGCTCGCCTGTTCGGTGCGCCGAACCACCTGGCCAACGTGCTGCCGACGGCCCTTGCTGCGGCGGGCGTGATCGCCCTGATCTATCGCCTGCTGGTGCCGTTCAGTCGGCCTTGGGCATTGCTGACGGTGCTGCTGACGCTGCTTACCACCCAATTGCTCGATAAGTCGCGCTCGGTCTGCCTGGACCTGATGGTCGCGCTCTTATGCGTAGGCAGCTTCTACCTGCTGCACACGGGCGAGCGTCTCGGGTCACGGCTTCGACAGTTGGCGGTGTTCCCGCTGTTTGTGCTGGCCTTCGCGATTCGTGGGCCTTTGGGGCTTATCGAAGTCTGCGGCGTGGTGTGCGTTTACTGGGCGCTGGGCAAGCCGGGCGAACGGGTCAAGCAGGTGTTGATCCATGGTTTTGTGGGGCTGGCGTTGCTCGGGGCCTGCTGGTGGGCGTTGATGAAGCTGGCGCGTTTCAGCGGTGGCGAGGCCTTTGCCGACGATGTGTTCAGGATGCAGGTCAGTGGGCGCCTCGACGAATCCGGCGAGCCGTTCTACTTCTACTTCAAGCTGAGTTTGTATCGCTATTTCCCGGTGGTGCCGTTGGCGTTGGCGGCGATGATCGCGCTGCGGCATCGCTGGTCTGAGCGCTGGGTCAACGAAGACGTGCAAATGGTGGTGCGGCTGGCGGCCTGTGGCCTGATGATCCTGCTCGGGCTGTCGGTGCCGCACTTCAAGCGCGCTTACTACATTCTGCCGATGGTGCCGATGTTTGCCGCTGTCGCCGCCTATGGGCTGCTCCAGGCGCAAAACTGGTTCGTTGGCGTGCGCCGCTGCTACGAATGGCTTGTCGTGGCGCTACCGGCGCTGTGCGTGGTGGTGTTGTTTATCTGTCGGCACACCTGGCAGAAGCACGGTTACTGGCCCGACGTGTCGCTGCCGCCGTTGATTGGCGTGTGGGTGGTGCTGCAAGTGGCGGCGCTGGTTGCCTGGCGTCGCCCGTTGCGCCTGGTGTGGCTCAGTGTGATCGCCTTGGTGGCGCAATGGTTGCTGCTGGTGGTGGTGATCGACCCGGCCAAGGACCTGCAATACGACACCCGCAAGTTTGTCAGCCAGGTAGAGGCATTGCGTGCGTCGCAGCCGGGGCCATTGGTGTTTGTCGACCTTGGCCGCGACACCTGGGCTATCCGCTACATGATGAACCTGACGCACGATGAGCAACCGCTGTTCGTCGCCGGTAACGAGCCCGAGAAGCTCGCCACCCTGCCGCGTCCATCCTGGGTGCTGGTGCCGCGCAAAGAAGCAGCGCTGCTCAAGGGCACGCCGATGGAGCAGCAGGCGCCAAACTTCGAAGGGCGGCTTAACGACAACCCGCTGATGGTGTTTCTACTGAAGTAGCCAGGCGCCTACTTGCACTGGTAGCCCTCGGGCATCGTCACGGTGTAGTTGCGCTGCACGCGGTCCTGGAAGTTGAGGTTCTGCAGGCCCTGTTCGACCAGGAACGCTTCGATCTTGGCGGCCTGGCAGTCTTCGTTGTAGGACATCACTCGCAACACATACACCGCGCGCCGGCTTGCTTCGTCACGCGCGGTGGCAGTGAAGGTAGTGAGCGTGGTGTAGCCGGTGCGCTCCGAGGTGCCCACCGGGCCGTAGGTGGTGTTCGGCTTGCTGGTGCAGGTCAACTGGTCGGCTTTCTTTTTGTTCTTCTTGCACTCGGTGGTGGTGCTGGTGGGCACCTGGCCGTAATCGGTGGCGGTATAGCGGTAAGTGACCTGCTTGCTGTCGACGTCCAGGATGATGGTCATTTTGATTGGCCCATGGTTCTTGGGCAGGCTGGCATCGGTGTACACCTCGCGAAAGCCCTGGTCCTTCATGGCGCTGACCATGTCCCGCAGGTAATAGCGGGCATTGAGCGTGTTTTGCGCGCTGCCGCCCACGGACGTGGTCACCAGCACCAGCGCCTGTCGATCAAAGTGATAGTCCGGATCGGGGGTTGCGTTGATCGAGACATCCATTTGTGTGGCGCAGCCACTGAGCAACGCCGTCAGCAGCAACAGCGCGCAGAACAAGTACCGGTTCATCAAATAACTACCTTGCAACAGAAAATTCAGTAACAGCTAAACGATCGAGCAGCGGGATAAATAACCCTCGGGTGTGAATCGGGCGGGGCATTGGCCCGCGGCCACTAAATCGCAGGCAATAAAAAACCCCAAGGAATCATCTTCGCTTGGGGTTTTTCGGTATTAGTGGTGCCCAGAGACGGAATCGAACCGCCGACACGGGGATTTTCAATCCCCTGCTCTACCGACTGAGCTATCTGGGCAACGGGGCGCATTAAACGGGTTTTTCAGGGGGGCGTCAAGCAAGTTTTCAAAAAATATTTAATTATTACCGTCGCTTACGTGCCGACCCCGGTTTTTGATCAATTATTGAGCAGGCGGCACGTAACCGTCGGCCTTGGCGTAATCCTCGCCGGAAAAGAACTTATCCATTTCACCCGCCAGGTATTTGCGATCTTCGCCGTTCATCATGTTCAGGCGTTTTTCGTTGATCAGCAGGGTCTGGTGTTTCAGCCAGTCACCCCAGGCTTGGGCAGAGATATGCTCGAAAATGTCCTGGCCCTTGGCACCTGGATACGGAGGGCGTTCCAGGCCTGGCAGTTCTTCTTTGTACTTGCGGCACATTACGGTGCGGGTCATGACGAAACTCCTGCGTTCAATACGTCGGCCGCGCGCTTCAGCAGTTTTTTTACCGGGGCGGCAAGGCCCAGGCGCGGCGGGGTGGCGAGGTTATACCAGAGCCAGTCGGCCTCGGCCACGTGATGGGCGGATTCCTCGACCTGCACCAGCCAGGGCTCGATGGCCAGCTGGAAGTGGCTGAAGGTGTGGATCAGCCCCGGCAGCGCCTGTTGCTCGCCCAGTGCCAGCGCGTGCTGGTTGGCGAGGTGTTCCAGGTCTTGCAGGTCATCGAGTTCCGGCAAGCTCCACAAGCCGCCCCACAGGCCCGTGGACGGGCGACGGTAAAGCAGGATCGCGCCCTCGGCGTTGGCCAGCAGTGGCATCAGCGTGCGCTTTTGCGGGATGGTCTTGCGCGGCTTGGGGATCGGGTAACGCGTCTCCAGGCCGAGCATGTGGGCTTCGCAGCCTTTTTCCAGCGGGCACAGCAGGCAGCTTGGCTTGCTGCGCGTGCAGAGCGTGGCGCCCATGTCCATCATTGCCTGGGTGTAGGCGTTGACGCGGTCGTGGGGCGTAAAGCGCTCAGCGGTGGCCCAGAGCTGTTTCGCGACCTTGGGTTCGCCTGGGTAGCCCTCTTGCGCAGTAAAACGCGCCAGCACGCGTTTGACGTTGCCGTCGAGGATCGGCGCGCGCAGGCCCATGCTCAAACTGGCGATGGCGCCGGCAGTGGACAGGCCAATGCCAGGCAGCTCAGTGAGTTTTTCCACATCCTTGGGAAATTCGCCGCCGTATTCAGCAACGACAATCTTGGCGGTCTTCTGCAGGTTACGTGCACGGGTGTAGTAACCCAGACCGGTCCACAGGTGCAGCACTTCATCTTCCGGCGCGGCGGCCAGGGCTTCGACCGTCGGCAAGGAAGCCATGAACCGGTCGAAGTAATTGAGCACGGTGCTCACCTGGGTCTGTTGCAACATGATCTCCGAGACCCACACCCGGTAAGGCGTGATGCCCTGTTGCCAGGGCAGGTCATGGCGACCGTGGCGGTCGTACCAATCCAGCACCGCCTGTGAAAACTGCTCGTTTCTCATCGTTTGAACAGGCCTTTAAGGGCGTCTTTAAGCTGCGGATTAACCTTGTCGAGCTTCTCTTCGATTTTGTCGCTGAGCTTGTTGCCGGCGGCTTTGATGGCGACCTGAGTCAAGCCGTCCTTGTCCAGGCGGCAGGCCTTGGCGCCCAGCTCCAGCGGGCCACGGCAGCGCAGCGGCACTTCGATGTTCTGGAAGTTGGCGCCGACCTGGCAGGCCGGGTCCGGCACGTCGCGCTGGTCGCCTTCGACGATGATGCCAACGCGGTAGTCCATGCCCAGCACGCGCAGGTCGACGTCACCGTTGCCGTTGACCGCCAGGCCCGGAATACGCACTTTGAGGTCCGGGTTGCTCGCCACCCCGTTACGGAAGTTAAGCGTGCCGCGCAGTTCCTGGAACGGCGTGTCCTTGCCCTGTGGCGTGGTGCTCAGGGTCTTGCGGTTGAGCAAGGCAATACCGGTGCACAGTTGCTGTTCAATGTTGGCGTTGAGCAGCGCGCCGTTATTGATCACAAAGCTGGCGGTACCGTTAAGGCTGTCGATCAGCGCTTTTTGGCTATTGCCACGGCCGGTTAGGTTGCTGTCGAGAGTAACCTGGCCTTTGACCGGCGGGTTTTGCCCCTGGGCTTGCAGGATGCGTTCAACCGGCACTTGCTTGATGTGGGTTTGCAGCGCCAGCAGCGGAATGTCCTGGCGCACATCGAGTGTGCCGTTGGCCTGGAAGGTGCCGTTGTAGAGGCCGCCGCTCAAGGTGTCGAGCTTGAGCTGGCCATCGGCGCCGGAGGCTTTGAGCGCTGCATTCTGGATCGGCAGCTTGCTCAGGGTCAGTTGCCCAAAAGCCAGGTCGGCGTTGACGTCCAGGGTGCGCAGGCGGGTCAGTGGCAGCAGTTTGTCGGTGCTCCACGCGCCTTTGGTCGGAGCTTCCGGCAGTGGTGTGGTGCCACCGGCGGCCATGGCGCCGGCTTCGCTGTTCTGTACTTCAGCCTGGCGGGCAGCGGTTGCGCCTTTGGCCGATTCGGACTTGGCCGGCAAGTAGTTGTCGGCGTTGAAGGTGTCGCCCTTGAGCTGCACGCGCAAGGCTTGCTTGGCGAAGTCATCCACGGCGATGCGACCGGTGAAGGTGCTGCCGTCGAGTTTCAGGTTCAGGTCTTCCAGCGCCACGCTGGTCGGGGTGCCCTTGAGGCGGCTGACCAGCTCGACCTTGCTCAGGCTGCCGTCAGCCATGGGCGGCAGCGGGTGGCCGATGCTGTCGAGGAACTTGGCCAGGTCAAACTGAGCAATCGACAGCGCGCCGCTGACTTGCGGGGATTTGTTCAGGTCATTGACCTTCAGTTCGCCCAAGGCGCGCAGTTGGTTGGCGGAGAGCTTGAGGTTGGTCCACTCGGCGATGTTGGCCGCCAGGTCCACCAGCAATTGGCCCTGGGTGGAGAAGGTCACGGTCTTGCCTTGCAGCGGCTCGCCGGTGGCTTCGCCGCTGAGTTTCATGTCTTCGAACTGGTAGCGCTGCAGGGCGCGCTGGATGCGCAGGTTGCCGTTCAGTTCAGTTTTGACGCGCATCAGCGGCTGGTTGCTGCCCAGGAATGCGGTGAGCTTGAGTGGAATGCTCGCGCCTTCGTGCACGGCGCCGGCGCTCAACTGGATGCTTTCGGCACTGAACTGTTTGCCGGTCTGTTCATCGTTGTATTCAACGCGGGCGTTGTTGATGGTCAGGCTGTCGATGTCCAGGCGGATCGGCTTGGGTGGCTTTTCCGGTTCGGGTTCGGCGGGGGCTTGCGCTGGGGCAGGGGCGCTGGCGATTTCGGCCGCGTCGGGCACATTCTTGCCGATGTCTTCCCAGTTGCCGTGGCCTTGCTTGTCACGGTTAAGGCGCAGGTTGAGGCCTTCGACACGCACATCGCTCATCTGCACTTCGCGGCGCAGCAGTGGCAGCACGCGCACCGACAGGCCGAGCATTTGCAAGTCGGCGAACGGTTGGGTCGGGGTGGTCAGGGTTGCCACGCTGGCTTCGTGCAACTCAAGGCCCAGCCAGGGGAACAGGCTCCAGCCAATATCGCCATTGAGCGTCAGCTCGATGTGGGCCTTGTCGCGGGCAATCTGGCGAATCTCGTCTTTGTAGTCGTTGGGATCGAAGAGGTGGGTCAGGGCAAAGCCCAGGGCCACAATGATCAGCAACAGCCCGAGGAGTACCAGACCCAGGATTTTGCCGAACGCTTTCATGGGCGAGTCCTTGTATGTCGATTTCAAAATTTAGCCGCAGAGTATAACGCCCGAAGGCCTGCGTCAGTTCACGCATCGTTACATTGTATCCAGGGACGGCAAAATAGGATTTTGCCGTCAGGCAGATCAGGTTGAGTGAAAAAGGTGATGTCAGTTTGGTTTTTCTGTCATCCACTGGTGCTAATCTTCGCGGGTTCGTCTGTCGTCTGCGACACAGCGTCGCGCTTAAAAGGAGCTTTACTCAACAACAACGGCCAACGCTCTGCGTGCAAGGTCGAGGGAGAGAGCGCCTGACGGACACATACTAATAACTGGGGGAAACACCAATGAGCACTAGCACTGCGGCCGGTAGTACTGCCGCGCAGCCCGCGTTCCTGTCCAAGGAGCGCATTATCGCCAAGCCCGGCTTCAACCGCTGGCTGGTTCCGCCGGCCGCCCTGGCCATCCACCTCTGCATCGGCATGGCCTACGGGTTCTCGGTGTTTTGGCTGCCGCTGTCCAAGGCTCTGGGTATCACCGCGCCGGTCGCCTGCGCGCCGGACATGAGCTTTATCGCGCAAGTCTTCTCGTCCCAGTGCGACTGGCCCATCTCCATGCTGGGCTGGATCTACACGCTGTTCTTCATCTTCCTGGGTTGCTCGGCAGCCATCTGGGGCGGCTGGCTGGAACATGCCGGGCCACGTAAGGCGGGCGTTGTATCGGCGTTGTGCTGGTGCGGCGGCCTGTTGATCTCGGCGCTGGGGATTTATACCCACCAGATCTGGCTGATGTGGATCGGCTCCGGTGTGATCGGTGGTATTGGCCTGGGCCTGGGTTATATCTCGCCTGTATCGACCCTGATCAAGTGGTTCCCGGACAAGCGCGGCATGGCCACTGGCATGGCGATCATGGGCTTCGGCGGTGGCGCAATGGTGGGTGCACCGTTGGCCGCAGCACTGATGGGCCACTTCGCCTCGCCAACCAGCGTGGGCGTGTGGCAGAGCTTTGTAGTCATGGCCGTGATTTATTTCGTGTTCATGATCGGTGGCGCACTGTCCTACCGCGTTCCGCCGACCGGCTGGAAGCCTGAGGGCTGGACCGCGCCGGCGAAAAAAGCCAGCAACGCGATGATCACCCACCGTCACGTGCACGTGAACGTGGCGTGGAAAACCCCGCAATTCCGTCTGGTATGGCTGGTGCTGTGCCTGAACGTGTCCGCCGGTATCGGCATCCTCGGCATGGCTTCGCCACTGTTGCAGGAAGTGTTCGGTGGCAAGTTGCTGGGTGTGGATGTGCCGTTCGGCCAGCTGGACGCAGGTCAACTGGCCTCCATTGCGGCTATCGCTGCAGGTTTCACCGGTCTGTTGAGCCTGTTCAACATCGGTGGCCGGTTCTTCTGGGCGTCGTTCTCCGACTACCTGGGCCGTAAAAACACCTACTTCGTGTTCTTCGCCCTGGGCTTTGCCCTGTACGCGTTGATCCCGAACCTGGGGCACCTGGGCAACGTGGCGCTGTTTGTGGCGGCGTTCTGCATCATCCTGTCGATGTACGGCGGCGGTTTTGCGACTGTGCCTGCGTACCTGGCCGACCTGTTCGGCACCCAAATGGTCGGCGCGATCCACGGTCGCCTGTTGACCGCATGGGCGGCGGCCGGCGTGCTGGGCCCGGTGTTGGTGAACTACCTTCGCGAATACCAACTGAGCATCGGCGTTCCGCGCGCTGCGGCTTACGACATCACCTTGTACATCCTTGCAGGCCTGCTGGTGCTGGGTTTCCTCTGCAACCTGCTGGTGCGCCCGGTGGCCGACAAGTACTTCATGACCGACGCTGAACTGGCTGCCGAACAGGCGCTGGGCCATGACAAAGGCGCCGATGCCAGCACTTCGCTGGAGTGGAAAGCGGCCCCTGGTACTGTGCCGATGGCTGTTGCCGCCTGGCTGGTGGTAGGTATTCCGTTGGCGTGGGGTGTGTGGGTGACCCTGCAGAAGACGGCGGTGTTGTTCCACTGATGCCGCTGTAGTCGGGCGAGCGCGGCTCCCACAGGAACCGCGCTTGTGTGGGAGCTGGCTTGCCTGCGATAGCATCACCACGGTGTGGCCGACATACCGAGGTGTCTGCATCGCAGGCAAGCCAGCTCCCACACAAGCCAGCTCCCACACTGGATCTCTACTTGTTTCAAGACAGCGGCGGGGCGCACCATCCTGGAGCGCCTGCTTGTATGCACATGTCTATCCCCGACACTCCATCAGTCTTATCCCCTTCGATGTTTCTGTTTAGCGCCCGCGCCCCTATAATGGCTGCCTTTTTCGCCCAATGATTTTGCGGAGCTGGTGATGGCTGAACGTAAGGTATCCGTCGAGCGCGACACTCTGGAAACCCAGATCAAAGCCTCGATCAACCTGGATGGCACCGGAAAGGCCCGATTTGATATCGGTGTACCTTTTCTTGAGCACATGCTGGACCAGATCGCCCGTCATGGGCTGATCGACCTGGATATCGTCAGCAAGGGCGACCTGCATATCGACGACCACCACACGGTGGAAGACGTAGGCATCACCCTCGGCCAGGCGTTTGCCAAGGCCATCGGCGACAAAAAAGGCATCCGTCGCTACGGCCACGCCTATGTCCCGCTGGACGAAGCGCTGTCGCGTGTGGTCATCGACTTCTCCGGCCGCCCAGGCCTGCAGATGCATGTGCCGTATACCCGCGCCACCGTGGGCGGCTTCGATGTCGACCTGTTCCAGGAGTTTTTCCAGGGCTTCGTCAACCACGCACTCGTCAGCCTGCACATCGACAACCTGCGCGGCACCAACACCCACCACCAGATCGAAACCGTGTTCAAGGCATTCGGCCGCGCACTGCGCATGGCCGTAGAGCTGGATGACCGCATGGCCGGGCAAATGCCGTCGACCAAGGGCGTTCTGTAATGCAGACGGTCGCGGTTATCGATTACGGCATGGGTAACCTGCACTCGGTGGCCAAGGCGCTCGAGCACGTGGGCGCCGGCAAGGTGCTGATCACCAGCGACGCCAATGTGATTCGCGAAGCCGACCGCGTGGTGTTCCCCGGCGTCGGCGCGATTCGCGATTGCATGGCCGAGATCCGCCGCCTGGGCTTTGACAGCCTGGTGCGCGAAGTCAGCCAGGACCGCCCGTTCCTCGGCATCTGCGTGGGCATGCAAGCCTTGCTCGACAGCAGTGAAGAGAACGGCGGCGTCGACTGCATCGGCCTGTTCCCTGGCCAGGTGAAGTTCTTTGGTAAAGACCTGCACGAAGACGGCGCGCACTTGAAGGTGCCGCACATGGGTTGGAACGAAGTCAGCCAGACCGTCGATCACCCGCTGTGGCACGACATTCCGGACCTGGCGCGTTTCTACTTTGTGCACAGCTACTACATCAATGCTGGCAACCCGCGCCAAGTGGTGGGTGGCGGGCATTATGGCGTCGACTTCGCCGCAGCGCTGGCCGACGGTTCGCGCTTTGCCGTGCAGTTCCACCCGGAGAAGAGCCATACCCATGGCCTGCAATTGCTGCAGAACTTCGCCGCGTGGGATGGTCGCTGGTAATGGCCAAGAAGCCGAAGCCGCCGATCTTGAACCTCACGCCCGAACAGGAGCGTGAGGCGACCGACAAGATCAAGCGTTTCATGGAGGACCGCTTCGAACTCAAGTTGGGCTCGTTCGAGGTCGCCGAGATTCTTGAGCTGTTCACCACCGAAGTGGCGCCGCACTATTACAACAGGGCGATTTTCGACACGCAGACGCTCCTTAAAGAAAGGTTCGAAAGCATCGAAAGCGACCTGTGGTCGCTTGAGAAACCCTGATTTCCCAAGCATTGCTGAATATCGAATAAGGTTTGCCAGATGCTGATTATCCCCGCTATCGATCTTAAGGACGGCGCTTGTGTACGCCTGCGCCAAGGCCGCATGGAAGACTCCACCGTGTTCTCCGATGACCCGGTGAGCATGGCTGCCAAATGGGTAGAAGGGGGCTGCCGTCGCCTGCATCTGGTGGACTTGAACGGCGCCTTCGAAGGCCAGCCAGTCAATGGCGAAGTGGTTACTGCCATCGCCAAGCGCTACCCGAACCTGCCGATCCAGATCGGCGGCGGCATTCGCTCCCTGGAAACCATCGAGCACTACGTCAAGGCTGGCGTGAGCTACGTGATCATCGGCACCAAGGCCGTGAAAGACCCGGCCTTT
Organism: Pseudomonas sp. PA-6-3C; assembly: GCF_021605825.1. Taxonomy (NCBI): domain Bacteria; kingdom Pseudomonadati; phylum Pseudomonadota; class Gammaproteobacteria; order Pseudomonadales; family Pseudomonadaceae; genus Pseudomonas; species Pseudomonas sp. PA-6-3C. Next base: position 11,596 of record NZ_WKDV01000065.1, read on the forward strand.
GTCGCCGAAGCCTGCCGCGCGTTTCCGGGCAAAGTCATTGTGGGCCTGGACGCCAAAGACGGTTTCGTCGCCACCGACGGCTGGGCTGAAATCAGCACCGTGCAGGTCATCGACCTGGCCAAGCAGTTCGAAGCCGACGGCGTGTCCGCCATTGTTTATACCGACATCGCCAAAGACGGCATGATGCAGGGCTGCAACGTGCCGTTCACCGCTGCGCTGGCCGCTGCAACCAGGATCCCGGTGATCGCCTCCGGTGGCATTCACAACCTGGGCGATATCAAGTCGCTGCTGGACGCCAAGGCGCCCGGCATCATCGGCGCCATCACTGGTCGCGCGATCTACGAAGGTACTTTGGACGTCGCCGAAGCCCAGGCTTACTGCGACGCCTACAACGGCTGAGGACTGACCATGGCGCTGGCCAAACGCATCATCCCTTGCCTGGACGTCGACAACGGTCGCGTGGTCAAGGGCGTCAAGTTCGAGAACATCCGCGATGCCGGTGACCCGGTGGAAATCGCCCGTCGCTACGATGAGCAAGGTGCCGACGAGATTACCTTTCTCGACATCACCGCCAGCGTCGACGGCCGCGACACCACCCTGCATACCGTCGAGCGCATGGCCAGCCAGGTGTTTATCCCGCTGACCGTGGGCGGTGGCGTGCGTACCGTGCAAGACATCCGCAACCTGCTCAACGCCGGTGCGGACAAGGTCTCGATCAACACCGCCGCCGTGTTCAACCCGGAGTTCGTCGGCGAAGCCGCGCAGCACTTCGGCTCGCAATGCATCGTGGTCGCCATCGACGCCAAGAAGGTCTCCGGCCCGGGCGAAACCCCGCGCTGGGAGATCTTCACCCATGGCGGTCGCAAACCTACCGGCCTGGACGCGGTGGAATGGGCGATGAAGATGGAAGCCCTGGGCGCCGGTGAAATCCTGCTGACCAGCATGGACCAGGACGGCATGAAAAACGGTTTCGACCTGGGCGTAACCCGCGCCATCAGCGATGCGCTGGGTATTCCGGTGATCGCCTCCGGCGGCGTTGGAAACCTGCAGCACCTGGCCGACGGCGTGATCGAAGGCCACGCCAGTGCGGTGCTGGCAGCGAGCATTTTCCACTTTGGCGAATACACCGTGCCTGAGGCTAAAGCCTATATGGCCGCGCGCGGTATCGTCGTTCGCTAAACGCTGCTGGACACCCTGGCAGGCGCGGGGCACTCTCTGCGCTTGCCATGGATTCCGGTAGCCTTCATGTTCAAGACCCTTCTGCTTGCCCTCGCCAGTACGTCCATTTTGTTGACGGGTTTGGCTCACGCCGAGGAACCGTCCGACGCCTCCCTGGTGTTGCTGACGGAAAACTTCCCGCCCTACAACATGGCGAAAAACGGCAAGAACTTCGCCAAGGAAGAAAACATTGAGGGCATCGCCGTCGATATCGTGCGCGAGACGTTCAAGCGTGCCGGCATTTCCTACAACCTGACTTTGCGTTTTCCTTGGGAGCGAATCTACAAACTCGCCCTGGAAAAACCCGGCTACGGTGTCTTTGTGATGGCGCGCCTGCCAGACCGCGAAGCCCTGTTCAAATGGGTCGGCCCTATCGGCCCGGATGACTGGGTGATGCTGGCCAAGGCCGACAGCAAGATCGAGCTGACAGACCTTGAACAGGCTCGTCGATACAAGATCGGCGCCTACAAGGGTGACGCCATTGCGCAGACCCTGGAAAAACGGGGCCTTAACCCCATCGTTGCGCTGCGTGACCAGGACAACGCGCAAAAACTGGTGGATGGGCAGATCGACCTGTGGGCCACCGGCGATCCGGCGGGCCGTTACCTGGCTCGCCAAGTGGGGGTGACCCAACTGAAAACCGTGCTGCGCTTCAACAGTGCCCAGTTGTACCTGGCGCTGAACAAAGACGTGCCGGATGAGGTGGTGGCCAAGCTTCAGGCGGCACTCGAGCAGTTACGGGGTGAGGGTGGTGTCGATCAGATCATGGCCCGTTACCTCTAGTTCGGGCTCTGCTTGAGGTGACTCATCAGGCAGCACCTCTGCGTTTGGAGACTCGCTCATGTACACGTGGTCACCATTGGTATAGCTGGCGGTGCTTGAAACCTGACTGCCGTCCTGTCGCAGCAGGCGGTATTCGCTTTGGACAAGGTACGCCGCAACGGCTTTTTTCGGCGGAACATAAGTGATGATTTCCAGCGACGAAGCCTGGTCCCAGCCTTTCGCCGAGCGCTGCGTGTGTGTGAAGTCGCGATCCAGGTGCGCCGAAAAACTCAATTCGAAGACGTGTTCGCCCACCGGCCACTCTTTACCCAGACCGATACTGGTGTTGGCCGCCAGTGCCTTGGCAGTCCCGCTTACTTCACCTTTCGCGGCCGTCCACATGAATGGCTGACTGGTAGCTTCGGTGTTGTGCCCAAAGCCGACACACAGGTGGCGGTCCGTGCGCTCCAGGCGGTAGGTGGGCGATGCCTGAAACTGTTCGATCACGGCCAACTCCGGGTCTTTGACACAGAACCATGGCAGCTCACACACCTGAGGCGCGTGGACGGATTCATCATTGCCCGGGCTTTCGTACCCGCTGAGCGCGGGCGGTGGCGGCAGGTCGTGCAGTTGCGCTGTCAATGTCAGGCGCAGTGAATAGGCCTCAAGGCTTGGCTTGGCATAGTCGCCATGGCCTATGAAGGTGCCGGGGGCGAGGTATATTTCGCCGGCGGGAGCATTGGGAGGTGTCACCGACCAGAGGCTTAAGTCGTTGGTGGCGCCGCTGCCTTTATCGTCCCAGATCAATTCGCCCGTTTGAGCGGCCATCACCAGGTCTTTTCGCACGCACCGCACGGCATGGCGTGAAGGTTTGTCGTAGTCCACGCCGTACACCAGCCCCATCGCCACATAGCCCTCTGGCGGCAGCGGGCGCCAGATAGATGCATTGCTCAGCGCTCCGGTGCCTTCATCCTGCCACACCAATTGATAATCGACGGGCGCACGCAGGGCCGTGCCGTCGACGTTGTTCGCGTCGCTGACGACAGCGACAACGTTGCCGTGGTTGATATTGCGATAGTGGTCGACCGCAATATCACCCAAGGTAAAAAACGGTCTCAGTGCATCGGAGGCGGTGCTCGGCCGCCAGAGGCCGACGGCTTTGTGCGCGCCCGACCCCTTGTCGTTCCACAGCGGCAGAAACTCGCTGGTAAAGCTGATGAGCAGGTCATTGAATTGCAGAGGCTTCATGGAGGGCTCTCCAGTTGATGGGAGCATCAACTATCGAGCAGTGCACTCGGCGCCGAGCGGTAACTATCTACGCGCGGGAAGATACGTCCCGTTTTTACCGTGTGCAGCCATGGCTAGGTTGCTGCGCACGCTGATCATCAACTTGATATCAATCCAGTCGATGCCCTGGGCCTTGAGCTTGGGCAACTCACGCTCCAGTACCGCCAGCGTTTGCGGGTAAGGGTGGCCGATCATCACCACCGAGCCCTGCTTGTGCGCCAGCTTGATCGCGGTTTGCAGTTGTGTGGCAATCGCCGCTTCGGTGCGTTCGTCATCCAGGAAAACATCCCGCGACACATGCGCCAGCCCGATCTTCTGCGCCTCGGCGGCGGCGACGGTCTGTGCGCTGGTGCGGCTGTCGACAAAGAACTTGTTGCGCCGTTGCAGCTCAGCCATCAGCCACGCCATCGCCGCTGGCTGGGCGGTCATGCGGCTGCCCATATGGTTGTTGATGCCGGCGGTATAGGGCACAACCTTGAAGGCGGCGTCCAGGCGTTTGCCGAGTTCTTCGATAGGCAAGTCGGGGTGCCAGGCGAACGGGCCGGTGGCCGGGTCCATAGGCATATGCAGGATCACGATCTTGCCGGCCTTGTGCGCCTCACGGGCAAATTCGGCGGCGTGGGGCGTGTCGGGCATGATCGCCGTGGTCACCGGCCCAGGCAGGGCCAGCACACGACGGTCCCTGGGCAGGTTTTGTCCCAGGTCGTCGATGATAAGGGTCAGGTAGGCTTTTTGCGGCTCGCCGGCAGGGGTCGCATGGGCGACGCCTGCCAGGCTGCACAGCACAGCGATGATCAGGGCAAAACGCATATCAACGGCTGCGCGTAATGCTCAGGCCTTTAAGCAGGCTCAGCGCCTGGGCCAGTTGATAGTCGTCGTCCTGCGGCATCGGCTTGGCTTTGCTGCCGCTGCCGGTCGGCTGGTCGGCGCCGCCGTTGCCATTGCCCAAGTGACCTTGAAGGTCGGCCTCTTTGTAGTACTCGCTGTCGACCTCGTTGGTGATCTTGGCCCTGCGCACCTCGATGTCCGGCACGATGCCCTGGGCCTGGATCGAGCGACCGTTCGGCGTGTAGTACAGCGCCGTAGTGATCTTCAGGGCGCGGTCATTGTTCAGCGGCAATACGGTTTGCACCGAGCCTTTGCCGAAGCTGGTGGTGCCCATCAGCACGCCGCGTTTCTGGTCTTGCAGGGCGCCGGCGACGATTTCCGACGCCGAAGCGCTGCCGCCGTTGATCAGCACGGCCAGTGGCACGCCTTCGCTCAGGTCGTTGCCGGTGGCCGAGAAGCGCAACTCGGAGTTGGCGATACGGCCTTTGGTGTAAACAATCAGGCCTTTGGTGATGAAGTGGTCGACCACTTCAACCGCCGACTGCAGCACGCCGCCTGGGTTGTTACGCAGGTCGAGCACGATGCCGTTGAGTTTCTTGCCGTTGTCTTTGCGCAGTTTGGCCAGGGCCTTGGCCACTTCATCGCCGGTCTTGACCTGGAACTGGGTGATACGGATGTAACCGTAGCCCGACTCCAGCAGCTGGCTCTTCACGCTCTTGACCGTGATGGTCGCGCGGGCCAGGGTCACGTCAAACGGGTTGCCGCCGTCGCGTACCAGGGTCAGGGTGATTTTCTGGCCGAGCTTGCCGCGCATCTTGTCGACGGCTTCGGTCATGGTCTGGCCACGGGTTGGTTGGCCGTTGATCTTCACGATCAAGTCGCCGGCCTGAATGCCCGCCTTGGACGCAGGCGTGTCATCGATCGGCGAGACCACTTTGATCTGGCCATCTTCGGAGCCGACTTCGATGCCCAGGCCGCCGAATTCACCGCTGGTGCTTTCCTGCAGCTCGGCAAAGTCTTCCGGCCCCAGGTAGGCGGAGTGCGGGTCGAGGTTGCTGAGCATGCCCTTGATGGCATTTTCCAGCAGGGTCTTGTCGTCTACGGGTTCGACATAGGCTGCCTTGATCCGGTCCATGACCTCGGCAAAGGTACGCAGCTCGTCCAGCGGCAGCGGTGCCTTGGTGGTCGCTGCGGTGGCGGCGGGTGCCGGTGCAGCCTGGTCGGCAAAAGCCAGCGGCGCGCCGATCACCAGGGCGATCGTCAGGGCCAGCGAAGTGAGGCGGGACAAATGCAGCATGTCGAACGAACTCCTAATGTAGGTGCAGCCCTATCCTTGGGAACGGCACCATTGTGCAGGGTCGCTCGGGCGGCCCTGCTGACGAATAGCGAAGTACAGCGCCGGGGTGTCCTGGCCACCACTGTTACCGACAGTGGAGATGGATTCACCGGCTTTTACAACATCACCTGCCGACTTGAGTAATGTCTGATTGTGGCCGTAAAGGCTCAAATAGCCATTGCCGTGGTCAAGAATCACCAACAAACCGGCCCCGCGCAGCCAATCGGCAAACACCACACGGCCACCGTGAACGGCGTGGACCTGGCTGCCGGCGGCGGCGCTGATCATCACCCCATCCCACTTGGCGCGGGTGTCATCGCCACGGGTTTCACCAAAGCGTGCCAGCAGTCGACCATCAACGGGCCATGGAAGTTTGCCGCGGGCTGAAGCAAAAGGGCCGCCGAAGTTCTCGCCGGAGCTGGAAACCAGCGGCCCGGGCGCTGCGCGCGCCGGTTTACGCGGCGCTGGCGCGTCAGTGGTAGCGGCCAGCTCGGCTTCACGCTGGCGCTTTTTTTCCGCTTCCTGCTGGGCGATCAGCGCCTTTTGCCGCGCTTCTTCAGCCTCACGTGCCTGGCGAGCCAGGGTTTCCTCGATGGTTTTGAGCACTTTGCCCAAGTCGGCCTGGTCTTGTTCGCGGGCCTGCAGCTTGGCGTCGCGGGCCTTCACGTCATTGTTGAGCTTGGCCAGGGCTTGCTGGCGCTCTTTGCGCACCTTGTCCAACTGGTCGCGCTGAGTGTCGAGGGCGGTTTTCTGATCCATCAGTTGCGACTGCTGGTCGGCGATTTCCTGCTCGACATTGGCCAACTGGCGCAGGGTTTCATTAAAACCCTTTAATTGTGCCAGGCGCGCCTTGCTCAGGTAGTCGTAGTAAGTGAGGGTGCGCGCGAATTTCTCCGGGTTCTGCTGGTTGAGCAGCAGCTTGAGGTATTCCTGGCGGCCGCTCTGGTAGGCGGCGCGGGCCTGGATCGCGATCAGGCGTTGCTGTTCAACGCGTGCGCTCTGGAGTTTTTTTTTCTCAGCGTCGAGTCGCTCCAGTTCCGACTCGCTCTTCTTTAATTCTTTTTGTAGCTCCTGGACCTGCTTCTCGAGCTTGCCCATCTCGGTTTCCGTGCCGCGCAGGTCTTTCTGCACCCCGGATTTTTCTTCCTGGAGCTTGCCGAGCAGCTTTTTCAGCTCGGTAATGTCCTGACGCGTAGCGTCCAACTGTTGTTGGGTTTGTGCGCGCTCATCGGCAAACGCCGGTTGGAGCAGGCAGACAAGAGCGAGGGAAATCAAGGCGCGAAGCATAGAGGCGGGCGACACCAGGGAAATGGACGGCCTAGTATGCCCGCCAAGCGCCGCAAAAAAAACGCCTCAACGCCATCTGCTTTGAGGCGTTCGTCATAAAAAGCCTTTCAGGGCGATTTAATTGGGCGGTTTGAAGGTTAAACACTATCGAAGAAACGCTTTGAAACGCTCCACCTGCACTGGTTTTTGCTGCTGAGAATAGACTCACGAGCCCTCTAATCAGTCAGTTGGCGCGATCGGCAATGTCCGGTGTTCATGAGTCAAAAGGCCAGCAAACCTGGCTCGATTACGGATTGCCCGACCTGCGTAGCCTTGATCGGGCTCTACGATCTTGCGCACTCGAGGAGGTGTTGGCGGGCAAAGACATTGCCGATGCTGTCGATATCGTAGCTTCAAATCTGGGGATTACCGATTCGACATGCCCTCAGGTTTGTATAGATTCCCCTCTGGGCAGGGTGTTGATCCAGCGCACGACGCTGGGGCACATTGTTGAAAAGCGGCAGGATGCCAGAGAACGATACGTAAAATTCGCGCTGGATACGCTGACAGGGCCTCTGGAAATCTGGCGTGTCGCCTATAGCGACGGCTCGGCTCGGCTGGCGTTCATCGGTGCTTATGAAACCAAGCGACAAATGCTGGTGGTGGTGAATATCCAGGCAGGCAATGTGTTGTGGAATTTCATGCAGACCGATGCCAAGGCGCTGAATAAGCATCGCCATGGGGAGCTGCTTTACAAACGCTACCAACTTTTATAACAGGCAAAGAAAAGGGCAGTTCTCTCGAACTGCCCTAAGTTAGAGCGCTTGATATTCATATACACACCCTCAAGCAGGGGTGTGGAGGTCTCACCCTACGCTGATGTCCAGTCATCAACGGGGTTCCTACGCCAGTTATCGCCGCTGGAGGCAACTGGTTTCGCGCTCACCTTCATTATTGACGGGCTACTCGCTTTGAGCAACCCCCGAACTGTTTCAGACCAGAATCGAAGTACCGGTCATCTCTTTCGGCTTCTCCAACCCCATCAGCTTCAGCATGGTCGGCGCCACGTCCGCCAGCACGCCGCCTTCACGCACTTTCAGGTCGCGCTTGCCGACATAGATGAACGGCACCGGCTCGGTGGTGTGGGCGGTATGGGCTTGCCCGGTGGATTCGTCGGACATCTGCTCGCAGTTGCCGTGGTCGGCGGTGATCAGTGCCTCGCCGCCGACTTTCTCCAGGGCGTCGACGATGCGACCGACGCACTGGTCCAGGCATTCCACGGCTTTTACAGCTGCTTGCAGGTTGCCGCTGTGGCCGACCATGTCGCCGTTGGCGTAGTTGACCACGATCACGTCGTAACGCTGGTTGTCGATGGCATCGACGATTTTGTCGGTGACTTCAGGCGCGCTCATTTCCGGCTGCAGGTCGTAGGTAGCGACTTTGGGCGACGGGATCAGGATGCGTTCTTCGCCTGGGAACGGTTCTTCACGGCCGCCGGAGAAGAAGAACGTCACGTGGGCGTATTTCTCGGTTTCGGCGATGCGCAGCTGGGTCTTGCCGTTTTTCGCCAGGTAATCGCCCAGCACGTTTTCCAGGCTGCCCGGGGCAAAAGCTGCCGGGGCCGGGATGTTGGCGGCGTATTGGGTGAGCATGACGAACTCGACCTTCGGCTGGCGGGCGCGCTCGAAGTCTTTGAAACCGGCGTCAACGAATACATGGCTCAGTTCGCGGGCACGGTCGGCGCGGAAGTTCATGAACACTACGGCGTCGCCGTCTTCCACTTTCACCGGCTCGCCGATGGTGGTGGCTTTGACGAACTCATCGCTCTCGCCACGCGCGTAGGCGGCTTCCAGGCCTTCCTGGGCGGTGGCGGCGTTGAATTCGGCCTGGCCGTCGACGATCAGGTTATAAGCCTGGGAGACACGGTCCCAACGGTTGTCGCGGTCCATGGCGAAGTAACGGCCGACCAGGCTGGCGATACGGCCCTTGCCAAGCGCGGCGAAGGTGGCGTCGAGCAGTTCGATGGACGACTGCGCGCTTTTAGGCGGTGTGTCGCGGCCGTCGAGGAAGGCGTGCAGGTAAATCTTGTCGGCGCCGCGCTTGAAGGCCAGCTCGGCCATGGCGACCAAGTGATCCTGGTGGCTGTGAACGCCGCCGTCGGACAACAGGCCCATGAAGTGCACGGCCTTGCCGGCTGCGACTGCTTTATCCACCGCCGCGCAGATCGTCGGGTTCTCGAAGAACTCGCCGTCGCGGATCGATTTGGTCACGCGTGTGAAGTCTTGGTATACCACTCGTCCGGCGCCGAGGTTCATGTGGCCGACTTCCGAGTTGCCCATCTGGCCGTCCGGCAAGCCCACATCCATACCGGAGCCGGAGATCAGGCCGTTGGGTACGGTGGCCGTCAGGCGGTCGAGTACCGGCTTGTTGGCCGAGTACACGGCGTTGTCGTGGTGGCTTTCACTGTGTCCGAAGCCATCGAGAATTATCAGGACCAAAGGTTTAGGCGTGGTAGTCATAGATCCTCTCGCGGCGGTAATAAAGGAAGGCAATCTAAAAGGGAGTAGCAGTTTAAAGCGAAGTTCCGACCACGTCACCGCTTTACGGGGGTTGGCCGCCCCTGACGGCTGTGTATACTTACCGCCATTTTAACGCCCTGGAACCTCCTTGATGGTTGATCACCTGATTGCATTTGCCACTGCCCACTACCTGCTCGCGGGTGCCTTCGTCATCCTGCTGGCGCTGCTGATCGCTCATGAAATGAGCCGCGGTGGCCGCAGCCTGAGCACGTCGGAGCTGACCGCGCTGGTCAACAAGGATGAGGCCGTTGTCGTGGATATTCGCCCGGCCAAGGATTTCGCCGCCGGCCATATCGTCGGCGCCCTGAACATTCCACAGGACAAGCTGATCGCCCGTTTGCCCGAGCTGGAAAAACACAAGGCCAAGACCATTATTCTGGTCGACGCCCAAGGCCAGCACGCCGGCACCCACGCCCGCGAGATGCTCAAAGCCGGTTTCACCGCCGCCAAACTGTCCGGCGGTATTGGCAGCTGGAAGGCCGATAACCTGCCGCTGGTGAAGTGATATGAGCCAGGTTGTCGTTTACTCCAGCGATTGGTGCCCCTACTGCATGCGGGCCAAGGCCCTGCTTGAGAAGAAGGGCATTGCCTTCGAAGAGATCAAGGTCGACGGCAAACCCCAGGTGCGCGCCGAAATGACCAAGAAAGCGGGACGCACGTCCGTGCCGCAGATCTGGATCGGTGACAAGCATGTCGGTGGATGCGATGACCTGTTCGCTCTGGAGCGCGCCGGTAAACTCGATGCGCTGCTGCTCGTCTGACTCCTAAACCCTAAAAGACCCCAAGATCAAGAAGGATCTGCGATGACTGACCAACAGAACACCGAAGCAGCAGAAGCTCAAGGCCCACAGTTTTCGCTGCAGCGGATCTACGTGCGTGACCTGTCGTTCGAAGCGCCGAAAAGCCCGGCCATCTTCCGCCAGGAATGGACCCCAAGCGTTGCGCTGGACCTGAATACCCGTCAAAAGGCTCTGGAAGGCGACTTCCACGAAGTCGTGCTGACCTTGTCCGTGACTGTTAAGAACGGCGAAGAAGTAGCCTTCATCGCTGAAGTGCAACAGGCTGGTATCTTCCTGATCCAGGGCCTGGACGAAGCGTCCATGAGCCACACCCTGGGCGCGTTCTGCCCGAACATCCTGTTCCCGTATGCCCGTGAGACCCTGGACAGCCTGGTCACCCGTGGCTCGTTCCCTGCGCTGATGCTGGCGCCGGTGAACTTCGATGCCCTGTACGCGCAAGAGCTGCAGCGCATGCAACAGGAAGGTTCGTCGACTGTTCAGTAAGTTGACGCGATAAAAAATGTGGGAGCGGGCTTGTGTGGGAGCTGGCTTGCCTGCGATAGCATCACCTCAGTATCACTGATACACCGAGGTGACTGCATCGCAGGCAAGCCAGCTCCCACACAGGTCTGCTCCCACATTTTGTTTATGCGTTACTTGAAGCCGAGCTGGCGCCAGCCTTCGTAAACCGCGACGGCTACAGTGTTGGACAAGTTCAAGCTGCGGCAACCCTCGCGCATCGGCAAGCGCAGGCGATGGCCCTCGGGCAGTGCGTCGAGCACCTCGGCCGGCAGGCCACGGCTTTCCGGGCCGAACAGGAAGGCGTCGCCTTCGGCAAAGCTGGCATCATGAAACGGTCGCGAGCCCTTGGTGGTGAACGCGAACAGCCGTGGGTGGCCGAGGCTTTCCAGGCAGCTGGCCAAATCGGCGTGGCGCTTGAGCGTGGCGTACTCGTGGTAGTCCAGCCCGGCGCGGCGCAGGCGTTTGTCGTCCATGTCAAAGCCCAGCGGCTCGATCAAATGCAGGTGGCAGCCACTGTTGGCGCACAGCCTGATAACGTTGCCGGTATTCGGCGGAATTTCTGGTTGAAAAAGGATGACGTGAAACATGCACGGCTCCGAAGGCAAAGATGCGTTGCATTCTACCCCTGAAGACGACCCAAGGCCGAAGCTATTGCCACGGGTGATGGGTTCACTGGCGATTGTTGGCTTGATGATTGGGCTGATGATCGGTCGCCTGACCACGCCGGATCCGGTTGAGTTGCAGCAGGTAGAAACAGCGGCAGACGGCGTGGTGGTGTGGTTCAACAGCGAACCCAAGCTGCACGGCGAACATATCGACGGCACCGTGGCGCTGCTGTTCGGCGCGCAAGGCAAGGCTGCCAGCGGGCAACTCAAGGTCAACGACAAGGACGTGAATTGGCGCGTTCGCAAGACCGATGGCGGCCTGCTGCTGAACCTGGTGGCGGCTCGGCCGTTGCGCGGGGAATGGAAAGGGGAGAAGGCCGAGGGTCGCTGGCGGCTGCAGATCCATCTGCGCGAGGAATAAAAGAGGGAGTTCCCGGCCTGCCTGTACCAGGGCTCCCAAAACGGGGTGAAGCCTTGCAAGGCTTCGGTGTTAAAGAGGGAATCCCCGGCCTGCCTGTACCGAGGTTCCCGAAACGGGTGTGGGGCGCGACGCGATCCGCATCAAGCACCCCGGGTGTAAAGAGGGGATTCTCGGCCTGCCTGTACCAAGGTCCCCGAAACTGGGTGATGTAAGGGTTATTGCAGGGCGCGTGCCAGAAGTTGCAATGTGTGCCAAAAAATTTCGCCAGAAAGCGCAAAGCCCCGGAATACGGGGCTTTGGTGTTTTTGCGGTTTGATGTTTTCTTGATTCGGCGGGTGTTTCAGGCTGGCTGGATGTGCGCGATGCTAGTTCATGGTGCATTGAAGCGGTGCACTCCACCTGATCGTTCCCACGCTCCGCGTGGGAATGCATCGTGTGACGCTCCGCGTCACCAGTGCACAGATCTGAACTTGCGGTGAGCCTCGGACGCGGAGCGTCCGGGGAGGCGTTCCCACGCCGAGCGTGGGAACGATCAGCAGTTAGGCTTCATCACCCTCATCATCATCCCCGCCATCGACCTTCATCCCCAGCTCCTTGATCTTGCGCGTCAAGGTGTTACGGCCCCAGCCGAGCAGCACGGCGGCATCGCGGCGGCGGCCGGCGGTATGCTTCAAGGCGGTTTCGATCATGATGCGCTCGAAGGCCGGTACGGCGCTGTCCAGCAGGTTCGACTGGCCGCGTGCCAGGGCCTGGTCGGCCCATTGGCGCAGCGCCTGCTCCCAGTTGGTCACCGGGGCCGAATCCTGCGGCAGGCTCAACAGCTCCGGTGGCAGGTCGCTGATGTGTACCTCACGCCCGGATGCCATCACCGTGATCCAGCGGCAAGTGTTCTCCAACTGACGCACGTTGCCCGGCCACGGCAGGTTCTTGAGGTATTCCTCGGTCTCGCTTTTGAGCAGCTTCGGCTCCACCGCCAATTCTTGCGCGGCGCGGCTGAGGAAGTGGCGGGCGAGGGTCGGGATGTCTTCGCGGCGATCCGACATCCGAGGGATGTGGATACGAATCACGTTCAGCCGGTGAAACAAGTCCTCACGGAATTTGCCCGCGTGCACCAGGGTTTCGAGGTTCTGGTGTGTCGCCGCAATGATGCGCACATCGACCTTTACCGGCGTGTGCCCGCCGACGCGGTAGAACTCACCATCTGCCAATACACGCAGCAAGCGTGTCTGGGTATCGGCCGGCATATCGCCGATTTCATCCAGGAACAGCGTGCCGCCGTCCGCCTGTTCAAAGCGCCCGCGACGCAGGTTGGCCGCGCCGGTGAACGCGCCTTTTTCATGGCCAAACAGCTCGGACTCCATTAAGTCCTTCGGAATCGCCGCCATGTTCAGCGCGATAAACGGCGAAGCCGCCCGTGGGCTGTGACGGTGCAGCGCGTGGGCCACCAACTCTTTACCGGTGCCCGACTCGCCGTTAATCAACACGGTGATGTTGGAGTGGCTCAAACGCCCGATGGCGCGAAACACTTCCTGCATCGCCGGTGCTTCACCGATGATTTCCGGGGTGCGGGTCAGGGCTGGTGGGGCTTCCTGGCTTTGTTGTTCCTGGGCGTGCTGGTTGGCGCGCTTGACCAGCGCCACGGCCTCGTCCACATCGAACGGTTTAGGCAGGTATTCAAAGGCGCCGCCCTGATAAGACGCGACAGCGCTGTCCAGGTCCGAGTGCGCGGTCATGATGATCACTGGCAGGCGCGGGTGCTGCTCGCGGATCCGCGCCAGCAAGTCCAGGCCACTGGCGCCGGGCATGCGGATGTCGGAGATGATCACGTCCGGCTGCTGACGCGCCAGGCGGCTCATCACCCCGTCGGCGCTGTCGAAGCTCTGGGTGGTCATGCCTTCCTGTTGCAAGGCTTTCTCGAGGACCCAGCGGATAGAACGGTCGTCATCGACGATCCACACAGTTTCACTACGGCTCATGTCGTGGGGGCTCCTTGTTCCAATGGCAGGAAGATCGAGAACGTGGTGTGGCCGGGATGGCTTTCACATTCGATCAGGCCCTGGTGCTGGCTGATGATGTTCTGGGTAATGGCCAGGCCCAGCCCGGTACCGTCCGGGCGGCCGCTGACCATGGGAAAGAAGATGGTTTCCTGCAGTTCCGCAGGAATGCCGGGGCCGTTGTCGATGATCTCGACCTTGGTAACCAGGCGGTGGCGCACATGGCCGATGGTGAACTGGCGCAGAGCGCGGGTGCGCAGGCTGATGCGGCCCAGGCGCAGCTCGTTCTGGCTGCTGATGGCCTGCATGGCGTTGCGCACGATATTGAGCACCGCCTGGATCATCTGCTCGCGGTCGATCAATACGTCGGGAATGCTCGGGTCGTAGTCACGCACCAGGGTGATGCAGCCTTGGCTTTCGGCCTCGACCAGCTGGCACACGCGCTCCAGCACTTCGTGCACGTTGGTCATCGCCAGGGACGGCAACTTGTTGGAGCCGAGCATGCGGTCCACCAGGTTACGCAGGCGGTCGGCCTCCTCGATGATGACGTTGGTGTAGTCCTTGAGGTGTTCCTCCGGCAGCTCACGGGCCAGTAATTGCGCCGCGCCACGAATGCCGCCGAGCGGGTTCTTGATCTCGTGGGCCAGGCCGCGTACCAGCATTTTGCTGGTTTCCTGTTTGGACAGCTGCGCTTCTTCTTTGGTGATGCGCAGCAGACGGTCGCGCGGGTGCACTTCGAGCAACAGCAGGGTCGCGCCGTTGCTCAAAATCGGGGTCACGGCGTAGTCGACGGTCAGGGTCTGGCCGGTGAGGGCGGTGAGCATCGCTTCGCGCTTGGTAAACGGGTGCGCCTGCTCCACGGCCTGGCGCAACGAACTCAAGGCCTCGGCCGACTCGGTGAACAATTCGCTGATGAACTGCCCATGGCTGCGCTGACCACTGATGGCCAGGAGCATCTCCGCCGCCGGGTTCATGTACTCAAGACGCAGGTCGTCATTGAGCAGGATGGTCGCGGTGGTCAGGTTGTCGAGTAACAAACGGTGCAGTGCATCGCTGATGGTCATCGGGACCTCTTTTGGAGCAAGGCGCGGGCTTGAGGCACACGCTGATACAAGGAAAATGCAAAAACCAAACCAAGGCTCCGAAAAGAAGCGTTAAACCCCTGAAATAAGGGTTTTAGGCGCGAAACTGTGGCGTTCTGCCAGCTTGATCGAGAAGAATCGAACCAAAATGGGCTGGGAGGGTG
>NZ_WKDV01000066.1:0-25696 GCF_021605825.1 Pseudomonas sp. PA-6-3C
GCGGTGGGTCAGGACGCACATCTAACCCTGACCCACCGCTATCGCAGCGATGCGGCGACCCGACAAGCCAGCTCCCACAGGGGGCCAGCTGTGTTCTTTAGAACTTACCGATGACGGTAGTGATGCTTGTTCTTGCGATGCCCATAGGCATGCCCGCGTCCACGGTGGTCATCTCGATCGTAACGACGGTTGTCACGCCCGCGGTAGCGGCGGTCGTCGTCATCGCTCTTGTTGCCCATGTAGTTGCCCAGCGCGCCACCTGCACCACCGCCGGCTGCTGAGCCGACCAGTGCGCCGGTGCTGCCGCCCATGCTGCGGCCCACGACGTTGCCGCCGGCTGCGCCCAGTGCGCCACCAATGGCGGCTTCGCCACGGCTGCGTCTATCGGCACCCACCGCACTGCCGCCTGCGCCACCCAAGGCTGCGCCGATGGTGGAACCTGTGTTGCCGCCCAACTGCTGGCCGACAACCGAACCTAGAACCCCGCCCAATGCGCCGCCCACACCGGCTTCGGTGGTGCCACCGGCCATGGCTGCGCCACTGACCAGGCCAAGGGACAACAAGAGAATCGAGGAGAACTTCATAGAGAGACCTCAAGAGGATGACGGCGCGATCCTGAGGTTGTATCGAGGCGCTGACAATCGAAAACCGACCGGCGGTAGAGGTTGTATACAATTCGCTAAGTTGCTGTTTTGTATAGGGAACTTAAGTCGATTTTGTGAGTCTTTAGCTACTTCGGAAGGGCCGCTTTTATGCAAAAGCGGCCTTTTTTTGTGCCTGAGTAAAACTGCCGGCATTGTTCTCTTGTGGCGAGGGAGCAAGCTCGCGCTGGGTTGCGCAGCGACCCCAACATTATTACGGTCGCTACGCACCCGAGCGGGAGCAAGCTCCCTCGCCACGATGGGCTCTGCTTAGGCTGAACGGGCCATGATCAAGCCACTGTCGCTCGCCGCTTCCAGGCAAATCGCGACGAACTTCGACGTCGGCGTATGGCTGCCATCCCCGGTGCTTTCCAGCGGCACCAGCGGGTTCACTTCCGGGTAGTACGCCGCCGCCTGGCCCGCCGGAATATCAAACGCCAGCAAGGTAAAGCCCTTCACGCGGCGCTCGCGGCCATCTTCCCACAGCGACACAATGTCAGCCTTCTGACCCGGCTTGAAGCCCAGGCGGATGATGTCCGCTTCGTTGACGAACAGCACGTCACGCTGGCCTTTGACCCCACGGTAGCGGTCGTCCAGGCCATAAATGGTGGTGTTGTACTGATCGTGGGAACGCATCGATTGCATGATCAGGTCCGGCACCCGCCCTGTGGCGTGGGTGCGTTCGTGGATCAGGTCTTTGGGCAGCACGTTCGGGCGGAAATTAGCGCGGCCCGACGGCGTGTTCCAGCGGCGTGCACCGGCGGAGTTGCCCAGGTAGAAACCGCCTGGGTGTTTGATGCGTTCGTTGAAGTCCTTGAAGCCTGGGATGGTATCGGCGATCAAGTCGCGGATGCGCCCGTAGTCGGCCACCAGCCAGTTCCAGTCCACCGGCTTGCTGCCCAACGTGGCGGCGGCAATCCCGGCCAGAATCGCCGGCTCGGACTTCATCAGCTTCGACAGCGGCTGCAGCTGGCCATTGGAGCCGTGCACCATGCTGAACGAGTCTTCCACTGTCACGGCTTGCGGGCCGTCGGCCTGGATATCGATGTCGGTACGGCCCAGGCACGGCAGGATCAGCGCGTCTTTGCCGTGCATCAGGTGGCTGCGGTTGAGTTTGGTGCTGATCTGCACGGTCAGGTCGCAACTGCGCAGGGCTTCAAAGGTGCGCGGGCTGTCTGGCGTGGCTTGGGCGAAGTTGCCGCCCAGGCCGATAAACACCTTGGAACGGCCTTCGAGCATGGCGTGGATCGCTTCGACCACGTTGTGGCCATTGGTACGCGGCACCTGGAACTGGAAGCGGCGCTCCAGCGAATCCAAAAACGCCACCGGCGGGCGTTCGTTGATGCCCATGGTGCGGTCGCCCTGCACGTTACTGTGGCCGCGCACCGGGCACAGCCCAGCGCCTGGGCGGCCGATGTTGCCGCGCAGCAGCATCAGGTTGGCGATTTCCTGGATGGTCGGCACCGAATGGCGATGCTGGGTAATGCCCATCGCCCAGCACATGATCACGTTTTTGCCTTTGGCGTACATGCGCGCCGCTTGCTCGATCTCGACCAGGGTGAGGCCGGACTGCGCGACGATTTCATCCCATGGGGTGTCGTCGATCTGGCCCAGGTACTCCAGCACGTTGACGCTGTGTTCATTGAGGAAGTCGTGGTCGAACACCGCCTCTTTGCCTTCGGCCTGGGCCTGGCGTTCCCACAGCAGCAGGAACTTGGCCATGCCGCGCAGGATGGCCATGTCGCCACCCAGTGCCGGGCGGAAGTACGCGGTGTTGGTCGGTTTGTCGCCGTTGGTGAGCATTTCCAGCGGGTGTTGCGGGTGCTGGAAGCGTTCCAGGCCACGCTCTTTGAGCGGGTTGATGCACACCACCTGGGCGCCACGTTTTACCGCTTCGCGCAGCGGCTCAAGCATGCGCGGGTGGTTGGTGCCGGGGTTCTGGCCCCAGACGAAAATCGCATCGGCATGTTCGAAGTCATCAAAGGTCACGGTACCTTTGCCTACGCCCACACTTTGCGCCAGGGCGACGCCGCTGGCTTCGTGGCACATGTTCGAGCAGTCCGGGAAATTGTTGGTGCCGTAGGCGCGCACAAACAGCTGGTACAGGTACGCTGCTTCGTTGCTGGCCCGGCCCGAGGTGTAGAACTCGGCCATGTCCGGGCTTGGCAGGGCGTTGAGGTGCTTGCCGATCAGGTCAAAGGCGGCATCCCAACTGATGGCTTTATAGCGATCTGTCTCGGCGTCGTAGCGCATCGGCTCGGTCAGGCGGCCCTGGTATTCCAGCCAGTAGTCACTCTGCTCCAGCAGTGCAGTCACGCTGTGCTTGGCGAAGAAGGCCGCGTCCACACGGCGCTTGGTGGCTTCCCAGTTGACCGCCTTGGCGCCGTTCTCGCAGAACTTGACCATGCCGCTTTCCGGCGAGTCGCCCCAGGCGCAGCCAGGGCAGTCGAAACCGCCGTTCTGGTTGGTCTTGAGCATCATGCGCAGGTTTTTCATGGCGTTGTCGCTGGTCAGCCAGGCCTGCGCCACGCTGATCAGTGCGCCCCAGCCGCCGGCCGGGCCTTTGTAAGGCTTGTAGCGCGGAGTCGGGGTTTGGTCGGCTTGGTGATGCAGGCTCATGGCTGGTTCTCCATCGCAGGGCTGTAGACCCGCGGCGCACTTTTCTGCGGCAGGTGGATGAGATTGAGGTTGTGCCGGCGCGCCCATTGCAGGGCCAGGCCGGTGGGCGACGACAGGCTGACCAGGGTCTGGATGCCTGCGCGCAAGACTTTCTGGATCAATTCGAGGCTGCAGCGGCTGGTGACAATGGCCAGGCCGCCGTCGGTCGGAATTTTTTGGCGGATCAGCGCGCCGATCAATTTATCCAGGGCGTTATGTCGGCCGATGTCTTCGCGGCCCATCAGCAACTCGCCCTGGTTATTCATAAAGATCGCCGCATGCACCGCGCCGCTGTGCTGGCCCAAAGGCTGAAAGGCGCTGATGCGTTGGCGCAGGCCGTCGAGCCATTCGGCAGGCGGCAACGGCGCACCGGGTAGCACTTGCAGGTCTGGCAAGGCTTGCTCCACGGCTTCCACCCCGCACAGGCCGCAACCGCTTGTGCCGGCCAGCTGGCGGCGTTGCTGCTTGAGGTTCCAGAAGGCCCGGCTGGAAATCTGCACCTGAGCGTATTGGGTAGAACCAGCACCGCTGAGTTTCAGATCATAAATGTCGCTAACGTCGGCGATAATGCCGCTGCCGATGCTGAAGCCGACGATGAAGTCTTCCAGGTCGGTGGGCGTCACCAGCATCACCGCCTGGCTGATGTCGTTGTAGGCAATCGCCAACGCCACTTCTTCGGCCAATGCAGTGCTGGCAATTTCAGTGTGTTCCAGATTGCAAAACTGGTAGCTCTGGCTGGCGGCCGGCGCGGGCGTTTCGAGGGCAGGCGCCGCGCAGACTGGGCGCTTGGCGTTCATGGGGCAGTACCACCGAGGGAATGATCAATGTTTAGACTAGGCGCGACAAAGGGTCGCGTCTAATCGGCTGTACTGATCTATTGATAGATGGCGTCGATCAAGGCGCGTGTTGCGGGCTTATTCCTGCCAGCGCGCAGGCTAGCGTGTTTGGGTCTTTGGCGTGCCTGGAACCCAAGGCTGCAGGACTGGTCTAGTCTTGGGCATCTGGAACTTAAACCCCAAGGAGAGCGCACCATGAGTATTTTTAGCTTTGTTAAGGAAGCAGGCGAGAAGTTGATTGACCTGTTGACGCCGGGTAACGCCAATGCGAGCGATGAGCTGAAGGATCACATCAGCAAGGTAGGGCTCGGAAATCCGAACATCACCGCAACCGTTGAGGGCGACAAAGTCACCGTTAAAGGTGAAGTTGCCACTCAGGAAGAGAAAGAGAAAATCATCCTGGCTGCGGGCAATATCGCCGGTGTTGGCAGTGTGGATGACCAGATCACCGTGACTGGCCCGGCCGCGGCAGCCGCCCGTTTTGTCACCGTTGCAAAAGGTGACACGCTCAGCGCTATTTCCAAGCGCGAATATGGCGATGCCAACAAATACCAAAAAATCTTTGAGGCCAACAAGCCGTTGTTGTCGCACCCGGACAAAATTTACCCAGGGCAAGTACTGCGTATTCCTGAGTAACACACAGAGCTAACTGTGGGAGCAGCTTTGTGTGGGAGCCGGGCTTGCCCGCGATGCAGGCAGCGCGGTGTGTCAGTCACACCGCGGTGATGCAATCGCAGGCAAGCCAGCTCCCACACTGGCCAGCTCCCACATTCACATTCCCACATTTACATTAGAGCCCGGCAATCAGATCTCTGTAATCATCGACTGCCGCAAACTCCCCTGTGTCCTTTGGCCCCTTCTTGCTGTCCGGCTCTTTGACCGCCAGCAAATGCCCCACGCCAAACTCGCGCGCACTGCGCAGGATCGGCAAGGTGTCATCGATAAACAGGCTGCGGGCCGGGTCGAACTGGATGTCGGCTTGCAACGCATCCCAGAATTGCCGGTGTTCCTTGGCGAAACCGTAGTCGTGGGAACTGATCAACCGCTCGAAATACGGCGCCAGTTCAATGCGCTCCAACTTCAATGACAGCGAATCACGATGGGCGTTGGTGATCAAAATCACACGCTTGCCGGCCTGTTTGATTGCCGCCAGAAAGGTGTCCGCGTCCGGGCGCAGGGCGATCAGGTGGGCGGTTTCCAGTTTGAGTTCGCGCACCGGAATGTTCAGCTCGGCACTCCAGAAATCCAGGCAATACCATTGCAACCGTCCGGCGTTACGCTCGAACAGCGGCTGCAACTCCATGTCGGCCATGGCCCGGCTCACCCCGTGCAAATCGGCGTAACGCTGGGGCAGGTGCTCCATCCAGAAGTGGTTGTCGAAGTGCAGGTCGAGCAAGGTGCCGTCCATGTCCAGCAGGACGGTGTCGATGGCGTGCCAGGGCAAAGAGGGCATGGGGCGTTCTCATGTAAGTAAAGATATCCGACACAGACAATCGGAAAAGCCACGGTATAGTAACCCGATCACGCCAAGGAGCCGCTTATGCGCCAGAAACCCACCGTCCTCGCCCGCGAAATAGTCGCCAGTAGCCGTTTGTTCCGCGTGGAGGAAGTGCAATTGCGCTTTTCCAATGGCGTTGAACGGACCTACGAGCGCCTGGTAGGCCGCGGTGCCGGTTACGGCGCGGTGATGATCGTGGCGATGATCGATGCCGACCACGCGTTGCTGGTGGAAGAGTACTGCGGCGGTACCGACGAATATGAATTGTCGTTGCCCAAGGGCCTGATCGAACCTGGCGAGGACGTACTGGCGGCGGCCAACCGCGAGCTCAAGGAGGAGGCCGGTTATGGCGCGCGCCAGTTGGAGCACATTACCGAACTGTCCTTGTCGCCTGGCTATATGAGCCAGAAAATCCAGGTGGTGCTGGCCACCGAGCTGTATGAAGAGCGCCTGGAAGGCGATGAACCTGAGCCCATGCGTGTGGAGCGCGTCAACCTGCGCGAGCTGTCGATGCTGGCGCAAAACGAGCAGTTCAGTGAAGGCCGTGCATTGGCGGCCCTGTATTTGGTACGAGACCTGTTGACCCAGCGTGGAGCTTTTGTCGCATGAGCGAACTGTTTTTAGGCCATCCGTTTATTGCCCCTGTGATCGAGCTGGCACGCCAGGCAGGTGAAGTCATCCTGCCGTATTGGCGCGCGGACGTGGCGGTCACCGCCAAGGCGGATGATTCACCGGTGACGGCGGCCGACCTGGCGGCTCACCATCTGATCCTGGCGGGCCTTACCGCTCTGGACCCGAGCATCCCGGTGCTGTCCGAAGAAGACGCCGATATCGACCAGAACGTGCGTGCCGGCTGGCAGCGCTGGTGGTTGGTGGACCCGCTGGATGGCACCAAGGAGTTTATTTCCGGCAGCGAAGAATTTACCGTCAACATTGCGTTGATCGAGCAAGGCCGCGTGGTGTTTGGCGTGGTGTCGATGCCCACCAGTGGCCGTTGCTACTTCGGTGGCGCGGGCCTGGGCGCGTGGCGCTCGGACGTGAGTGAGGCGCCCAAGCAGATCCAGGTACGCCAGACCCCGGCGGCCGGCGAGGCGTTTACCGTGGTAGCCAGCCGCCGCCATAGCAGCCCGGAACAGGAACGCTTGCTCAGTGGCTTGAGCGAAGGTTTGGGTGAGCTGAAATTGGCGAATATTGGCAGCTCGCTGAAGTTCTGCCTGTTGGCCGAAGGCAGTGCCGATTGCTACCCGCGTCTGGCGCCGACGTCGCAGTGGGACACGGCTGCAGCCCAGGGTGTGCTGGAAGGGGCGGGTGGTGAGGTGTTGGAGTTGAGTGGTGCGCCGTTCAGCTATCCGGCGCGGGCTTCGTTGTTAAACCCGTTCTTTCTGGCGTTGCCGGCCAAGGCAGCGTGGCGCGAGCGCCTGCTGACCCTGGCCCGTTCTTAAGGCCACAACAGGTCAAAATGTGGGAGCTGGCTTGCCTGCGATAGCGGTAGATCAGTCACTAATGAGGTGAGTGTAAGACCGCTATCGCAGGCAAGCCAGCTCCCACAGTTGGTTTTGTGTTGTGACGGTTAGCGGTGCAGGACGTATTGGCCAGTGAAGGCTACAGCCCGCTCCTCACTGCCCTCATTCACAATCCACGTCTCCAACGCCAACCGCGCCCGGCCATAGCGTTTGTATGTCGCCACAAAGCGCTTCCACACCTTGTCTTCCGGCGCCGCGCAAATAGCGATCGCATCCTGAGTCACTGGCAGTGGATAACTGATCTGCCCTTCCTGAATCACGATATGCCCGTCTTCGACACCTTCTTCGCGCAGTTTCAGGTGCAGCCAACCCCAACCCGCCAATACGGCGCCGCAATAGAGGCTGCCGCCAAACATGGTGCTCTTGTGGTTGATATTGGCCTGTAAGGGCAGGTGCAGCTGCAATTGGCTGTGTTGCCAGCCGAGCACCTTGAGGCCCATTTCCCGGGTGAGGGGGATGTCGTGGTGAAGGATCGATTCCAGGTAGCGGCTGTCGCGGTTCATGGCGGTCTCTTGGCGGGTCATTCGTCGTCGGCGCTGTGGCTGGCGCTGTCGGCGAAGTTCAGGCCGTGCTTGCGCAGTTTGTCGTGCAGGGTTTTGCGCGGGATGCCCAGGGCTTCGGCGAGGCTGCGCACCGAGCTGTGGGGGCGGGTCAGCTCGGCGGCGATCAGGCTTTTTTCGAACTGCTCGACCTGATCGCTCAAGCCGCCAGAGGTTGACGTCAGCACGCCCGTGGCGGGGTTGTCCGCCGTGGCGTCCAGTGCCAGTTCCAGCCCAAGGGCAAAGCGCTCGGCTGCATTTTGCAGTTCGCGCACATTGCCCGGCCAGCTGTGGCGCAACAGCAGGGCACGTTGACCCGGTTGCAGCTCGTGCAACGGCAGGCCGTGGCGACTGCTGGCTTCGTCGGCAAAATGCTGGAACAACATCAGTGCGTCTTCACCGCGCTCGCGCAGTGGCGGAATGCGCAGCGGCGCGACGTTGAGACGGTAGTACAAGTCGGCCCTGAAGCGTCCCTGGTCGGCGGACTGGCGCAGGTCTTCCTTGGTGGCGGCGATGATGCGGATATCCAGCGGGATCAGCTGATTGCCACCCAGACGCTCGACCACTCGCTCCTGCAACAAACGCAGCAATTTGACCTGCACATCCAGGCTCATGCTTTCGATTTCATCGAGGAACAGCGTGCCGCCATTGGCGAACTCGAACTTGCCGATGCGGCGTTTCTGCGCGCCGGTAAAGGCGCCCGGCTCATGGCCGAACAGTTCGCTTTCGACCACCGATTCCGCCAGGGCACCGGCGTTGATCGCCACAAAAGGCCCGCTGCGGCGGCTCGACAGGTCGTGCAGGGCGCGGGCCACCACTTCTTTGCCGGCGCCGGTTTCGCCGAGGATCAACACATCGGCGCGGGTTGCCGCCAGGGCGCCGATCTGCTCGCGCAAGCGCAGCATCTGCGGCGAATGCCCGACCAGGCGCGTGCTCAGTTGCTGGCGATCACTGAGGGCCAGGCGCAGGCTGCGGTTATCCAGCACCAGACGGCGCAGGGCCAACGCGCGGCGCACGCTGTCGAGCAGGGCATCACTGGCGAACGGTTTTTCGAGGAAGTCATAGGCCCCGGCGCGCATGGCTTGCACCGCCAGCGGCACATCGCCGTGGCCGGTTATCAGCAGCACCGGCAGGTCCGGGTCCTGGCCGTGCAGTTCAGCCAGCAGCTCCAGGCCGTCCATGCCGGGCATGCGGATATCGCTGACCACCACGCCCGGCCAATCGCGGGACAGGCGCGCCGTGAGGCCCGTGGCTTCGCCCAGGGTCAGGACTTTCAGCCCGGCCAGGTCCAGGGTCTGGCACAGAGCCTGACGCAAGTGTGGATCGTCGTCGATCAACACCACCTGGATCTGGTTATCGATACTCATACACTGCGGTCCTCGGACGGTTGCAGACTCACGCCCGGCGAGCCGGCACGCAATTTCAGGGTTAACAGTGCGCCGCCTTCCTTGTGGTTGGCGAACAACAATTCGCCGCCAAAGGCACGCATCAAGGTGTCACAGATCGCCAGGCCCAACCCCAAACCCTGGGTGCGGGTCTTGGTGGTGTAGAACGGTTCGCTGGCGCGGCCCAGGGCTTCCATGCAAAACCCTGGGCCGTTGTCGCGAATGTACAGGTTGACGCCCTGTTCGGTGGTTTGGGCACTCAGCCACAGTTTGCGCGGCGGGCCTTTTTCGGTGAGGGCGTCGAGGGCGTTGGCCAGCAGGTTGCCGAGCACCTGGCGCAGGCGGGTTTCGCCGGCTTGCACCCACAAGGTCGCCTCGGGCAAGTCGCGGATCAACTCGACTTCCATCGAGCGCCGCCGTTTGGCCAGCAACGCCAGGGCATCGTCGAGTGCCGGTTGCAGGGCTACGCTTTCCGGGGCGTGGCGGTCGCGGCGGGCGAAGGCGCGCAGGTGCGCGATGATCGAGGCCATGCGCCCGGTCAGTTCGCTGATCAGCTTGAGGTTGCCACGGGCGTCGTTGGTACGTTCGTGGTCGAGCAGGATCTCGGCGTTTTCCGCGTAGCTGCGGATCGCCGCCAGCGGCTGGTTGAGTTCGTGGCTGATACTCGCCGACATGGTGCCCAGCGCCGACAGCTTGCCGGCCTGCACCAGGTCATCCTGGGCGCGCACCAGTTCCTGCTGGGCGTGCTCACGCTCCAGCACCTCCTGTTTGAGGCGGCGGTTAAGGCCTTCGAGGTCGCTGGTGCGCTCGATCACACGCGCTTCCAGTTCGCGGCGGGCCTTGGCTTCGAAGGCGATGCGCTCCAGGTAGTGGCGACGGCGCTGCATCATCAAACCCAGCAGCAACATCAGCACCAACAGCGTCGCGCCGCCAACGGCCACTACGGTGCGCACCGGGCGATTGATCAGCGAGCGCGGTGCAAGAATTTCCACGGTCCAGCCGGTCTCGGCGATGGCCGTGGATTGGCGCAGCCATGCCGTGGTGCTCAACGCCAGCGGTTGCGGGTCGCGGGTCGGGTAGGGCTGGATGGCGATGATTGCCTGGCGCTCTTGCGCCGTGAGCGGCCGGGTCGCCCGGAAGCGCCATTGCGGGCGTGAGGTGAGGATGACCACGCCGTTGTGGTCGGTCACCAGCAGTTGCTCGGGGGTTTTGCCCCATAGGCTTTCGGTGTGGTCCAGGTCAACCTTGACCACCAGCACGCCAATTATTTTGGCGCCATCGCGTACAGCGGCGGCGAAGAAGTAGCCGCGTTTGGCCGAGGTGGTGCCCAGGCCGAAAAACCGTCCCAGGCGCCCGGCCATGGCTTCGCTGAAATAGGGCCGGAACGAGAAGTTACGGTCGACAAAACTGTCCTGCTTGTCCCAGTTGGAGGCGGCGAGGGTCTTGCCGGTGGTGTCCATCAGGTACATCACTTCCACCCCGGCCTGGGCGGCAACGTCCTTGAGCAGCAGGTTGGCGTTGGTCAGGTTGGCGCTGACCTGAGGCGCATCCAGCGCGGTGCGCAGGGCCGGCAAGTCACCGAGGATCTGCGGCAGCACTTCATAGCGGTGCAGGGTGCCGAGGAGGTTGGCGACGTACAGGTCGAGGGTCTGACGGTTTTGCCCGGCGAGTTCGCTGCGGTAATAGCGCTCGGCCAGATGCTCCAGCGGCCACAGCAGCGGTGCCAGGCACAACGCCAATAAGGCGAGGCTGCGCCAGCGAGGTCTACGCGGGAGGGGTGGAGTCATGGGAGTCATGCGCCTGTGGGAACAGGCGCATTATGCCTAGGGCCGGCGTGCAAGGCACTCGCCGGTCATGCAAACAGATCGGCGTCTGCCAATGCCTTGCCGTTCTGATCCTTGGCGGACAAGGTCGGTGTGCCCTCAAACTGCCAGTCAGTCTTGAGTTCCGGGTCGTCCCAGCGAATACAACGCTCTGCCGAAGGCGTGTAGTAATCGGTGGTTTTGTAGAGGAACTCGGCAGAGTCGCTGAGCACCACAAAACCATGGGGTCGAGGATCAATACTTCGGGCAACTCCGTAGCGATCACACTCATCGGTTGCACTCGCCGGGTGAACAGGTCGTGTGATCAAAACCTTATGCGATCAGGTCTTTTGGGTCGGTATTGCCCAGGCGCTCGCCTTGATAGCTGCCGTCCTGGACCCTGCGGCACCAGTCCAGGTTATCGAGGTACCACTGCACGGTTTTGCGCAGGCCGGTTTCAAAGGTTTCTTCCGGAACCCAGCCCAGCTCGTTTTCGATCTTGCTCGCGTCGATCGCGTAGCGCTGGTCGTGGCCTGGGCGGTCTTTGACGAAGGTGATCAGGTCGGTGAACTTCTCCACACCGGCCGGGCGTTGTGGCGCCAGTTCTTCGAGCAGGCTGCAGATGCCGCGTACCACGTCGATGTTCTTTTGCTCGTTGTGACCGCCGATGTTGTAGGTCTCGCCGACCACACCTTCGGTGACCACTTTCAACAAGGCGCGGGCGTGGTCTTCGACGAACAGCCAGTCGCGGACCTGCAGGCCGTCGCCGTAGACCGGCAGTGGCTTGCCGGCGAGGGCGTTGAGGATGACCAGCGGGATCAGTTTCTCGGGGAAGTGGAACGGCCCGTAGTTGTTTGAGCAGTTGGTCAGCAGCACCGGCAAGCCATAGGTGCGCTGCCAGGCGCGGACCAGGTGGTCGGAGGCGGCTTTACTGGCCGAATACGGCGAGCTGGGTGCGTAAGGCGTGGTTTCGGTGAACAAGTCATCCACGCCGTGGAGGTCGCCGTACACTTCGTCGGTGGAAATATGGTGGAAACGGAACGCGCTCTTGGCCGGTTCTTCCAGGGTCTGCCAATAGGCGCGGGTGGCTTCCAGCAGGCTGTAGGTGCCGACGATGTTGGTCTGGATAAAGTCCGAGGGGCCATCAATGGAACGGTCGACGTGCGACTCGGCGGCCAGGTGCATGATGGCCTGCGGCTCAAAGCGCGCCAGCACGGAGCTGACGGCGGCCTGGTCGATGATGTCGGCCTGCACGAACTCATAGCGGCTGTTGGCGGCGATGCTGGTGAGTGACTCCAGGTTGCCGGCGTAGGTGAGTTTGTCCAGGTTGAGCACTTCGTGCTCGGTGTGTTGAATCAAGTGACGAACCAGGGCAGAACCGATGAAGCCGGCGCCGCCGGTGATGAGAATGCGCATTCAGAGAGCCTTTTTTCCAAGACAGACATTAAGCCAGAGCATAGCTTGAGTTACGCGGCGGGGCGGCGCAAGCATACTCGGGTGAAGAAGGGTTGCCTTGATCGCCTGCGCGAGTTGGGTTTCCATGCTGCGGACCGGCGACTACCTCAAAATCCTCAAGATCAAGCCGCCGATGGTGGCGTCTAAACGCAGCGTGGATTTCTTTGTCGACATGTTGTCGAAGGTGCTCGATGAGCAACTATAGGTAGTCGATTGTTATCGACTAAGGCTTGTCATACTTGTCGGCTATGATCTTTTATCACTTTTAAAGCCGATTTTTATCCGTTATAAAGTCGACCTTCACCCCATTCGGAGTCCTGAACGCCATGACCACCCTGCACAGCACACCTCGCGCCGATGGCTTCTACATGCCTGCCGAATGGGCGCCACAAACCCAAACCTGGATGATCTGGCCCGAGCGCCCGGACAACTGGCGCCTGGGCGGCAAGCCGGCGCAGGCGGCCCATGTGGCGGTGGCCAAGGCCATTGCGCGCTTTGAACCGGTGACCGTCGCAGTGTCTGCCGGCCAGTACGAGAACGCCCGTGCGCGCCTGGATGTGCCCAATATCCGCGTGGTGGAAATGTCCAACGACGATGCCTGGGTGCGCGACACCGGCCCGACCT
This sequence comes from Pseudomonas sp. PA-6-3C, assembly GCF_021605825.1. NCBI lineage: Bacteria > Pseudomonadati > Pseudomonadota > Gammaproteobacteria > Pseudomonadales > Pseudomonadaceae > Pseudomonas > Pseudomonas sp. PA-6-3C. The sequence continues at coordinate 12,962 of NZ_WKDV01000066.1, forward strand.
TTGTGATCAATAACAGCGGCGAAGTGCGCGGCGTGAACTGGGATTTCAACGCCTGGGGCGGCTTTGACGGCGGCCTGTATGCGCCGTGGAGCCGCGATTCGCAGGTGGGCGGCAAGATCCTCGAGATCGAACGTGCGCCGCGCTACCGCACCGAAGGCTTCGTGCTGGAAGGCGGTTCGATCCATGTCGACGGCGAAGGCACCGTGATCACCACCGAAGAATGCCTGTTGAACCGCAACCGCAACCCGCATCTGGACCGTGCGGCGATCGAAGCGGTGCTGCGTGACAATTTGGCGGTGGATAAAGTCATCTGGTTGCCGGACGGCCTGTTCAACGACGAAACCGACGGCCATGTGGATAACTTCTGCTGCTACGTGCGCCCCGGCGAAGTGTTGCTGGCCTGGACCGATGACCCGCAAGACCCTAACTACGCGCGCTGCCACGCCGCCATGGCCGTGCTGCAAAGCAGCACGGACGCTAAAGGCCGCCCGTTCACAGTGCATAAAATGCCGATCCCAGGCCCGTTGTACGCGACCGAACAGGAATGCGCCGGTGTCGATCCGGTAGACGGCTCGCAGGAGCGTAATCCGACTGTGCGCCTGGCGGGTTCCTACGTGAACTTCCTGATCGTTAACGGCGGCATCATCGCGCCAAGCTTCGACGACCCGCTGGACAGCCAGGCCAAAGAGATCCTGCAGAACCTGTTCCCGCAGCACGAAGTGGTGATGGTGCCGGGCCGTGAACTGTTACTGGGCGGCGGCAATATCCATTGCCTGACCCAACAACAGCCTGCACCGCACAAAAACTGAGTGCGGTTGTAACAGCGTTTGAGTGAACGCCGAGCGCTACTTGTTTATAGCGCTTGCAGCAAGCCCGCAGCCTGGCTAGGTTGCGGGCTTTTTTGTGTCCGAATGCCTATAAACACGGGACATTGGCATAGCTCTTGTATCGGTGTTGCCACAGTGTCCCAAGGTGATGACTGCACAGTTCTGTCACAAACCTTGAGTAAGTTAGCCGCTCACGCAGTAGGAGAGAGCGCTGAAATGAATGCCGATATCAACCCGATCTACACGCGCCCGTTCCACCCGACGCGGGTTAGTGGTGATGCGATCCATGCGCTGGCGCTTTGGTTGAAGGCAAACGGCTCGCGACAGGTGAGGCAGCAACAGCCTGATGTGCGCAGTGTCATGAGTGAGCGCTACCCGGCGGGGTTGTTCAGTGAGGATGAGCTGCTGGCGTTGTGCGAACTACTGAAAACCTGAAGAACACCAAGATCAATTGTGGGAGCTGGCTTGCCTGCGAAGGCATTCTGTCAGCCAGCGACTTTCCAGCAGATACACCGCTTTCGCAGGCAAGCCAGCTCCCACATTGACCGAGTGAAATTTAGAAGTTGTAGGTGCCTGTTGCCCGCAGGCTCGGTGAACTAGTGCAAAAACTGAAGACCACTGAGATGAATAGTGGGAGCTGGCTTGCCTGCGAAGGCATTCTGTCAGCCAGCGACTTTCCAGCATATACACCGCTTTCGCAGGCAAGCCAGCTCCCACATTGACCGAGTGAAACTTAGAAATTGTAGGTGCCGGTTACCACCAGGCTACGTGGCTCGCCCGGTTGGATCTGCGCTGCGCTGGTGGCCGAGGCGTAGTAGTTTTTGTCCGCGATGTTGTTCAGCGCCGCACGCACGTCCCATTCTTTCTGGCGGAACCCGGCCAGTGCATCCCAGCGGCCGTAACCAGGCAGCACCACGGTGTTGAGGTTGTCGGCATAACGGTCGCCCACCAGGGTCAGGCCGGTTTCTGCGTACCAACCCATCTCCGGTTTCCAGGTAATAAACAGGCTGGCGTTACGCTTGGCGACGTCGCTGATGCGTTTGCCTTCAAAGCCGTTGTTGTCCTTCACCACCTTGGCATCCTGCAGGCCAATGCCGCCGCGTACATACCAGTTGCCGACGACTTTGCCGGTGGCGGTCAGCTCCACGCCGCGTGAGCGTTGTTCGCCGGTGAGCAGGGTGATGGTGCGGTCCAGTGGGTCGCTGGTGCGGCGGTTGTAGAGTTCCAGCTCGTACACGGCCAGGGTGGTGCTCAGGCGGTCGTCGAGCCAGTCGCTTTTAACGCCGATTTCCTTTTGCTTGGTCAACTCGGGGCTCAGGTCGTTGACGGCGCCTGCAGCATTGGGGGTGATGCCGATCAAGCCGCCGCCAGCTGGCGAGAAGGTCTTGCTCCAGGAAGCATAGAACGAGTGGTGTTCCAGCGGCGTCCAGACCAGGCCGATGCGCGGGCTGGTGCTGTGGCTGTCGACCGCCTGCTGGGTGTTGAGCAGCTTGCTGGTGGTGTCCACTTCAAAGTGGTCGTAACGCAGGCCGGCCAGCACTTGCCATTGATCGTTGAGGCGCAATTGGTCCTGCACGTAAAGGGCGCGGCTTTCGACTTCGGTGTGGTTGTTGCTGGAAACACTCATGCGCCCGGTGTGGCTCAAGTGGCGGTCGGGCTGGTTGAGGTCCAGGCTCGGCACGGCCTGGCCGCCACGGTTGGTGGCGGTGGCGCTGTACAACTTTGGATCACGGCGCTGGCTGCCCAGCTCCAGGCCGGTGAGCAGGCGGTGCTCCAGGCCGAAAGTGTCGAACCCGCCTTCCAGCTCAAGGTTGTTGAACACGTTGCGGGTGTTCAGGTCTTGTTGCCAGCGCTGGCGCGAGACTTTGTTGGTTTTTGGGTCGTAGCCGACCTGGTAGGTGTTGTCGAAATCGCTGTCGAGCTTGAACACGCCGAGGGTGTGGCGCAGCTGCCAGTTGGCGTTGAGTTCATAAGCCAGCTTGGAGCGCAGAGACTGGGATTTATCGTCGATGTAATCGCGGCTATCGAAGTAGGTCGTGCTGCGGCTCACATCGGCCGGGCGGCCGTTGACCCCGGGAATGCCACGGTCCGGCGTGCGGTTGTAACGGCTGTATTCGTATTGCACCAGCCAGTTCAGGTCCGGCGTCAGTTGCCAGCTCATCGACGGCGCGAACAACTGGCGATTGCCGCTCACACCGTCGCGAAAGCTGTTGTTGTCCTGGTTGCCCATGTTCAGACGCAGGCTGATGTTATCCGTTGGGTCGGTGCTGAGGTCGGCATACAGGCTGCGCAGATCCTGGCTGCCACCTTGGGCTTCGATGCTGGAGGTGTGGCCCGCCTGGGGCAGTTTGCTCACGCGGTTGACGATCCCGCCCTGGCCGCCGCGCCCGTACAGCACGGCGGCCGGGCCTTTGAGCACTTCGATGCGCTCGATGTTATGCAGGTCGCGCACGTACTGGCTGTCGTCGCGGATGCCGTCCAGGTAGAAGTCATTGCTCGCGTCAAAACCCCGGATACGCAGGCTGTCGAAGCGCGTATCGGCGCCGCTGCTGACGTTGGGAATGCCGCTTAACGCCTGCCCCAGGTCGTTGGTGCCGTAGGAACGCAGGCTTTCGGTTTTAACCGAGTCGATGGCCTGGGGCACGTAACGCACCGAGGTGGCTGTGCGGGTGGCGGTGTTGGTCTCCTTGACGCGCGGGTCGTCTTCGTCGGCTTCGGCGCTCACCGACGTTTCGGGCAAGACCGTGGCGGCACAGGCGAAACCGGCAGACAGCAAAACAGAAAGCCCAAAAGTGATGGGCGTCAGGCGAGAGGCAGGCATGGGGAATAAATCCAAAAGTGTTGGAAAAAGGAAAGTGCGCGAATGGTAATGCTTTGCATTTGCGCAGGTTATCTATTCCCAAACATACCCTCGTCAAAAATGTTACATAATGTGTTTTCTTGACGAATCAGACGATTTTTCAGGCTCGAGCGAGGGCCTTGGAATGCACCGCTTAGAATTATTTCGCCTAAATACAGACGATTCACGAAATTGACACATAGTTCAACGCGCGCATAGGATTGCGCCCAACGCCTGTGGCTCACCGCCATGACTCATCCAATAAAAAAAGGCCCGCGGCAGTTCAGTCGTCCGCGGGCCTTGTTTTTTCTGGAGGAAGTCGACACCAGAAAAGCGACACGGAGCCTGGTGTCACAGCGCGTACTCAACCAGTAATAAGGAATATAAGAAATGTTGAAGCAACGGATGAGTCTGATCGCTCTGGGGATTTTGAGCGCATCGACAGCAATGGCTAACGACCAGGAGCAATCCAAGGGTTTCGTGGACGACAGCCACCTGAACATCGCAGCACGTAACGCCTACATCAGCCGTGACTACAAAAACGGCAAGCAAGACAAAGCCGAATGGGGCCAGGGCTTCATCGGCAAGTTCGAATCCGGCTTCACCCAAGGCACCGTCGGTGTGGGTGTGGACGTGATCGGCCAATACGCCATTCGCCTGGACGGTGGTAAAGGTCGCAGCGGCGCTGGCGGTATCGACTTCTTCAAGCAAGGCGACAGCGGCGAAGCCGCCAACGACCTGGCCAAGGGCGGCGCTGCCGTGAAGTTCCGTGTCTCTAACACTGTACTCAAGTACGGTGACCAGATGCCGGCTGTGCCTGTGCTGCAGTACGACAACTCCCGTCTGTTGTCGGAAACCTACACCGGTACTTCGATCGTTTCCAAAGAGATCGCCGGCCTGCAACTGGACGCCGGTCACTTCACCAAGGAAGCTCGCAAGAGCGCCGAAGGTTCTGACAGTGGCGCGCTGAAAAGCATCGACTACATCGGTGGTAGCTACAAATTCACCGAAAGCCTGTCGGCCGCGTTGTACGCCTCCAACATGCAGGACGTGCTGAAGAAGCAATACGTCAACGTCAACTACGTGCTGGCCCTGCCAGAAAAGCAATCGTTGACCTTTGACTTCAACGGCTACAAAACCAAGCTGGACCGCAGCTTCGCGCTGGAAAACCAAGGTGATGCGGACGCCCGCGACAACAAAATCTGGAGCCTGGGCGCTACCTGGGCTGTTGGCCCGCACAGCTTCACCCTCGCTCACCAGCGCAGCACCGGTGACACCGGCTACCTGTACGGCGGCTACCGCAACGCTGGCGGTATCGGCGACGGCGGCAATACCATCCTGCTGGCCAACTCCTACTGGTCCGACTTCAACGGCAAGGACGAGCGCTCCTGGCAAGCAGGCTACGGCCTGGACTTCAGCGCCTTCGGCGTGCCTGGCCTGACCTACAACATCGCTTACGTGCGCGGCACCAACATTGACGACGGTTCCAACCGTGGCAGTGGCACCGAGCGTGAAATCTTCAACCAGTTCAAATATGTCGTTCAAAGCGGCCCAGCCAAAGACCTGAGCCTGCGCGCTCGTGCGTCGTGGTTGCGCGTCTCCAGCAACGCCAGCAACTACAACGTAGGCGGTAACGAAATCCGTCTGTTCGCCGACTACCCGATCAACGTTTTCTAATTGATCGCACGTCGCGCCTGATGCCAGGCGATAAAAAACCCCGACTGGTTCGGGGTTTTTTTATGCCTTTGGATCAGCGACGGTGATCGTTCCCACGCTCTGCGTGGGAACGCCTCTAGGGACGCTCCGCGTCCCGCCGTCAACGATCAAGGGTGGTTTTTTTATCAGTTTTGCGGACGCCAGCGGGAGGCGTCCAATCGTGTAGAAGTACCGCGGGAACTTGTTACACCACATCACTAATGTAGTACTCAAACCCCCCTTTATCTCGACTCAGCGCACGCCTAAATTGACCCCACTGCCGGCCCATCACCCCGATGCCCGCCCATTGGAGCCATCACCATGCCCTTCGTCAGCCTGCGCATCACCCGTGACGGCGTGACCCCTGAGCAAAAAGCCCAGGTCATCGCCGAGTTCACCGAAACCCTCGAACGCGTGCTCAACAAGCGCCCGGACCTGACCCACATCGTCATCGAAGAAATCGACACCGATAACTGGGGCTACGCCGGCATCACCACCACCGAATACCGCAAATCCCAAGCCCTTACCGGAGAAACAAAATGAGCAAAGTCGTGATCATTACCGGTGCCTCGCAAGGCATCGGCGCCGCCGTGGTTCAAGCCTACCGCGCCCTCGATTACCGCGTGGTGGCCACCTCGCGTTCGATCCAGCCGTCCACCGACCCGAACATCCTCACGGTGCCCGGCGACATCGCTGACCCGGCCACTGCCCAGCGTGTCATCCGCGAAGCCCTGGCCACCTTCGGGCGTGTCGACAGCCTGATCAACAACGCCGGCATCTTCATCGCCAAACCCTTCACCGCCTACACCCAGCACGACTACGCCAACGTGCTGGCGGTGAACCTCAACGGCTTTTTCTACATCACCCAACTGGCCATCGCCGAGATGGAAAAACACGGCGCTGGCCACGTCGTCAATGTGACCACCAGCCTGGTCGATCACGCCATCGACGGCGTGCCTTCGGTACTCGCCAGCCTCACCAAAGGCGGGCTGAACGCCGCGACCAAATCCCTGGCGATTGAATACGCCAAACGCGGCATTCGAGTGAACGCGGTAAGCCCGGGCATCATCAAGACGCCGATGCATGGCGAAGACTCCCACGCTGCATTGGGGCAACTGCACCCGGTAGGGCGCATGGGCGAAGTGAGTGATATTGCCCAGGCGATCACCTACCTGGAAAGCGCGGGGTTTGTCACCGGTGAGATCCTGCATGTGGACGGCGGGCAAAGCGCCGGGCACTGACACGCTGACGCGCCTGGCCTAACCCGGCCGGGCGTGGTCATCCCGTGGCGAGCGCCCGAAAAAGGCCTTATAGGCCCGGCTGAACGCGGCCTCGGACTCATAGCCAATCGCAAAACCCACCTCGCCGATGGGACCTTCCTGCTGGCCCGGCGTTGCATGAATAGCCCGTAGCGCCCGAGCGATACGCACATCCGACAACCAAGCGCTTCTATGTGGGAGCCGGGCCGAACTGCGATAGCGCCCGCCCGGCAAGCCCATTTACCGCTTACTGCTCAGCATTACAGGGCGACGCCAACACCTTCACCACATCATCAATCACCGCCTTGCTCATCTCCTGCAAATAATGCGACGCCCAGGCATAACGGTCCGTCTCCTTCGTCATCGCCGCATCTTCTGCGAGCAACTTGGCGACGTGAAGCAAATCGGAAACGTGGTGCAAGGCTTCATGCAGGGAAACACCGCTGTTGACGCGGAACAGAGGTTGGTCGGAGTGAAAGGAGAAAGGGGTGACGCCGAGGGTGGTGAGTGCGGGTGGGTTTGTTGCGGTCATTGGTGGAACTCCCATATCAATTGAGAGCTACCACGTTCGTTCTCAGGCGAATGGGTGGCAGCTGTGCGCAGGCTGAGAAACCGGAGATACAGGAACCCGGCAGACCCGAAGGTCTCCCACGCACAGCCGCCATTGCACGAAATGCGGGGCGAAAAAAAACGCCTGCAAATCGGGTGTTTGGGGCGCTGTGGCGCCTGCATCTTGCCGGGTTCTCAGGCCCGATCGCTGAATTGGCAGCGACGCGTGACATTAGCGTCTTGAGCTGATAGCTGCAAGTGCGAAAATTAGGTCTACTGGTCCGTCATTTCGTCGATCAAACGTTAGCTTGCGATAGTACGCCAGCTCTGAGACATTGCACTTTCTAGAAATCAATCAGCGAACTTTGGATTACTAGTGAAAACCGAACTGGTTGCTTTTTGGACATTAATGGAATGATTAAGAGTTAGGGGAATGGACTTGAAATACGACTCATTGAGGGCTCTGGAGCTTCTTAAGCTAGGCTCAGGTAACCATGCTGCGAAATTCCGTAATGATCAAGAAACGGCAATTCGACATGTTGTTGAGGGGCATGGACGTTTGCTGGTTGTTCAAAAAACAGGTTGGGGAAAAAGTTTTGTCTATTTTATTGCGACCAAACTACTCAGGGAGGGTGGTCTTGGGCCTGCATTGTTAGTGTCTCCTCTTCTTGCTCTTATGAGGAATCAGGTAGCAGCTGCGGAGAGGATGGGGGTTCGTGCAGCCACTATTAACTCTGATAACGAAAGTGCTTGGGAAGGAATCGAAAAGCAAATCTCTAGAAATGAAATTGATATTTTAATAATTTCGCCAGAGCGTTTAGCAAATGAAAGATTTCGAGATAAAATTTTAGCCTCGCTGGTAAAGCAGGTATCATTGTTGGTAGTTGATGAGGCGCATTGCATTTCAGATTGGGGGCATGATTTCCGGCCACATTATAGGCTACTAGAGCGGACGATAAAAATTCTTCCTTCTAGTATGCGTGTCTTGGCCACTACCGCCACTGCAAATAAACGAGTGTTAGATGATTTGGATGTGGTTCTAGGTCCAGGTTTAACGACTTTAAAAGGTGATCTCAATAGGTCCTCGCTAACGCTACAAACTATAGATATGCCAAATAAAGCCCATCGGTTAGCATGGCTGGCTGAGCAGTTATCGACCCTGGCCGGCAGCGGGATTATCTACGCATTAACTATTCGTGATGCTAATCAGGTTGCTGAATGGCTTAAAGAGCAAGGATTTAATGTAGAGTCTTATACTGGAAGAACAGGAGGTCGGAGAGAGGAGTTGGAGGATGCTCTTCTGCGTAATGAGGTGAAGGCACTAGTTGCAACAACCTCTTTGGGTATGGGTTATGATAAGCCGGATTTGTCCTTCGTCATTCACTACCAAATGCCTGGTTCAGCTGTTGCCTATTATCAGCAAGTTGGACGAGCAGGAAGATCACTCGCTTCCGCTTACGGAGTTCTTCTTTACGGCAATGAAGAGCTGGGAATATCAAATTGGTTTATTGATAGCGCTTTTCCAACTCGCGCTGAAGTTGCGGAAATAATGAAAGTACTTGATGCATCTCTGGGCGCATTGACTATTCCTCAAATGATGCGAACTGTTAACCTTAGCCAAGGTCGAATCGAAAATTCCCTTACTGCGCTTTCTCTGGAATCACCTGCCCCTATTGCTAAAGGTGAAGATGGCTGGCAATTAACCGCGAACATTTTATCTGATAAATTCTGGCTGAGGGCCGATAGACTTACCGCCCTAAGGCGGGAAGAGTTGGGGCAGATGGTTAAATATGTAGGGCTGCCTTTTGGCTCTCATATGAAGTTTCTAATTAGTGCTCTAGATGGTAGTTTGAACTCTGTTAAGTGGCCGACTTTGCCTCCCTTGAAAACTTTTGCGTCAGAAGTGTGGATAGAAAAAGCTTCAACATTTTTAAGTCGTGTAAACATATCTATCGAGCCTCGTAAAAGATGGGCAGCGGGCGGATTGCCGAAGTATCAGCTTCGAGGAAACATACCTGTTGAACACCAAGCAGAAGTAGGTATCGCATTATGCTATTGGGGAGACTCTGGTTGGGGTGGAAAAGTTAAAAAGGGGCGTTATCTTGATAAGCATTTTGATGATGAACTGTTGGAGATTTGTGCGAAAATTATTGAGAAATGGAAGCTAAAGGAACGGCCGACATGGGTGACATCAATCCCTTCTCTCCGTAACCCTGGACTTGTACCAGGTTTTGCAATCCGCTTAGCAAAGCGATTAGACCTACCATTTTATAAATCGCTATCGAAAAACACGCATACAGATGAACAGAAGTCGATGGCTAATATGACCCGCCAAGCCTTAAATGTGGACGGATCTCTCGGGCTATGTATCGAAAAACTTCCTAAGGGACCTGTTCTTCTAGTCGATGATATTGTAAATTCTGGATGGACATTTGCTGTTGCTACGTGGATGTTACGTAATAACGGGTGTGGCAAGGTGTATCCTTTTGCCTTATCAATCACTGGGAACGAAAAATGATTCCAGAGCTTTCAATTAACACGAAGGCAATACTTTTGCTGACTGCCCCCCTCCTTGTGGGGGGGGGGGGGAGGAGTGATCATCTTACTCCGAGAGAATATAAGCGACTCGCACAGTATTTACACAGTATTCGGAAACAGCCGGCTGACTTGGTTTGTTCGGATTCTGCTGATTTGATTCAATCTTGTGCCATATATTTCGAGCCAGGACGTATTGAAAGTCTACTAAGTCGTGAGTTTCTGTTGGGACAAGTTGCTGAGAAGTGGAGAAGTTTGGGGATTTGGGTTTTTAGTCGAGCAGATGCGCAGTATCCCCGTCGTCTAAAAGAAACTATGAAGACTGATGCTCCGCCTATTCTTTATGGCTGTGGAGATTTTAATTTACTAAACTCTGGAGGTTTAGCAGTAGTTGGTTCGCGTAAGATCAGCGATGAAGTGTTTGAGTATTCAGCGTCGATCGGAAGGCTGGCGGCCGCTTCTCAGGTTATGCTTATATCTGGGGGGGCTAAGGGTGTGGATTTGGCTGCCATGAATGGGGCCGATGATGCAGGAGGGCTAGTTTGTGAGGTTATAGCGGAACGTCTTGATAGTGCCGTACTAAATCGAAAAAATCGCATACCGTTGATGGAGGGGCGATTAGTGCTGGTCTCTGCTTATGACCCATCTTCTAAATTTAGCATTGGCCATGCCATGCAAAGAAATAAGTTGATTTATGCTTTGTCCGATTTTTCTTTAGTTGTTAACTGCGATTTTGGAAAAGGAGGGACTTGGGCCGGAGCTATAGAACAATTAGAGAAGCTGCACTATGTACCTGTTTTCGTAAGGTCTGTGGGGCCACCCTGTGAGGGGTTGAGCATGCTATTAAAAAATGGTGCTATTTCATGGCCCAATCCAAGCTCTGTTATTGATTTTAAAAAACTTCTTTATGAGGAACTAATTGGTATTAAGAGCTTGCCGAAACGCGTCCGGCTAGACAGCTTAGGTGTTGATTTCAATAAGTCAAATACTGTCTCTGGTTCGACTTTTGAGCTTTTCATTGAGAGAGAACATTTTGTCGGTGATGTGGGGTATAAGGGTGTGCGCCTTTCCTCCGTGTTAGATGAAAAAAAGGAAGATGCAGCGGGAAAAAATTCTACGGAATTAATAGTTGCAAATCGTTCGGCGTCTGAAGTGTTGTTTGTTGTAGTGAAAGATTTGATATTAAATGTTTTGCTTGAACCTATGAAGGATTCAGAGGTTGCGTCTATTTTAAATGTGTCAACTTCGCAAGCTAGAGCGTGGTTGCAGCAGCTTGTTGAGCAAGGTGTTTTATTAAAGAAGACTCATCCAACGATGTATTTCGTTAAATGATTTTTTTGGAGTTTGTGCGCTGATTTTTTATCGTGCTATCATTTATAATATTTTTACGATACATAGTGGGGAGCGTTTTTTGTCGGTTCCGTAATGATCCGTTTCCATTGTTGGAATTAAAGGCTAAGGCAGATTAAAGAGTATTTGTGTTTGGCGGTTCAGCAAATATTCCTGCAACGATGCGGGCCGGGAAATTACCCCTGCGAAACATAGTCCTCATATTTCTGTGAGTTCTTTTTTGTGATGCCGGTGCAGAGTTGGCCTTAGATTTACTAACTTGAAGAAAAATCGGGGGCAGACATTAGTATGCCTACCATCGACGCTGTGGAGTATTACATCGACTTACGTGAACTGGCTACGCATCTTGGTTGTTGAAGGGCGTGAATTAGGTGGATAGGCTTTTTATTCTCTCCCTAACTCCCCTCAATCAACGCCCGCTCCTCCAACCAAATCTCCTGAACAAACTGATCCGTAATCGCATAAATCCCATGCCCGCGCCGCATAATGATGTTCTCCGCCACCAGCGCAATCACCACCGGCTGAATCTCTTCCACCCGAACCTCTCGGCCGACCGTCTTCGAGTATTCAGATGCAGCATCCGTAGAGAAAATCCCCCGCGCATCACCTCCCGTAGCCGCAATCTTGTTGAAGATAGCTTGAGCCAGGCTGCCCAGTAGCTCGACTTTTTCCAACTCAATACTCGCCGCCGCCGAGCGCAAGGTGCTGGCGATCACGGGCAGGAAAAGGTCTGGATCACCGTCTTGTTGCAAGAGCTGGCGCAAGGCTTTGAGCATTTCCTCAGGGCGATTGCCCAGGGTGTTGAAGGCTTCGATAGCGGCTTCCAGGGACGGCAGCTTCTCTTTCTTTACCGTCATCGAAAGCCGGTTGAGCAGGAACTCAACGTAATCACCTTTCAATAAAGGGTAGGCCGCTGATGTGGCGCCCGAAAACGCTTGGTTGCGTTTTGCGGTCAGCTCGCTGACTTGCGCCCTGTGTGAGCCGGTTCCTATAAACAGGAAGTAGCCCGGCGTATCAGGGCGCGGGTTGATCGCATCGCGGGCGGCCTTGAGTGCCAGGAGCAGTTGGTTGCCATCATCTGTGGAGATCGCGTGTTGTACCTCGTCGATGATCAGCACCAGGTCGGTCTTCGCTTGGTCGACGACCTCTGTGAGCGCTTGCGCCAGCGTTGGGCCATTGGCGCTGCCAATGCTGTCGAGTTTGAAGCCGAATTTGAACCCGGCTGCACCCACATCAATATTGCTGACGCGCTTGAGCATTTCCAGCGCGCAGGAGCCTGGCGTTTGCAGGTCTTGCAGGGTTTTGTAGATGGCGTTGTGCACGAGCGTCGCAGGGTTGGCCAGCGTGTCGCTCCAGAGGTCGACGTAGATGACCAGAGCACCGGCCTCTTCCAGGGCAGGTATCAGGTCGTTTCTCAGAAAGGTCGTTTTGCCTGTACGGCGCAGGCCTGACAGAAACAGACCTGAGCGCAAGCCCTCATCGAGTACGCCTGGATTGAGAAGCTGGTTCGCCATGCTTTCAGCCAATTCAGGGCGCTGAAATATGCTGCTCATGCAATTACCTCTTTTTATGGATACGCCATAATTATTGGCCACCCATAATTTAGCATAAAGGTTGAAAGATGAACCTTTGGTACAGAGATCAGCGCTTGGTAAGGGAAGGGGGGCGATGGGGGATGCGG
>NZ_WKDV01000067.1:0-24663 GCF_021605825.1 Pseudomonas sp. PA-6-3C
GCAGCCCAGCGCGAGCAAGCTCGCTCGCCACAGTCTGCGTCGCCTTCAAGTCCTGTGGTGAACAGAGGCTTCTGTGGCGAGCAGGCTTGCCCTGCGTTGGGCTGCGCAGCAGCCCCCGACCCAGGCAGCGCGTTCTTTCTGGTAGACCTCATTGACAGGTTTTGGGGCCGCTTCGCAGCCCAGCGCGAGCAAGCTCGCTCGCCACAGTTTGCGTCGCCTCCAAGTCCTGTGGTGAACAGAGGCTTCTGTGGCGAGCTGGCTTGCCCTGCGTTGGGCTGCGCAGCAGCCCCCGACCCAGGCAGCGCGTTCTCTCAGGCAGACCTCATTTGGCAGGTTTTGGGGCCGCTTCGCAGCCCAGCGCGAGCAAGCTCGCTCGCCACAGTTTGCGTCGCCTTCAAGTCCTGTGGCGAGCAGGCTTGCCCTGCACTGGGCTGCGCAGCAGCCCCCGACCCAGGCAGCGCGTTCTTTCTGGTAGACCTCATTGGCAGGTTTTGGGGCCGCTGCGCAGCCCAGCGCGAGCAAGCCTGCTCGCCACAGAAGCCTCGTTCAGGCGGTCATGCTTTTGTATATGCCAGGTGAATGATCGTCGCGGTTGGGCAGGCCGGCCTCTATGCTCGGTCCATCTCCCAACCACAAGATCGAGGTAGCCCATGCGTGAAGTAGTGATCGTCGACAGCGTGCGAACCGGCCTGGCCAAGTCCTTTCGTGGCAAGTTCAACCAGACGCGCCCGGATGACATGGCGGCCCATTGCGTCAACGCGCTGCTGGCGCGTAATGGCGTCGACCCGGCGACGGTCGAGGATTGCATCGTCGGCGCCGGCTCCAACGAAGGTGCCCAGGGCTACAACATCGGGCGCAACGTGGCGGTGCTCTCGCAACTGGGCACCGGGACGGCGGGCATGACCCTCAACCGGTTCTGTTCCTCGGGCTTGCAGGCGATTGCGATTGCGGCCAACCAGATCGCCTCGGGTTGCAGCGATATCATCGTTGCCGGTGGCGTCGAGTCCATCAGCCTGACCATGAAAAGTGTCAACACCGATAACCTGATCAACCCGCTGCTCAAAGAGCAGGTGCCGGGCATCTACTTCCCCATGGGCCAGACTGCCGAGATCGTCGCGCGCCGCTATAACGTCAGCCGCGAAGAACAGGACCTGTACGCCCTGCAAAGCCAGCAACGTACCGCCCAGGCCCAGGCCGACGGCTTGTTCAACGATGAAATCGTGCCGATGGCCGTCAAGTACAGGGTCGAAGACAAAAACACCGGCGAGGTGCAGGTGCTCGATGGCGTGGTCGACGGTGACGACTGCAACCGCCCGGACACCACACTGGCCAGCCTCAATGGCCTCAAGCCGGTGTTTGCCGAAGACGGTTCGGTGACGGCGGGCAACTCTTCGCAGTTGTCCGATGGCGCTTCGATGACCTTGGTGATGAGCCTGGAAAAAGCCCTGCAATTGGGACTCAAACCCAAGGCGTTTTTCCGTGGCTTTACCGTGGCCGGTTGCGAGCCGGACGAGATGGGCATCGGCCCGGTGTTCTCGGTGCCCAAGTTGCTCAAGGCCAAGGGTTTGCAGGTGGCGGATATCGACCTGTGGGAGCTTAACGAAGCGTTTGCCTCGCAGTGCCTCTATGCCCGCAATCGCCTGGAAATCGACAATGGCAAATACAACGTCAATGGCGGCTCGATCTCCATTGGCCACCCGTTCGGCATGACCGGGTCGCGGCAGGTCGGGCACCTGGTGCGTGAGTTGCAGCGACGTAACCTGCGCTACGGCATCGTCACCATGTGCGTGGGCGGTGGCATGGGCGCTACCGGATTGTTTGAGGCGGTGCGTTAGTCAATCGACAGCTCACACCTATCCATACAAAAGGGGGAGCGTGCTCCCCCTTTGCGCATTCGCTGTTTGGTAATAATCAGGTACTTCTCTGCTTGTTTGATTAGTTGCTCAAAGGCCGTAAATACGGTTATTTTTTAATGCGCGTAATCCCCATCTTACAGAGACGGTCTGATTTGAATTGTTCTCATTAATCTGCATGTAGTCCTTTTCCTTCAGCCAGTTTTAAAGTTTTGGCAAATAGCCATGTTTTTCCTGCGCGCTTTGGCGTACTGCGGCTACTTGGTTTGCGGAAACAGACGGCTTACTTGCTCAAGTGTGAAGTGGAGAATTGCCCGGCGTTGAGCTGATTCCTGGATTGCAATACAACAAGTTGGAAAAACTCAGGAATCATCGGCTTAACAGCACGGGTTATAACCGCTCGTTTAATCAGCCCTGCACCGACCTGTGGCCGGGCTTCTTTAATGACACTTGTTAATAAGTGGGAATCTGTAGATGAATACCAAAATGAAAGCTGCGCTGTTGTCTATCGGTCTGTTGGCCGGCTCGATCTCTGTTGCGCAGGCAGCGGATGGGACCGTCACGTTTCTGGGGTCGGTGCATTCGGGTGCTTGCTCCATCAAGCCTGACTCTGTGGATCAGACCGTTCGCCTGGGGGCGATTGCCAAACACCAACTGGAATCGGGCGGCAAGTCTGAAGCGCGCCGCGTGCTGATTGAACTGGAAGGCTGCGACCTGTCCGGCCTGACCGATAACACCGTGACCACGACCTTCACCGGCGCACCGTCGAGCGTGGTTCCAGGTGCGATCGGTACGGTCGGCGGCGCTGGCGGCGTGGGCATCATGATGACCCACGGTGGCGCACCTGTTGAGCTGGGTGTTCCTACCACCCCGCAAGTCATCTCCACCGGCAACAACACCCTGGAGTTCGGCGCTTATGTGCAAGGTGCCGCCACGGACCCGATCATTCCTGGCGATTTCAGCGCAGTAACCAACTTTACCTTGGCTTATCAGTAAGTTTTTCCCCCCGCCACCACGTGTGGCGGGGGGACGCTGACGGGAGATCCAGGTGAAAACATTCCTACGTTTGGCTATCGCCTCTTCATTGACGACGTTGATCTGCCCTTACGCTCTGGCCCAGGACGCTTCGCAGGGTGAAGGCGTCGTCCTGTTGGGCGGAGAAGTCGTGGACTCAGCCTGCGGGCTGGAGCTGAGCAGTATCGATCAAACCATCGAAATGCCGTCGGAGCCAGTTGGCCGGCTGTTGCGCAACACGCGGGGAGAAGATCACCCGTTTCAGTTGCGTTTGGTCAACTGCTCACTGACACGTCCGGACCCGTCGCGCCCAGGGGCAACCCTGCCTGACTGGGAGCACATGCGGGTGACGTTTGATGGGCCGACCGACCGGGCTGGGCTTTCCTTCGCTGTGTTCGGTGGCTCCCAGGGGGTTGCCCTGCACATTGTGGACGCGGCCGGCGAAGAGAGTATTCCCGGGCAGCGAATGTCGCCTACGCCACTGTCGGAGGGCGATATGACACTTAACTACAGGTTTTATCTGGTTGGCAATGGACTGCCACTGGTAGTGGGCGCCCACAGTGCCGCAGTGCGGTTCAAGTTGGAATACTTTTGAACATTGATGGACAGGCTTTCATGTTGAATACAGCGAAGATCAAAAACACGCTGCGCCCGAGTCTGTTTGGCGGGCTGATGTCTCTGGCGGGAACTGCATTGGGTGCCGGGGATATCGAGTTTAATACCGACGTTCTTGACTTGATTGATCGCACCAACATTGACTTGTCTCAATTTGCGCGCAGCGGGTTTATTTTGCCCGGCACGTACTCGATGGTCGTGCACATCAACGGCCAGCCAATTGCCGAACAATCGGTGGCGTTCTATCACCCCGATAATGATCTCAAAGGCAGTCAGGCGTGTTTATCTCGCAGCCTGGTGGAACAGTTGGGTCTAAAAGCGGCGGATGCCGACAAACTTGCCTGGTGGAAGGGCGGCGAATGCCTTGATGTTCAAAGCTTGCCGGGCACCGAGGTCAGTGGCGACCTGGCCACGTCCACGCTGAGCATCAATCTGCCCCAGGCCTACCTCGAATACAGTGCCATCAACTGGGACCCGCCCTCGCGGTGGGACGAAGGGGTGCCGGGGTTGTTGGTTGACTACAGTCTGACGGCGCAGTCCAACTACCAGCGCGGCGATGGTAACCGCAATAACCTCAGTGGCAACGGCACCGTTGGCGCCAATGCCGGCGCCTGGCGGTTGCGGGCCGATTGGCAGGGGCGCGTCGAGCGTGGCCGGCAGGAAGCGGCCGGGCCGCAAAAGCTGGAGTGGAGTCGCTACTACGCGTACCGCGCCATTCCTGCGCTGAAGGCACGTTTGGTGGTGGGCGAGAACTACCTGTATTCGGACCTGTTCGACAGCTTCCGCTTTACCGGTGCCGCGCTCAACTCGGATGAAAGCCAGTTACCGCCCAACCTGCGTGGGTATGCGCCGGAAGTGGTCGGGGTGGCCAAGACCAATGCCAAAGTCATCATCAGCCAACAGGGCCGCGTGCTCTACGAAACCCTGGTAGCGGCGGGGCCTTTTCGTATTCAAGACTTGCAGGATGCAGTGACGGGCAAGCTCGATGTGCGGGTGGAAGAACAGGACGGCTCGGTCCACAGCTTCCAGATGGATACGGCCGGGGTTCCTTACCTTACTCGCCCGGGGCAAGTGCGTTACAAGCTGGCATCCGGGCGCCCGTCCAACCTTCAGCATGGCGGTGACGGCGACTTTTTCGGCACCGGGGAGTTTTCCTGGGGCATCAGCAATGGCTGGTCGTTATTTGGCGGCGGCATGACCGATAACAACTATCGGGCGTTGTCCGTGGGGGCGGGGCGCGACTTGCTGGCGTTCGGCGCGGTCTCGCTGGATGTGACGCAGTCTCACGCCGAGGTGTGGAACGAGACGCTGTCGGGCAAATCCTACCGCCTTCAATACTCCAAGAACTTTGAGCAGTACGACAGCCAGGTGACCTTCGCCGGTTACCGGTTCTCCGAGAAAAACTTCTTGAGCATGAGTGAATACCTGGATGCCCGGTATTACGGGCTGAACGGTGAACTCGGCGGGCGTGGTGATTACCGTGACCCGAGTGAGGGCTGGAAGCCGATTGGTGGCAGCAAGGCGCTGTACACGGTCACGGTCAACAAGCAGTTTCGTGACCTGGGCGCCACCGTCTACGCCAGCTACAACAAGCAAACCTACTGGGATAGGCCCGACACCCAGCGCTGGAACCTGTCGCTGTCGCGCTACTTCAACGTGGGCACGGTCAAGAACATGAGCCTGTCCTTGAACATGTACCGCACCCAGGAATACAACTACAAAGACAACGGCATGGCCGTCACGGTCAGCCTGCCGCTGGGGCGCACCGGCACATTGTCGATGGACGCCAACCGCACCGCCGGCAGGAACAACTTTGCGACGCGCTACAGCGATCGTCTCGATGAGCGCAACAGCTATCAGCTCAGTGCCAGCGATTCGTCCGCCAGCGGTTACTTGAGCCATATGGGCGACCAGGCCGATATCGACGTCAGCGCCAGCACGCAAGAGGGCGGCTACAGCAGCCTGGGTGTGTCGGCGCGTGGCGGTGGCACGGTCACGCAATATGGCGCGGCCTTGCACCGTACCACCAGTACCGGCGGCACGCGCCTGATGCTCGACACCGGCGGTGTACCCGACGTGCCGGTGCGCGGTTACGGCTCGCCGACCCGTAGCAATGCCTTCGGCAAAGCGGTTATTTCCGATATCAGCAGCTATCAGCGTACGGCAGCCAGCGTGGACCTGGAGCGCTTGCCGAGCACGGTCGAAGCCACTCAATCGGTCACGCAGTTGACGCTCACCGAAGGGGCGATTGGTTATCGCTCGCTGAGCGTGATTGCCGGTGAAAAAGCCATGGCGATTCTGCGCCTGCCGGATGGCAGTTCGCCGCCCTTTGGCGCCACGGTGAAGAACCTCAAGCAACAGGACACCGGCATTGTGAATGACGGCGGCAATGTCTACCTCAGCGGCCTGCAGGCCGGCGAGCAGATGGTCGTCAGTTGGGGCGGCAACGAGCAATGCATCCTCACGCTCCCCACCGTTCTGCCCGTCGATGGCTTGACGCACGCCCTGCAGCTGCGCTGCCAGAGAGTTGCCGCTGCCCCATCCCTGCCCGAGCCAGCCACGCTGACCGGGGAGCTTACCGACACGGAGAACACAGCCTCATGAAGCTTGATATGCGCCTCACCTTCCCAGCGTTCGCGCTGCTGGCCCTAGGCTTGAGCCAGGGCGCCAGCGCCGCGGTTGGCCTGGATCGTACCCGGGTGATTTTCGATGGCGGCAAAGATGCCACCAGCGTGAACATCACCAACAACAATACTCAGCTGCCGTACCTGGCCCAGGGTTGGATCGAGGATGAAACCGGTAAAAAAATCAATTCACCCTTGATCGTGCTGCCGCCGGTCCAGCGCCTGGAACCCGGCAAACAAAGCCAGGTGAAAGTCCAGGCGCTGCCGGCCGCCAAGTCGTTGCCGCAGGACCGCGAGACGGTCTATTACTTCAATTTGCGCGAAATCCCGCCGCGCAGTGATAAATCCAACACCCTGCAAATTGCCCTGCAAACCCGCATCAAGTTGTTCTACCGCCCGGATGCGATTGCGCCGAGCCAGCAAGACCTGTCCAACCCCTGGCAGCAGAAACTGACCCTGACCCGCGAAGGCGATCAATACCGGGTCCATAACCCGACGCCGTACTACGTGACCCTGGTGGATGCACGTGCCAGCAAAGACGGTAAAACCGTGCCGGGCTTTGCGCCGGTGATGGTTCCCCCCAAGGACGCGCTGACCCTGGGCCCCAGTGCCAAGGCACTGGGTACGTCACCTTATCTGGCCTATGTGAATGATTACGGCGGCCGTCCACTCCTGGCGTTCACCTGCAATGGCAATACGTGCCAGGTCAACGCGCAGGCCTCAGCGCCGAAATGAGTAATGCTGCTGGAGAACATCATGAAGTCGCAAAGTGTGAAGGTCTTGGGCTGCCTGTTATGGGTCTTGGCGATGGGCGCGCACGCCGCCGACGATGACGAAGATATCGAAGGGATGAGCGGAATGTTGAATGTCCTCGGGGCCATGAATGAGTCGCCTTGCAGTCTGGATATGACCTCATTGCACCAGACGGTGGACCTGGACGCAGTGTCGACCAGCCATTTGCAACGGCCTGGTGATCAGGCGCCCGCCAAGGCTTTTCAACTGCGTTTTACCGACTGTATGCGCACCGCCGGTCGCGTGCGCAACGAACGCACGGGCAACCTGACATGGAGTGCTTACCAACCTGTGTTGTCGGTGGCGTTTGTCGCGCCGGCCGACGCCGATGATCCACGGTTGGTCAAAGTCCAGGGCATCACCGGGATGGGCCTGCAATTGACCGATCCCCTTGGCCGGGATGTACAGCTGGGCTCAAAGGGCGAACCGTTGATTCTGCCCGTGGGCCGCAATACCCAGACCTGGAATGTTCGGCCTACGCGCACCTCGGCGCCGTTGAGCAGTGGGGCTTTCAGGGCCGTGGTGGAATTCAGGCTCAACTATGAGTAAGGGCAGAGCGATGGCTAACTCAATCGGCCCGTGGGCCATTCTGATCGCTGGCAGCCTGCTGTTGGCTGTCAGCCAAGGCGTGCAGGCACAGACCAGTTTGACGATTCGCGCGGTCATCATTGCACCGCCGCCATGTGTGATTAACAGCGGCAATACGTTGGATGTACCGTTTGGCAACGACCTGCAGACGTCACGGGTGGACGGGGTCAATTATCGTCGCGATGTGCCGTATACCGTCACCTGCGATTCCCCCTACAGCAATGCGTTGACCCTGGCACTCAACGGCACCGGTGCAGCGTTTGACAGCCGCGTGCTCTCCACTCGCAAGCCCGACCTTGGGGTCAAGCTGTTCGTGAATGGCGCTGACTGGCCGCTCAATACCCGGGTGAATTTTACCTATCCCAATTTCCCTGTGGTGCAGGCGGTGCCAGTCAAGCGTGCGGGCAGCCAGCTGACCGGCGGGGCGTTCGATGCCACCGCGACCCTGGTGGTCGATTACCAATGACGGCGACCGATAACGGCTATCTCTATGAGGAACGATCAATGAAGGTTTGGCCACAGCGGGCCTTGCTCGCCCTGTGCTCCATCGGCCTGTGCAGTGGTGTGTCGGCCAACCTGACGTTCAGCGGCACGCTGAATGAACCTCCGCCCTGCACCATTGACGGCGGCAACACCATTGAAGTCGATTTTGGCGACGTCGGGGTCAAGCGCGTCGATGGGGTGAAATACCGCAAAGGCGTCGGCTACGCCATTAACTGTGGCACCGATACCCTGCCGTGGGAGTTGAAGCTAAGCGTCAACGGCACCGCCACCACGTTTGACGGCGCTGCTGTGCAGACCAGCGTGCCGGCGCTGGGCATTCGGGTTTTCCAGAACAGCCTGCCATTTCCACTCAATACGCCAATGGACATCAACCTGTCGTCCCCGCCGACCTTGGAGGTGGTGCCGGTGCAACAGCCTGGCGCGGTTCTGACCCCGGCGCGGTTTACGGCAGTGGCCACATTGTTGGCCGAATACCAGTAGGAGCTGAGTTGATGCGATATGAAATTGTGCATAAGGCCTGGCTGGCAGTGCTGCTCGGTTTAGGCCTGATCCCCATGGGGCATGCGGCGGACAACCTGAGCTTCAAGGGCAACCTGGTGGAAGAGGCCTGCACCATCCGTCCTGGTGATGAGGCCATAACCCTGGAACTCTGGGACCTGACCAGCAAGTACCTCTACCTCAACACGCGTTCAGTGGGTAAGCGCTTCCAGCTGCACCTGGAGGACTGTGACACCACCATTGGCGACTCGGTGACCATCATGTTCGGCGGTACGGAAAACCGCGAACTTCCGGGTTTGCTGGCGCTGGATGGTGGCAGTGGCGCCACGGGGATTGGCGTGGGCATAGAAACCCTGAGCGACAAGCCCTTGCCCTTGAATGCCGTCAGCGACAAACAGCTGTTGAGCGATGGCAACAATGTCATTGAGCTCAAAGCCTATGTGCAGGGCGAGCCGACCGCGATCAGGGATCAAACCATAGGGCACGGTGCGTATACGGTGACCTCTACTTTTACGTTGGACTACCCCTAGCGGCGAGCCGTCAGTCCAGACATGAATTGGTGGCATCCGGGTAGACAGGAGCAACGAGAGATAAACATGAAACGACTCTATGCAGCAGCAGTGCTTATCGTGCTGGCGGGTATGACGACGACCGCGTATGCCGTCGACTGTCGCGTAAATGGTGGGCCTTGGCAAAATGGCAACCCCAACCTGCAGGTTCCGGTCACGGTGACCCTGAGTGCAGACCGCACCCGGGTCATGTTGGAAGGGGCAAGGTTGGAATGTCGCTTCACTTACAGCGGCGGCCCCGCCTGGCATTCGGACTTCTGGGCAAGTGGGAGTGCTGCGGGTACCGCGTGGACGCCCGGGCCAAAGTTTGCCGGCGAAGGCACCGGTTTGCGCATCAACGGCTCGTTCTACAACACGCCCGTGCCCAGTGGCATAGCAATAGCCACGATTCCCAACAACGGGGTGTTTTACCCGATCAATGTCACCCCCTACATTCTGCTGCGTAATTATCCGTCCAACCCGTTCGATGTTCGCATCGGCGACAACCTCGGCCTGTTGCGCCTGACCAGCTCGAACAATTACGACGGCACCCGGCCACAGCTCACGGTGACCTACACGGCGGCCAACAACTTCACCGTCTCGCCCTCCACCTGCACCATCAACAATAACAACCCGATCGAGATCAACTTCGGCGACGTCCACCAACGCGCCATAGGCTCCGACCCGTTGACATCCTCCGTCGTCAGTAACCGCAGGCTGACCTACTCATGCCCCGACGGTGGGATCAACACACCGATCACCATTACCTACAAAGGCACCCGTTCCGCGTTCGACCCGCGCCTGCTGATCATGAGCAATCCCGATGTGGGCACGGCGTTGTTGCGCGGCGGTGCTGCAGTGTCTGTCAACGGCTCATTCCTCACCCGTATCACCAACAGTGTGGGCGGCGATGATGTGACGTTTTCGCTGGTGCGGCGCAATGGTTCACTGCCGACGCCTGGCGCCATCAGCGGCAGTGGTGTGTTGGTGATGGGGGTGCCCTGACCCCCAAATGATCGATACCCAAAGCACAACGCCTCGCCCTAGAATGCCAGCTCCTCCACCTCTGGCATTTTGGGGCGCTCATGCACATCTCTTCCGGTCGCTGGGTCTATGGTTTTGGCCTGACCCTGCTGACTGCGTTTCTCTGGGGCATTCTGCCGATCAAACTCAAGCAAGTATTGCAGGTGATGGACCCGATCACCGTCACCTGGTTTCGCCTGGTGGTGGCCGGCAGTTGCCTGTTTATCTACCTGGCGCTGAGCAAACGCTTGCCCAGTCGCAAGGTGCTTGGTCCCAGGGGCGGCTGGCTGGTGGCGATGGCCGTGTGTGGTTTGGTGGGCAACTACGTGTTGTACCTGGTGGGCCTGAAAATGCTCAGCCCCGGCACCGCGCAATTGGTGGTGCAGATGGGGCCGATTTTTTTGATGATCGCCAGTGTGTTCGTGTTCAAGGAGCGTTTCAGCCTGGGGCAGGGCATGGGGCTGGTGGTGCTGATCTTGGGCTTTGGTCTGTTCTTCAACCAGCGCCTGGCTGAGCTGCTGACCTCCATGGGCACCTACACGGCGGGCGTGTTGACGATCCTGCTGGCTACCACCATCTGGGTGTTCTATGCCCTGGGCCAGAAGCAATTGCTGACGGTGTGGAATTCGCTGCAGGTGATGATGGTGATCTACTTGTCGTGCGCCCTGTTGCTCACGCCATGGGCACATCCGCTGGAGGCGTTGCAATTGAGTCCGCTGCAAGGCTGGTTGCTGCTTGCGTGCTGCATGAACACACTGGTGGCCTATGGTGCGTTTGCCGAAGCACTGGCGCATTGGGAGGCCTCGCGCGTCAGTGCGACTCTGGCGCTGACGCCGTTGGTGACCTTTGTGGCGGTGGCGGTGGCGGCGTGGCTGTGGCCGGACTATGTGCAGGCCGAAGAGATCAATGCCGTGGGCTATATAGGGGCATTGGTAGTGATGCTGGGTTCAGCGACGGTAGCACTGGCGCCGTCGCTGCTCGCCGGGCTCAAGGCCCGGCGGGTGCGTATGGCGTCTTAATACCTTATTAAGGACGAACACTCTCACTGTGGCGAGCAGGCTTGCCCTGCGTTGGGCTGCACAGCAGCCCCAGCCAGCTTTAACTGACTCACCGAGTCGCCAGTTCTCTCAGTGGCCGGCTTCCAGCATGTTCTCCGGGCGCACCCACTGGTCGAACTCTTCATCAGTCAGATAACCCAGGTCCAGCGCCGCCTGGCGTAGCGTCAAGCCTTCGGCGTACGCCTTCTTGGCAATCTGCGCCGACTTGTCGTAGCCGATATGCGGGTTGAGCGCCGTTACCAGCATCAAGCCGCGCTCCAGGTGCTCGGCCATTTGCTCGGCATCCGGCTCAAGGCCTGCGATGCAGTGCTCCTGGAAGTTGTTGCAGCCGTCGGCCAGCAGGCGGATCGATTCGAGCAGGTTGTGGATGATCACCGGCTTGTACACGTTCAGCTGCAAGTGCCCTTGACTGGCGGCGATGCCGATGGTCACGTCATTGCCCAGCACCTGGCAGGCCAGCATCGACAGCGCTTCGCACTGGGTCGGGTTGACCTTGCCGGGCATGATCGAGCTGCCCGGCTCATTGGCCGGCAGCTTGACCTCAGCCAGCCCGGCACGTGGGCCGGAACCCAGCAGGCGCAGGTCGTTGGCGAGCTTCATCAGCGCCACCGCCAGGGTCTTCAGTGCGCCGTGCAGGGTGACCAGCGGTTCATGGCCGGAGAGGGCGGCGAACTTGTTGGGGGCGGTAACGAACGGCAAGCCGGACAACGCCGCCAGCTCGGAGGCGATCGCCTCACCAAAGCCATGCGGCGAATTGAGCCCGGTGCCCACGGCGGTGCCGCCCTGGGCCAGCTCGCACACAGCGGGCAGGGCGCTACGGATGGCGCGCTCGGCGTAGTCGAGTTGGGCGATAAAGGCCGAGACTTCCTGGCCGAAGGTGATCGGCGTGGCATCCATCATATGGGTGCGGCCGGTTTTCACCAGTTTCATATGGCGTGCAGCCAGCTCGGCCAAACCGCCAGAAAGCGTGGCGATCGCCGGGAACAGGCGTTGATGAACCGCCTGCACCGCCGCAATGCTCATGGCTGTGGGAAAGCAGTCGTTGGAGCTTTGCGAGCGGTTCACATGGTCATTGGGATGCACCGGGCTTTTGCCGCCACGGGCCTTGCCCGACAGCTCGTTGGCGCGGCCGGCGATCACTTCATTGGCGTTCATATTGCTTTGGGTGCCGCTGCCGGTCTGCCATACCACCAGCGGGAACTGGTCGTCGTGCTGGCCGTCGAGCACTTCATCGGCGGCCTGTTCGATCAGGCGGGCGATGTCGGCGGGCAAGTCGCCGTTGCGGTCGTTGACCCGTGCTGCGGCTTTCTTGATCAGGGCCAGCGCGTGCAACACCGCCAGCGGCATGCGTTGCTCGCCGATGGCGAAGTTCACCAGCGAGCGTTGGGTCTGGGCGCCCCAGTAAGCGTCATCCGGGACTTGGACGTCTCCCAGGCTGTCGGTTTCGATACGGCTCATCGGGCACACTCCTTCAGGTTCGTTTGCGCAGTTTAGGCTGTGATCCGTTGGTGGGGTTCCATAAAAGACTTTTCATCGAGGGTATTCCCATGCGGTTCAGGCTGCCTGCGATGGCGTCAACGGGTTGTCACTGATAAACCGCGGTGCTTGCATCGCAGCGGTGCGACGATTCGACAAGCCGGCTCGCATAGAAAGGCAGATCCCAGCCCCGTGCCCCCGCAAAACCAGGCTGAACAAGGCCTGGGGTTGAGCCGCAAGGTTTTTTAGGCGCAGAATGGTCGCCCTTGGGGTCTTACCTCGCCTGCTAGAAAGGAAACTCGATGACTCGTCTTCGTGCCATCTGTACCGCGGTTGCTCTGGTTTGCGCCAGCGGCCAGGTTTTTGCCGATACCGCCAGCCATAACGCCAGTGCCGAAGCCTTCCTGACCCTGGCCCACGCTGACAAGCTGGGTACCCCGGTGTACATGCAAGTGCAGCAAATGTTTGCCCAGCGTTTCGCCCAGACCAAGGCACCTGCCGCCAAGCAGTCCGTACTCGACAGCTACCAGGCCAAGGCCAATGCTGCGCTGGACCAGGCCATCGGCTGGCCGAAGCTGAAGCCGGACATGGTCAAGCTCTACACCACCAACTTCAGCGAATCCGAGCTCAAGGACCTGGTAGCCTTCTACCAGTCGCCACTGGGCAAGAAAGTCCTGGAAAAAATGCCGCAACTGACCCAGCAATCGGCCCAGATGACCCAGGCCAAGCTGGAAAGCGCGGTACCTGTGGTGAACAAGCTGCTCGAAGACATGACCAACGAGCTGACGCCTAAAGCCCCGGCCCCGGCCAAGAAGAAGTAAACAGGAATGACCATGCAACAGCGTATCGAATCGGCACTCGTCGCCCTGAGCCCGGAATACTTGAGCGTGCTGGATGAAAGCCATATGCACAGCCGTGGGTTGCAGACCCACTTCAAGGCCGTGCTGGTCAGCCAGCAGTTCGAGGGGCTCAACCGCGTCAAGCGCCATCAGAAGGTCTATGCCACCCTGGCTGACCTGATGAGCGAATTCCATGCGTTGGCGCTGCATACCTACACGCCTGACGAATGGGCGAAAATCGACGCAGCCCCGGCCTCGCCGACCTGCGCCGGCGGGCACTGACACTGTGGCGCATGGGCGTTATGTGGCGAGGGAGCTTGCTCCCGTTGGGCTGCGCAGCAGCCCTGATGCCCATCACTGCGATCTTTGTGAAAGGTCACAATCGCCTTATCGGGGCCGCGTCGCAGCCCAGCGGGAGCAAGCTCCCTCGCCACAGTAAAGAGGCGGCCCATAAACGTCGCCAATTTTGTTAGAATCCGCAACGCGCCGCTTAGCCGGCGCGTTTTTTTTTGCATCCGGTTCACCCCTTACGAGGGTAGCCACCTGGAGAGAACACCCATGACTCAACCGATTGTCGTGGCGGCACTGTATAAGTTCGTCACCCTCGAAGATTACGTCGCCCTGCGCGAGCCACTGTTGCAGGCAATGGTCGATAACGGCATCAAAGGCACCTTGCTGATCGCCGAAGAAGGCATCAACGGCACCGTTTCCGGCAGCCGTGAAGGCATTGATGGTCTTATGGCCTGGCTCAAGAACGACCCACGCATGGACGACATCGACCACAAAGAGTCGTACTGCGACGATCAGCCGTTCTACCGCACCAAGGTCAAGCTCAAGAAAGAGATCGTGACCCTGGGCGTCGAAGGCGTTGACCCGAACAAAAAGGTCGGCACCTACGTCGACCCGCAGGACTGGAACGCGTTGATCAGCGACCCTGAAGTGCTGTTGATCGACACGCGCAACGACTACGAAGTGTCGATCGGCACCTTTGAAGGCGCAATCGACCCGAAAACCACCAGTTTTCGCGAATTTCCTGACTATATCAAAGCCAACTTCGACCCGGCCAGGCACAAGAAAGTCGCGATGTTCTGCACCGGCGGCATTCGTTGCGAGAAGGCTTCCAGCTACATGCTCAGCGAAGGTTTCGACGAGGTTTACCACCTTAAAGGCGGGATTCTGAAGTACCTCGAAGAGGTGCCGCAGGCAGAAACCAAATGGCAGGGCGACTGCTTTGTGTTCGACAATCGCGTGACCGTGCGTCACGACCTGAGCGAAGGCGACTACGATCAATGTCATGCCTGTCGCACACCGGTCAGCGTAGAAGACCGCGCGTCCGAGCATTATGTGGCTGGCATCAGTTGCCCGCATTGCTGGGATAAGCTGCCGGAGAAGACCCGTCGCAGCGCCATCGACCGGCAAAAGCAGATCGAACTGGCCAAGGCCCGCAACATGCCGCACCCGATTGGCTTCAACTACAAGCAAACCCCTTCCGAGGCCTGACCCATGCCCGCGCGCCTGCTCTATGTGATGGACCCGATGTGTTCCTGGTGCTGGGGCTTTGCCCCGGTGGCGCAGGCGCTGGTTGAGCAGGCCCAGGCGGCCGGCGTGGATGTGCACCTGGTGGTGGGCGGTTTGCGCACCGGCAGCGGCGCGGCACTCGAGCCGACTACGCGGCGCTATATCCTTGAGCACTGGCAGGCCGTTACCGACGCCACCGGCCAGCCGTTCAAGCGCGAAGGCGCGTTGCCCGACGGGTTTGTCTATGACACCGAGCCTGCGTGCCGCGCCATCGTCACCGCGCGCAGCCTGGCGCCGGATTGCGCCTGGACACTGCTGGGGCTGATCCAGCGTGCGTTTTATGTCGAGGGCCGCGATGTGACCCTCGCCAGCGTGCTGGTGGAGCTGGCCGAGCAGGCGGGCATTCCGCGCATCGAGTTTGCCGGCGCCTTCGACCGCGCCGAGCAACATGCGGCGACGGCGGCTGACTTTACCTGGGTGCAGGACTTGGGCATCGCCGGTTTCCCAACGCTGCTGGCCGAGCGTAATGGCCAGCTGGCGTTGCTGACCAACGGTTATCAGCCGTTGTCCGAGCTGTCGCCCTTGCTCGCCCGATGGCTGGAGCGTGCCACCTGTGCAGGATGAGCCCAAACGCACCGACCGACTGACTTGGGCGGAAGTTCGCCGCCTGGCCCTGCGTCACAAGAAATCCCTGTGGATCGCCAATGGCGTTGCCGTGCTGGCGACCCTGTGCAGCGTGCCCATCCCTTTGCTGTTGCCGTTGCTGGTGGACGAAGTGCTGCTGGGCCACGGCGATGCTGCGCTCAAGGTGATGAACCACGCGTTGCCACTGGGTTGGCAGAAGGCCGCCGGTTATATCGGCCTGATGCTGTTGGTGACCTTATGCCTGCGCTGCGGTGCGCTGGTGTTTAACGTGGTGCAGGCGCGGCTGTTTGCGCGGCTGGCCAAGGACATTGTGTACCGCATCCGCGTGCGCCTGATCGAACGGCTCAAGCGGATTTCCCTGGGCGAATACGAAAGCCTGGGCAGTGGCACGGTGACCACGCATCTGGTCACCGACCTGGACACGCTGGACAAGTTTGTCGGCGAAACCCTCAGCCGCTTCCTGGTGGCCATGCTCACGCTGGTCGGCACCTCGGCGATTCTGGTGTGGATGCATTGGCAACTGGCACTGTTGATCCTGCTGTTCAACCCCTTGGTGATCTACGCCACGGTGCAGTTGGGCAAACGCGTCAAACACCTGAAGAAGCTCGAGAACGACAGCACTTCGCGCTTCACCCAGGCGCTGACCGAAACCCTCGACGCCATCCAGGAAGTGCGCGCCGGCAATCGCCAAGGCTTTTTCCTCGGGCGCCTGGGCCAGCGCGCCAAGGAAGTGCGCGACTACGCGATCCATTCGCAATGGAAAACCGATGCCTCCAGCCGCGCCAGTGGCTTGTTGTTCCAGTTCGGCATCGACATCTTCCGCGCGGCGGCGATGCTCACGGTGTTGTTTTCCGACCTGTCCATCGGCCAGATGCTCGCAGTGTTCAGCTACCTGTGGTTCATGATCGGCCCGGTGGAGCAGCTGCTGAACCTGCAATATGCCTACTACGCGGCGGGTGGTGCGCTGACGCGGATCAACGAGCTGCTGGCGCGGGCCGACGAGCCGCAATATGCCGGCGGCGAAGACCCGTTCACCGGGCGTGAGACTGTCGGCATCGAGGTGCGCGGCCTCAACTTCGGCTATGGCGAAGAGTTGGTACTCAACCAGTTGAACCTGGCTATCGCACCCGGCGAGAAGGTCGCGATTGTCGGCGCCAGCGGCGGCGGCAAAAGTACCCTGGTGCAACTGCTGTTGGGGCTCTATACCCCACAAGCCGGCAGTATCCGTTTCGGCGGTGCTACCCAGCAGGAAATCGGCCTGGCGACCATCCGCGAAAACGTCGCAGTGGTGCTGCAACACCCGGCGCTGTTCAACGACACCGTGCGCGCCAACTTGACCATGGGCCGCGCCCGCAGTGACCAAGCCTGTTGGCAGGCACTGGAAATCGCCCAGTTGGATGCTACCGTCAAGGCACTGCCCTTGGGCCTGGACAGTGTGGTGGGGCGCTCGGGGGTGCGCTTTTCCGGTGGGCAACGCCAACGCCTGGCGATTGCACGCATGGTGCTGGCCGAGCCCAAAGTGGTAATACTGGACGAGGCCACCTCGGCCCTGGACGCAGCCACCGAGTACAACCTGCACCAGGCGCTGGCGCGGTTTCTCAGTGGGCGTACTACACTGATCATCGCCCACAGGCTTTCTGCGGTGAAACAGGCCGACCGGGTACTGGTGTTTGATGGCGGGCATATCGCCGAAGATGGCGACCATCAGCAGTTGATTGCCGATGGAGGGTTATACGCCAAGCTCTACGGGCATCTGCAACAAGTGCGTTGATTTGGCTGAGCTATCGAGAGCGGATTCTCGCGTGCGTATCAAGCAGTGCATGTGCAAGGGATCTCATGAAGCAAAAGCGTACTCTCGCAGCGACGTTAAGCAAGCCTCGGTTGTTGGGCATTGTCTGGCCCTTTATCGCCGTCGTGCTGTTCCAGGCATTGCTGGGCTGCGTCAGCCTCTACATGCTGTCAGCGGTGCGCGGCTATGTAGCAGGCGAGAGCTTGTGGTCCAAGGGCCAGAAAGACGCCATCTACTATCTGAGCCTTTACGCCGATAACCGCGACGAAGCGACGTTCCTCAAATACCGGCAAGCCATCGCGGTGCCCCAGGGCGGCCATGAGCTGCGCGTCGCGCTGGACCGTCCCACGCCCGACCTTGCGGCCGCGCGCCTGGGCATCCTCAAGGGCGGCAACCACCCTGATGACGTGTCCAGTCTGATCTGGCTGTACCTCAATTTTCGCCATTTCAGCTACCTGGAAAAAGCCATCGAGCTGTGGACCGTGGGCGATGGTTACCTGGTGCAACTGGATGACCTGGCCCAAGCGATGCACCGGGCGATCCGCAGTGATCAGGTCAGCCCTGGCGACATTGCTGACTGGAAGACGCGCATCATCGCCATCAACGACGGCGTGACGCCAGCCGCCAAGGCCTTCAGCGATGCCTTGGGCGAAGGTTCGCGGATGATCCTGCGCCTGTTGCTGATCACCAACCTGGCCACCGCCCTGGGGTTGATCGTGCTGGCACTGCTGCGTACCCACAAACTGCTGACCCAGCGCCACGCCTTCGCCACCGCGTTGCAAGCCGAGAAGGAGCGGGCGCAGATCACCCTGGAGTCGATTGGCGACGGCGTGATCACCACGGATGTCGACGGCGCCATTGCCTACATGAACCCGGCGGCCGAGGCGCTGACCCATTGGAAGAACGCGCAGGCCCAAGGGTTGCCGCTGGCGGCGTTGTTCAACCTGCTTGATGAGAACGCCGAGCCCGATGGCTTCGCCCTGATTGAACACATTATCAAGGGTGAACTCAGCGGTGGCAGCGAGCATTCCAAGCTGATCCAGCGCGTGGACGGCAGCACGGTGTCAGTCACCCTGGTAGGTGCCCCGATCCGCAACGCCGGCAAGGTCAGCGGCGCGGTGCTGGTGTTGCACGACATGACCCAGGAGCGCCAGTACATCGCCAACCTGTCGTGGCAGGCGACCCACGATGCCTTGACTGGCCTGGCCAACCGCCGCGAATTCGAGTTCCGGCTGGAGCAGGTGCTGCAACAGGTAGCGCGCCAGCAGAGCGGGCGGCATGCCTTGATGTTCCTCGACCTCGACCAGTTCAAGCTGGTCAACGACACCTGCGGGCATGCGGCGGGCGATGAGCTGCTGCGGCATATCTGTGCGTTGCTGCAATCGGACCTGCGCGAAGGCGACACCCTGGCGCGCCTGGGCGGCGACGAATTCGGCATCCTGTTGGAGAACTGCCCGGCAGCGGTGGCGGAAAAGATCGCTGAAAGCCTGCGCCATACCGTGCAAAGCCTGCATTTTGTGTGGAAGGGCCGGCCGTTCATGACCACCGTGAGCATTGGTCTGGTGCATATCTCGCAATCGCCGACCACCCTGGAAACTTCGCTGCGCGCCGCTGATATGGCCTGTTATATGGCCAAGGAAAAGGGCCGTAACAGGGTGCAGGTCTACCATGCCGATGATTCGGAATTGTCCATGCGTTTTGGCGAAATGGCCTGGGTACAACGCCTGCACATGGCCCTGGAGGAAGATCGTTTTTGCCTCTACGCCCAGGAAATCTCGCCGTTGGGCCATACCGATGGTGGTAATGGTCATATTGAGATCCTCCTGCGCCTGCACGACGAGGCGGGTCGGATCATCTTGCCGGACAGTTTTATTCCGGCGGCCGAACGTTACGGTTTGATGACTTCGCTGGATCGTTGGGTCGTGGAAAACGTCTTTAAGATTATCGCCCGTTGTATGCAAGAGCGTGCAG
Organism: Pseudomonas sp. PA-6-3C; assembly: GCF_021605825.1. NCBI lineage: Bacteria > Pseudomonadati > Pseudomonadota > Gammaproteobacteria > Pseudomonadales > Pseudomonadaceae > Pseudomonas > Pseudomonas sp. PA-6-3C. The sequence goes on from NZ_WKDV01000067.1 coordinate 19,356, forward strand.
GCCGTCCTATGGCTATGTGTGCGATTAATCTGTCAGGCATAACTATTGGCGATGATGATTTTCTCGGGTTTTTACGTGAGAAATTCGAGGCTTACAGCATTCCGCCGGAAATGATTTGTTTTGAAATAACAGAGACCAGCGCTATTGCCAATTTGGGCAGTGCAATCCGCTTTATTAATGAACTCAAGGCCTTAGGTTGCCATTTTTCACTTGATGACTTTTGTGCCGGAATGTCCTCGTTCGCTTATCTTAAACATTTACCTGTAGACTTCCTGAAGATCGACGGGAGTTTCGTAAAGGATATGCTGGACGACCCGATTAACCGTGCCATGGTCGAAGTGATCAACCACATCGGCCACGTCATGGGTAAGCGCACAATTGCCGAATTTGTTGAAACACCGCTGATCGAGCAAGCTTTACTTGAGATCGGTGTGGATTATGCTCAGGGCTACCTGATCGAACGTCCGCAATTGTTTACCTTTGATAGTCTGCAGTGCCGACCCGTGCGGCCGCAGCCACTGTTGCTAAAGGCGCCCGGCACATTCCGCTGAAGCATTCGACGGTCTGTACAATCACACTAGAAAAGGAGCCCTACAGTGATCGACACCTTCAACCGAACCGGCCCGCTTATGGAAGCCTCGAGTTACCCAGCCTGGGCGCAACAACTGATCCAGGACTGTAGCGAGAGCAAGCGCCGGGTTGTCGAACACGAACTGTACCAGCGCATGCGTGATAACACGCTCAGCGCCAAGACCATGCGCCACTACCTGATCGGTGGCTGGCCAGTGGTTGAACAGTTTGCCTTGTACATGGCACAGAACCTCACCAAGACCAAGTTTGCCCGCCATCCTGGGGAGGATATGGCGCGCCGGTGGCTGATGCGCAATATTCGCGTCGAACTCAACCACGCCGACTATTGGGTGCACTGGGCGCGCGCCCACGGTGTAAGCCTGGAAGAGTTGCAAGCGCAGAACGTACCACCGGAGTTGCACGCACTGAGTCACTGGTGCTGGCACACCAGCTCGGCCGATTCGTTGATCGTGGCGATTGCCGCGACCAACTACGCGATTGAGGGGGCGACTGGGGAGTGGTCTGCCGTGGTGTGTTCGACCGGCGTGTATGCGGCCGCCTTCCCTGAAGAAGACCGTAAACGCGCCATGAAGTGGTTGAAGATGCACGCGCAATACGACGATGCCCATCCTTGGGAAGCCCTGGAAATCATCTGCACCCTGGCCGGGATGAACCCGAGCAAGGCCTTGCAGGTAGAACTGCGTCAGGCGGTGTGCAAGAGCTACGACTACATGTACCTGTTTTTGGAAAGTTGCATGCGGTTGGAGAACGAAAAAGCAAAGGCCCCATCAGTTGTTCGTGAACGTCAGGTTCGCGCCGCCAGCGAGGCGTGATGTAAGCGTGATGGCGGGGTTTTACCCCGCCATTGCCAAGCGGTTGCGGCCTTCGCGCTTGGCCACGTACAGGGCGTTATCGGCCCGCCGCAACAGGCTTTCTGCCGACTCGGCGGCCAACAGGGTCGAGCAACCCAGGCTCACCGTCAGTTCAATTCGCTTGCCATCGGCCCAATAGTCCTGAGCCTCTGCCGCCCGACGCAGGCGTTCGCCGACCATACCTGCCGCGTCCCGGCCGGTGTTCGACAGCAGGATCAGAAACTCTTCCCCGCCAAAGCGAAACACCATGTCCACATTGCGCAACTGGCTTTTGATCGAGTCGGCGACAGCGCGCAATACGATGTCGCCCGCTGCATGGCCGTGGGTGTCGTTGATTTTCTTGAAGTGGTCAATGTCCAGCATCAACAAAGACAGCGGGCTCAGGTGCCGCCGGGCCATGTCGATTTCCCGTTGCAGCGTCTGGTCCATCGCAATGCGGTTGCCGGTTTCGGTCAGCGGGTCACGCAGGGCGCTGCGGGTGGCGGCGCGGTAGAGCAGGGCGTTACGCATCGGGTACAGCAACGTCGACAGCAGTGACTCAAGTTGCGCCAACTCGTCGTCCAGCAAACGCTGGTTGCGCCGGAATATCAACTCGCCCAGATGCTCGCCTTCATGGCTCAAGGTGTAGCTCACCGAGTGATGCCCGCGATGGCCAAACTCCAGGCGCAAGTCGCTGGCCTCATGGCGATATTGCAGCGCGTCCAACGGCACCAGCCGCTGAACTTCGCGAAAGAACAGCGCGAGAATGCGCTCCGGCTCAAGGCTGGTTTGCAACTGCTGGTTCAGTTGCTGACGAAGTTGCGCAAGTGTGGTGGGGCGACGTGGAAGCAGGGACGGCTGACCAAACCCCAGGCGTTGCAATTTGGCACTGTCGAAGTCAATTGCGTTGGTCTGGGTCGGTGATTTCATAAGCTGACGGCCTCTAAGCACTTAACTGTCTTACAGGCTGCACGAGAGCGGCAAATGCCAAGCGTCTTACTGTTCCTTCAGTTCCGTAAAACATTGGAAACAGTTTAAACCGCTTTGCCATGGGTTATAACCCCTGGGCCCTGCCACACGTCTTGTCATCGCTTAACCTGCTTGAAAGGGGTTAGAGCGAGATTCATGCCACTTTGTTTAACTTACAAAAACGCCTTATAAATCAACGACTGTTTTAAAAAACTCAACACAGTCGTTGTGCAGTGACGTCAGTTATTTGGCTGTTTGAACCAAGGTGGAGTGGTCAATCTGGTCAATCGAGGTGACGCCGGTCAAGGTCATGGCCACGCGCATCTCCTTGGCGAAGATATCCAGCAGGTTTTCCACCCCGGACTGGCCGGCGGCGGCCAGCGCATACACGGTCGAACGTCCCAGCAGGCAACCCTTGGCGCCCAGGGCGAGCATGCGTACTACGTCGAGTCCGGAGCGAATGCCGGAGTCCACCAGCACCGTGAGATCATCGCCCACGGCCTCGGCAATCGGCGGCAAGGCTTTGGCGGTCGACAACACACCATCGAGCTGGCGCCCACCGTGGTTGGAGACCACGATGCCGTCGGCACCGAAACTCACCGCGTCCTTGGCATCCTGGGGGTCAAGGATGCCCTTGATGATCATCGGGCCTTTCCAGAACTCACGGATCCACTCCAGGTCTTTCCAACTGATCGATGGGTCGAAATTATTCGCCAGCCAGCCGATGTAGTCTTCCAGGTGGGTGGGCTTGCCGAGGTATTTGGAGATATTGCCCAGATCATGAGGGCGGCCCATCAGGCCCACATCGAAGGCCCATTGCGGCTTGCACACCGCCTGCAGCATCCGGCGCTGCGCCGCATACGGCCCGGACATGCCCGAATGCGCATCACGGTAACGCGCGCCGGGTGTGGGCATATCGACGGTAAACACCAGCGTGGTCACCCCTGCGGCCTGGGCGCGCTCCAGCGCATTGCGCATAAAGCCGCGGTCCTTGAGCACATAGAGCTGGAACCAGATCGACTGCGGGCTTTGCGACGCCACCTCTTCAATCGGGCACACCGACACCGTCGACAGGCAGAACGGGATGCCCTTGTTGGCCGCCGCCTTGGCCGCCTGCACCTCACCACGTCGCGCGTACATGCCGGTCAGGCCCACGGGGCTGAGAATCACTGGCATGGCCAGCTCCTGGCCGAACAGCGTGGTCTTGAGGCTCAGGTTGTCGACATTGCGCAGGATGCGCTGGCGCAGGCTGATCTCGGCCAGGTCCGAACTGTTGGCGCGCAGGGTGTGCTCGGCGTAGGCGCCGCCGTCGATGTAATCGAACAGAAAGCGCGGCAGCTTGCGTTTGGCGGCTGCACGGTAGTCGGCGGCGGACGAGATGATCATGAACGGGTTCTCCACAGAGCTGGGTCGCACCACCATAAGCAAAAAGCTGGCATGATAAAAACAACTTTTATTACTAATACCCAGTCGCTATAGGAATATCGATGAACCTGAGAACCGTGCGGGCCTTTGTCGAAGTGGTGCGCCAGGGCGGTTTCTCCCAGGCGGCTGAGGTGGTGGCCCTGACTCAATCCACCGTGAGCAAGGCGGTCAAGACCCTCGAAGACGAGCTCGGCACGCCGCTGCTCAATCGCCTGGGCCACCGTAACGAGCTGACGGCCGCCGGCGAAATTGCCTACCGCCGCGCCCTGGTACTCCTCGCCGAGCACAACGACCTGGTGGCCGAGATCAACGACCTGCGCGGCCTCAAGCGCGGCGTGCTGCGCATCGGCCTGCCGCCGGTGGGCTGCGGCGTGCTGTTTGCCGCTATGTTCGCGGCATACCGCAGCCGCTACCCGGAGATCGAGATCGAACTCACCGAATACGGCAGCAAAAAACTGCGCGAATGCCTGGAAGCCGGGGAGGTCGACCTTGCCGCGTTGCTGTTGCCGGTGGACGAAGCCTTCGACTACCAGCCAGTGCGCAATGAACCACTGATGGCGGTATTGCCCATCAGCCACCCACTGGCCCAGCGCAAACACATCGACTTCACCGACCTGGCCGATTCACCGTTCATCTTGTTCGAAGCCGGCTTTGCCCTGAACGCCAAGATCCTCGCCGCGTGTGAGCGCAAAGGCGTCACGCCCCGAGTGACCGCGCGCAGCGGGCAAATCGACTTTATCGTTGACCTGGTCTCAGCCGGGCTGGGCGTTGCGTTTCTGCCGCGCATGCTCGCGCTCAAACATCAACACGCGGGTATCGCCTTGATTGCGTTGGACGAACCACACACCGACTGGCATATCGCCCTGGCCTGGCGGGCCAGCGCACACCTGCCACCGGCGGCGCGTGCGTGGCTGGATCTGGCCAAGGAAATGGCCAGCCCGGTGTAGCGGGCTGCGGCCGTAATTTGCAGGAATTCGTCAAAATGCTCCTCAATGCTTGACTTCTTCTTTTTAATCAGTAACATACGGCGCATTCCGCGATAGCTCAGTTGGTAGAGCAAATGACTGTTAATCATTGGGTCCCTGGTTCGAGTCCAGGTCGTGGAGCCAGATAGAGAAAAGCCTGCAGAGATGCAGGCTTTTTTTTGCCTTGGATTTTTTGAAATTTTTGTTAAGTGCATGATTTTAAAAAAACATAATTTTCAAACTGAACCTGATTTGTTTCACTTTTGAAACAAATTTGTACATTTTATTGACGCCATCAAAGTGCCATCCTAGAATCGCCGCCCATTGATAGCACAACGCTATGTAGAGGGATCTAGACATGTGGCGTTTGGAACGCCGGACCAGGTTTTGCCTGCTGTCCTTTTTTTTCTGCCTGGGCACCGCCGGATTAGCGCACGCCGCGCCCCCGCAGAGCACCCCCGGCATCACCGACCTGATCCGCGACCGTCAGGACCGCCTGCTCGAAGAGCAGCAGCGGCGCCTCGAAGA
>NZ_WKDV01000068.1:0-22840 GCF_021605825.1 Pseudomonas sp. PA-6-3C
CCCCAACCCTCCCCACCAACACCCCAAACAACTCCCCCCGCGGCATCTCACTCACCGCAATCCCCGCATTCTCAAACCACTCCTTCCCCGCCTCCGGATGCGGCCCGCTCAGCACCACCACACCTTTCTCATACCGATACCGCGCCGCCGCCACATCGCCATTGCGATAAGTCGCAATCACCGTATACGGCGCGTGCCCCTTAACCTTGGGAAAGTACGGGCCATCCTGATAGAACACACTGTCCGGCTTGCCATCCCACACCACTCGTACCGCCGCGTCTTCAATCCCGCGCACTTCAAACCCCGGTCGCCCGGCTTCGGAGTCGAGGTCCTGGGGTATCAACCCGAAGTTGCTGTTATCGGCAAGATAAGCGCCCATGCATAACCCCAGGTAGCGCCCGCCCTTGGCCACGTAGTCTCGAATGGCGCCCACGCGTGCATCACCGAAGCTGTCGAGCGCAGCCGGAATATCCTGCCCGCCGCCCGGCTGAACATAGAGGTCATAGCGTGCAAGGTTTTGCGGGGTGATGTCGATGGCTTCATCCGCGCCTACAAAGTCGATCTGGTAGTTGGGGCTGAGCCGCAGCAAGGCGTTTTTGACGTTCTCGGAACAGTCATCACAGCCCGCCGGGCCTCGGTAGATGGCGACGTGGGTGATGGGCGTTGCGGCCTGTGCCCAGGGTGATTGCAGGGTGGCGAGTACAAAAAATGCGGCAGCGATGGCGGGCAATTTCATGGTTGAGGGCTCGGCGAACAGGGGTTAGGACTGTTCGAAGCCTATATCGAACGCGACTTTCAATTCGTTAACAGTTGTAAATCGGCTACTGTCGCCTGAATCCACACCCGCCAAGAGGGCCTGTAATGGAGCTGAAGTTCAGCCACGTCGACGTACTGGTCGAGAACCTTGAAGAAACCTGCGCTTATTACGCCAAGATCCTCAAGGCCAAAATCTCCAACACCCAGGTGTGGGAACGCGGCGGGCTGCATGTGCGATATGCGGTGGCGTTGATGGGCCTGGAGCGTTTTATGCTGGTGCAGCCGGTGGCGGGCAACTTGCGCGAGCTGTTGGACGCGCACGGTGAGGGCATGATTTATCGGCATTGCTACACCACGCCGGATATTGAGGTGGCCTATGCCGAGTTGATGGCCGAGGGTGTGCAGCCGCAGGATGAAAACGGCCGGCCCTTGAGCCTGGCGGATCTACAATCGCCGTCCGGCACACGGATCATTTGGTTGCCTAAGCGCTTCGGGCATTTCTCTATCGAGATTCTGGAGGAGAAAGGCTTGGAGGCGTTTATGGTCGCCGCGTTTGCTTGATCGGCGTTGCATTGGCTGCCTACATGAGGATTACTGTAGGCCGCGCCCATCTGCGAGATAACCCGTCATGTTTGAATTCACTGCCCTCGTCACCTACATCGCCGTGGTGCTCGGCCTTTTCCTGATCCCCGGCCCTTCCGTGCTGTTGGTGCTCACGCGCACGATTCAAGGCGGTCGCAAGGTCGGTGTTGCGACCGGGCTGGGTGTGGCGTGCGGCGACTTGATTCATACACTGTGCGCAGCACTGGGGCTGTCGGCGATTTTGATGACTTCGGCGGCGGCGTTTAATGCGGTGAAGTGGGCCGGCGCGGCGTATTTGATCTACCTGGGCGTGCGGGCGTTCATGGCCAAAACCGGCACGCATGCGCGATTGGAGCTACCGGCGGTGACGCCGCGCCAGGCGTTTTTCCAGGCGATTGGGGCTGAGGTGTTGAACCCGAAAACGGCGATCTTCTTCCTGGCGTTCCTGCCGCAATTTGTACACCCGGAATCGGGTTCGTCGTTGGTGCAGTTTGCCGTGCTGGGCTTGATTTTTTCGGGGCTCAGCGCGGTTTATACGAGTTTGCTGGCACTCTCGATTCGCCCGTTAAGTCGCGGGCTCAAGGGGCTATCCAAGCTGCGTCGGTGGGAAGGCAAGATCATCGGCACGCTGTTTATGGGGCTGGGGCTGAAAGTAGCGTTTCAGCAGCGATAGGCAGGCGCGATGAAATTCCATGGTTTTGCACTCGGGCATATAGAGGTTGAGGTCGAAGGACGCGCCTGTGACCTGCACAATTTCTATGTCGCCAGCGACATCCATTACGCGCTGTCTGAGCGCACGCTGTCGCTCAGGTTTACACGGCGGACCGAGGACTGGGTGCCGCCCGAAGAGCCTCGGGAGATCACCGTCACGTTCCATGGCGTGAGTTTTTTTTCGGCCGAAGGGCGCCATGACAGCCCGATTGAAGACGACACGGTGCTTCACGCCATCGGCATTGTGGCGGCCGATGCCGAGACAGAAACGTTCTACCTCTGCGATACCTTCCCCGCCGACCATCACGTGGTGGTGTGCTTCGCATCGGGTCTGACTTTGCGGCTGCACGCTGTTGAGGCGCGGTGTGACATTCAGGTCTAAGGAGTTTCACTTCGAACCGATGGGAACAACTGGCTAATCCGTGAATACGAGCCGGATGATGTGATGACTTTTATTGAATCTCAGGACCTTTGATGCCCCCAACCAAACGCGACACCGCCCGCCTCGAACGCCGCCTGGTCGCCACGTTGACCGAAGCCTGCGAAACCGCCAAGGCTGAAATCCCGGGCTTCGAGTGGCTGACTCACACGGTCGATTACGCCGCGTTCCCGCAAAGCCTGCGGGTGATTTGGGTGTTCGATACGCGGGCCAATAAGGAGCTGGCCCTGGCAAACGGCGCGAACTGACGGCTGCGGCGCTACAAGACGCCGAGGTGGCCTCGGCGACCAGCGGGCACGCCTGGCCTGACGCGGCGCTAATGTGGGAGCTGGCTTGCCTGCGATAGCTATGGGTATCTACACAACGTTTGAAGGCAGCCAATTTCTCCTGTGGCGAGCAGGCTTGTCCTGCGTTGGGCTGCGAAGCGGCCCCAAACCCAGACGCTGAGTTCTTTCAGGAAAATTGCAGTGCCTTTACTGGGGCTGCTTCGCAGCCCAACGCAGGACAAGCCTGCTCGCCACAACAGCCCACCTACCTACGCGGCGTTCCCGCAAAGCCTGCGGGTGATTTGGGTGTTCGATACGCGGGCCAATAAGGAGCTGGCCCTGGCAAACGGCGCGAACTGACGGCTGCGGCGCTACAAGACGCCGAGGTGGCCTCGGCGACTAGCGGGCACGCCTGGCCTGACGCGGCGCTAATGTGGGAGCTTGCTTGCCTGCGATAGCTATGGGTATCTACACAACGTTTGAAGGCAGCCAATTTCTCCTGTGGCAAGCCTGCTCGCCACAACAGCCCACCTGCCACAGACTTCGTGTTAACCGGCTATCGCAGTTCAAGCCAGCTCCCACAGGGAATTGCGGGGCGACGAAGATCAACTGTGGGTTTCCTGAACGGGGTACAGGCTACCGCCTTATCCCCCATTGTTTTTTCCCACGCCTTAGCCTCAACTACGCCCTCACCTCACACACGAGTACCAACCTTGGAACGCTATGAATCGCTGGTCATCGGCCTGGGCGCCATGGGTGCCGCCACGGTGTATCAACTGGCAAAAGCCGGTGTGAAAGTCGCCGGCATCGACCGCCACCACCCGCCCCACAGTTTTGGCTCCAGCCATGGCGATACGCGTATTACGCGGCTGTCGGTGGGCGAAGGCGCGCAGTACGTGCCCATTGTGCGGCGTTCGCACGCTATCTGGCGCGAGCTTGAGGCGTTGTCGGGGCAGGCGCTGTTTGAGCAGTCGGGGTTGCTGGTGCTCACCTCTCGTGATGACTTTGACCCCAGCGATGCAACCGACTTCACCCTGCGCACCATTGGCCTGGCGCAAACCTACGGCATTGAACATGAGCGGCTGGACGCTGCGCAGATTCGCCAGCGTTTCCCGCAATTTGCCCAGGTGGCGGACAGCGCCATCGGCTACTACGAGCCTGGCGGCGGCTTTGTGCGCCCTGAGCGCTGCATTGATGTGCAACTCACCTTGGCCGAGCAACACGGCGCCACGCTGTACAAGGGCGAGACGGTGACCCACATCAGTTCGGATGTTCATGGCGTGACGGTGACCACCGACCAGCGCACGCTACAGGCCGATAAGCTGGTGGTGAGTGCGGGCAACTGGGCCGGCGAATTACTCGGCGCGCCGTTTGACCGGTTGCTGAGTGTTTATCGGCAACAGCTGTTCTGGTTCGCGCTGGAGCCTGGGGCCGACCTGGTGGGCAAATCCCCCACCTATATCCTCACGCACGAACAAGGTCAGACCCACTATGGGTTCCCGGCGTTGCCCGGCGAAGGCAGCATGAAGCTGGCTACGGCGCAGTACCACACCACGGCCACGCCTGAAACGCTGGACCGTACGGTCTCGGCGGCGCAAGCCCAGGAGATGTACGAACAGCAGGTAAAGGGCCGAATAACCGGCGTGTCGGCCAAAGTGCTCAAGGCGGCGGTGTGTGCCTACACCGTGACGCCGGACCACGATTTCATCATCGACGAACACCCCACGTTGCAGCACACCCTGGTGGTGTCGCCGTGCTCGGGGCATGGCTTCAAGCATTCGGCGGCGCTGGGTGAGGCATTTGCGCAGTGGTGCATGCGTGGGTCGAGTGACCTGGACCTGTCGGCGTTTTCGTTAAAGCGCTTCGAGGGCAATAGCGTTTAAGAATGGGGACACAGACCCGTGGCGAGCGGGCTGGCCCCCCTCGCCACAAGGGGCAATTGTGCCTTCTGGCCTGACCTATTTGGCGAACGCGTATTCCCCGCCCTGCTCCACCGCCTTGCGGTACGCAGGTCGCGCCTGGAAGCGTTGCACCCAGGCCGCCAGGTTTGGATAGGCCTGCAACTTGCCCTGGGCCTTGGCGATTTCACCGATAAAGCTCATCTGAATGTCCGCGCCGCTCAGTTCGTCACCGACCAGATACGGCGTATCCGCCAGCACGTCATTCAGATAGCCCAGGTAGTTGGCCACTTCCGACTCGATACGCGGGTGCAACGGCGCACCGGCTTCACCCAGACGACCGACGTAGAGGTTGAGCATCAGCGGCAGCATGGCCGAGCCTTCGGCAAAATGCAGCCATTGCACATATTTGTCGTAGGTCGCAGAGGCAGGATCAGGTTGCAGGCGGCCTTGACCATGGCGGCGGATCAGGTAGTCGATGATGGCGGCGGATTCGATCAACACCAGGCTGCCATCTTCGATAACCGGGGATTTCCCCAGTGGGTTGATGGCCTTGAGCTCCGGGGGCGCCAGGTTGGTTTTCGGGTCGCGCTGGTAGCGCTTGATCTCGTAAGGCAGGCCGAGCTCCTCAAGTAGCCAGAGGATGCGCTGTGAGCGCGAGTTGTTGAGGTGGTGGACGATGATCATGGGAAGCTCCGCAGGATAAGCGTGGGTGTCTGGCCATGAGACTACGCCAGCCCAGTGGAGTGCCCACGATTTATTGTGGCAGCCCCTTCACGAGAGGCTGCCCCTCAAGAGGCGGTGATCAGGCGACGGCGGTCAAACGCACTTCTTTTTTGAGCGCATCCACCAAGCCTTCTATCGTTGCGTACCGCTTGCCTTGCAACAGCGGCCAGCGCTCGATAGACAACTGCCCCAGCTCGTCACTTTTTATTGGGGTGGTAATAATCTCTCCAGTCCTGGAACGGTGAAGCAGACTGGCTTGTGTGGATGAAGCGTACTCGACCAGGAAGTCACCGATGTTTTTCAGGCGCACGCTCGGCAGGGTCGAAGCGGAAACGGCCGTCAACTGCACATCCGTCTTGAGTGCATGAATCAAAAAATCCAGACTTGGGTAACGCTTTGCTTGCAACTGTGGCCACCGCTCAATAAAGAACTGCCCCTTATCGTCAATTTGAACAGGCGTGGAAATGATATCTCCAGTGTTAGAACGATGGAGCACATTGGCTTGGGTCATTGAAGGCCGCTCGATCAGGAAATCGCCGACACTTCTGATCCATGTACGATCCGCTGCAACCATCGGGGGCGGCGCCGGCGTACCGGCCACACCGACATGCACCTTGAAGTCACTGCGCATGGCCGTGCCCGCGGGCGTCTTGACCCCGCGCTCGAGGATTTCCCAGCCTCCACGGTGCAGAGGCAGCGCATGGTCGGGCGCGACATCGCGTACCGTCAAGCTGACCGCATCCTGCAATTGCGCAATGCCTGGCACGCCCTGATAGATGTCGGCGTGGGAGGTGCCCATGAGTGCGACCCACTTATGCGGCCCCAGTGCCGCCTGATCAGCCTTGATCACCTCATTGGCAAAGTAACTGAACACGCTCTGGCGGGCGTTCAAGTCGTGCATGCCTTTGACGTGGTAACTGGCGGTGCAGTCGAGAGCCCGCACGCGGATGCCCGCCTTGTTCGCCGCTTTGACGACCTTGGTGTAGGTGTTTTTTCCCGTGTAACCGCTCCCCATATGGCCGAGGTCCTGCGCCCTCAGATAGCGCTTGAGATTTTCCGGCATTTTCAGCGTGTTATAAAAGACGTCCAGTTCAAGCTGGTGCAGATCGGTAAGCAGGTGTTCCAGATACAAGGTTTTTACACCCTGCTCTTTCAATAGCTTCATGTATTTAATCAGGAACTGTTTACTCGCCTTATCCGCATGCGCTTCAGCAACAATCAGTCCGCGCTTGAGTTTGTACAGTAGCTTGACGAACGCCTCTTCGCTGGCAACCGTACCCAGCTCGACGAAGGTGGACCGTGCCGGGGGCGTGTAAGTGGCAAAGGCGGCTTTGGCGGCCTTCTCCAAACGACTACGGGTGTTCTTGAACCCCTTGAACGCCGCCTCATACAGGTGCCCAATCCCAAAGCCGTAGCGAGTATCCAAGTCACGATGCGAGTGCACCATTTCATCCAGGTGCGCTTTAAACGACGCGGGCAGATCGAACTCACTGTAATGGGACGGTGCAGCGGGCGCCGGCACCGCCCTTGAAGGACCCGCCGTCGGCAGCGCTTGTGATGCCGGCGCCATGGTCATCCGGTAATCACCCCGGGACAACGCGGCGGAGGCAGTATCAGGCGAGATGCCCACCGCCTGGCCCGGGGTAACATCCTCCACACGCAGGGCGATGACATTCTGCAAATCGGCCAGCCCCGGCACTTCGTCCGTGCTCCCTATGCGGGTGTGATCAACCAGGGCGATCCAACCATCATCGGGGTCGTTTTGTGAAAGGGCTTTGTGGGAATAGAAGTTCCTGAGTTTGCTGTTGCGAGGGATAAACCGCTCTTGCTCAGACAGCGCCAGCACATGCTCCATATGATAAGAACTCGAGGCGTCCACGCCGTCGATCGCGACCTTGTGCTTGTGGGCTTCAAGCATCAGTTTACGGTAGGTAAAAGGCGCGTCCGCGTCCCAGCCCAAGCCTGAGTCTACCCGCGCCAGATGGTCCTCGACCTGTTTCAAGGCATACGCCACGTCACCCTGGGTTTCGCCGTTGATAATTTTGAGTTTGGTCCGGAAAACATCGGCCGGCAGGTTTTCAACGTACACGCGCATGAGCCCTTGCGCTTTCAAGGCTTGCAGGTTTTCGATGAGTAATTGCTTACTGGCAACGCTGGTATTGGATGCGCCAATGATCAGCCGCTTCTTGAGTGGAAACAGGGTGGCAAGCGCAGTAGATGGGCTGGAATCCGGTGCCAGCACCGGCAAGCCGCTACGGTCCGGGCGCGCTGGAGGCGAGGCATAAAACGCGTCCGCGTCTTGAGTCAGGTGTTTCATCTGATCGAGATAGCTGTCGCGTAGAGGCTTCAACTGAAGATAGGCCCCGTCACTTATGCCCTGTGCAATGGCGTCGTCCGGAGGGCTGGTAACGATGCGCACATATTCAAGGTCGAGCGCGCGCCTGAAGTACTTCCCTTGCTCGGGTGCAATCTCGTAGGGCACCAGTAACTCGTCGACCTCTTCGCGCAGTAGCGTATGGCGCCCGCCTCCCGGAGTCGTGAAGCGCACCCAATGGCCATCGCTGTTCTGGTTGACCACACGTGTGGTTGACTGCATTTGCCCGGTGACTGGGTCACGGCGAAACAGCAGATGCCGCCCCAGGGAGTCCGGTGTGTTTTTGATCCAGAACTGCTCGGAATTGAACATCACAGGTTTCATTCCGGCAGCAATGCCTGGGTCTATATCGTTGATCAGCGTGGCCTGCTTCAGCGCCTTGGTCACCGGCCGCACGCGCAGTGCTTTAAGGGCCGGGCGAAAGTCAAACAGCACAGCGCCGCCCACATTGGCCAGGTAGCCAATGTAGTGTTTCAAGGCTTCGCCCGTGTCACCCTGTTGGTAGGCACTGATAGCGAGCATCGCGTCCTTGAACGCCAGCAAACCACCCAGGCCCAGGCTCAATACGGGAAAAGGGATAGTGGCGATGGCAGTGACCAATTCGACGCACGTCCAAAGAATCCCCGTGATCATCTCCGTGCGATTGACCGTGGTGGCAACTACATCGTCTATTTTGCGCTGCAACACCATGTTGTAAAAATCATTGCGCGGGTCGCTCACGGTGGTGTCCGGGGTTATCCGGTCATAGCGCGCCGGGCTTGGGGTCGTACGGTCAATCGTTTCGGGTAAGCCATTGCGGGCAGTCTTCAGAAACGCTCCGATCCGTACCTGAGATGGGACCGGCACCCGACCCTGCAGGTAGTCCGACACACCGTCGACCTTTTTCAGCCAGTAGTTGAATAGCTTCGCTTCACGAAAACCGATGCCATCGGGTGCGTTGGGGGTGTAGAGCAAAACCGGGTTGCTTGCATGGCTGAACAGGTAGCTGCCTATCACCCAATCGCCGTCAATGCTCAGGCGATGTACCTGATAAGTCGAGCGGGTCGCCGCCGCTGTGTCGCCAAGGCTGTCGATCGCACGCTCCAACCAGGTCAAGTCGACTCGGGCGATATGACCGCGCAGGCAGCCATCGAGTGCGGCGTACTTCATCTGCAGTTGTGTGATCGTCAAGGTGGCGTCGCGCCGTTTGGCGTAACCGGGACTGCTCGCGCTTTGCAAGTTGGCGCGCACTTCGTCGGTGTAGCGTTGCCCGATCCATACACCCGTCACCGCCCTTGATACGTTCTGCGGGGTCAAACGGCTCAGGTCCACGCCCACCGGCCCGCTGAACGTGGCCGAAGTGGAGAATTTCGGGTCGATGAACCCGACGTTATCCGTGTAACCGTCCCTGTACAGCCGGGTATAGGAAATGGGCTTCGGCGCACCGCCCAGCAACGGCCAGGGCGCCGACACAAACACGCTATCCGGGTCGATATCATTCTGACGGCGACCAAGCAGCGTGTTCAGGCTGAGTTTGGCTTTATCGTGCAGATAGGCATTGAAGGTAATGAAGTTCGCTTCTGAATCGGGCATGGCGTTATAGACGCGCAAGGCACCTGCGGCATCTTCGGCAAGGCTGGTCAACCGGGTTCGGTCCGCCGCCTGGGCTGAGCGATACCACAGCGGGGTGCTGTATTCGTAGTCGTCCTGCGCTGCGCTTTGCCCATGCATGACCATGGCGTCCAGGCATATCGTGTGGGAGCACACAGGGCCAAATGTCACTTCCTCATGTTCCTTTGCGTCGGGCCTGAAGCCCAAGCCTTTGAGGAACGTGTGCATCTTCGGCCGAAAACGCAGCGGGCATTGCTCCAACAGGTAGTCGCTCATGGTGCGACCCTTTAACCGGGTGTTGTCATCGGCCCAACCGATGATATGCGCCTGGCATTCGAGCTCGGTGGTGAACGCCAGGAACTGTCGCTCACGTGGCGAATCGGGGGTGCACAACAGCAAGCGTCGGATTTGGCCGTTGGCATCTTCCTCGCGCAATAACCACAGGTCTTTGAGTTGCGCGCCATGCAGCAGCACGGTGCGTGCGCACAGGAGCGGGTTCGTACCGGCCCGCAACGCTTCGAACAACCTGTGGTCTGCCGGGCTCAGGTCGCCTCGCAACCGGGCGACAAAGGCAAGCAACACCAGGCGATGATCAAACAGGTCGCGAGTAGCCTGCTTGTAGCCAGTTTCGGCCTGCATTTTTTTTTGCAGCGCGGCATAGTCCAGGCGCGGTTGCAGGCCAGGTTCGCGGAGGATGTGGAGCAGGCTTTGCGCACTCAGAACGGCATGGTCACCTTGCAGTGGCGCGTCGGCATAGGTCAGGGCGGTCGTGGTCAAAAAATCAGAGCCGGGCAACTCGTCGTCGGTATGCAGCCCGTCATAGCTTAATTGCACCAGATTGCGGGTCTGCTCATAGGTGCCGACATTGGCGACGTTGCGTCGGGTGGTGATGTTCAGGTGACGCGGGTCCAGGTCGTAGATTTCCAGCGCTTCGTCCAGATACTCGGTCAACTGGAAACTTGCCAGGGCTTGAGGCGACGCAACAGGCCCCAGCAGCTCGATATAGGTAGCCCGGGCCTGATTGTAATCCTGCATGCAACGACTCAGGGTTTGCTGGTCCGTCGCAGCCGCGTTGCGATACCAATCCGGCAGGCTGTTATAGACGCTGCGCTCGAGTAGCTGTTGGCGCCTGAACGCCAAGCGTGACGACAAGTCTGGCAGCGCTGCTGCCACCGCGTTGTCCAATGCTGACTTGAGCTGCGTTGCCTCGTGCAATGGGTTGTCCAGCAGGCTCAATGCCAGTTCGATGTCCTGGCTGCGCTTGTCGATCATCGCGTTGTAGGTGTGTTCGAACAGTGGCTCGCCGTCAATGGGCAGCAATTGCAAGGGCCAGATATCGACGACATCCAGCGTTTGATAACGTACAGGCAAGTGTCGGCAGAACTCCGCTCGCCCCGCCGGTAGCGCCAAAGTCGCCTTGAGGCTCTGGTCGAGCTGCACCAGAGAGTCGAAGGCCTCCAGCCCCCTGTTTGGCGTGAACAACAAGACCTGGCCGAGGTTTTCTACCGACGTCAGGTTGTCCACGACTGGGCTGGACTTTCTCGTAAGAACGAAGGCCCCGGCAAATTCCACAGTTTTGTCCTGGTAGCTGAAATGAAGCGAGTACATGCCAGGACGAAAGGTCGGGCCTCGGGAGCAGTCTTCAACCATGCGTTGTTCGGCAGGGCTTAGCAGGTAATCACGCACATCCAGTTTGGCTTGCTGCTCCAACGCGCCAAGACCGGCCGCCTGGGTGAGGTAGCTCTTGCGGCCTTGAATGCCTACCGTGCTGACTTCGTCAAGGCCCAGCAGGTGCTTGTCCAAGTCGGTTTTGAGTTGGGCAAGCAACGTCTTGCCGGCCGCTTGGGTGAGATCTGCCTCCGTCAATGCCTCGAACAAGCTGCGTGACCTCGCCAACAGGACGTTGTTGGCGCTGATCAGGGTGGTGTTCAGTTGTTCCAGCGCATGCAGTTCGGCAGGTAATACGACAGGCTCCTGGGTTTGCGTGCGCAGGCCCGGGTCGATCTCAAGCAGGTGTGTACGAATTTCCTGAAACGTCGGTGACGCGGATGTAGGGCTCGGCGTGCTCATGGGCACGGTCCTCATACTGATGGAATGAACCCTCAGCATGAGACGCAGCCCGAGCGTATCTGCGGTAGATATTGTTGACCTGCCCGCGCCTCAGCCCAATCGAAAGCGCGCCGTGTTATCACTCAGCGCCAGGCTGCCCTTGCGCAAGGTATCGGCCGCCTGATTCACCGCCCGTGCGCCGTCCAGCAAGCGCCCCGCCGCCTGGTCGACCTGCTGGATATTGCCGCTGACCTCATCGGCCGTTGCAGCCTGTTCTTCCACCGCAGCCGCGATCTGCGCCAGGGTGTCGGTGACGTGTTGCACCGCACCGGCAATTTCGCCCAGGCGGGTGCCCAGGCCGGTGACGGATTCGGCGTCGGTCAGTGCCTGGTCGCACGCCGCGCCCATCAGGCTGACCGCCTGGCTGACAGTCGCGCGCAAACTGTCCACGGTGCCGGCGATCTGTGCGGTGGACGCCTGGGTGCGTTGCGACAGGCTGCGCACTTCATCGGCCACCACGGCAAACCCACGGCCCTGCTCGCCCGCACGCGCAGCCTCGATGGCCGCGTTGAGCGCCAGCAGGTTGGTCTGTTCGGCGATGCCGCGAATGGTGTCGACCACCGACTGAATCTGCTGGCCCTGCTGGCTGACCTGTTCCAGGGCGTTGGCGGTGTCGGTCAGGCGCTGGTTGAGCTGTTGGATGCTTGCCGTGGTGCGCTGGCTGTCGCGGCTGCTGTCTTCGGCGATGCGCCTTGTGTGCTGCGCGCTGCCCGAGGCCTGTTCGCAACTCTTGGCCACGCCCATGGAGGTGGCGGCCAATTGGGTCGCGGCGGCCGCAATCTGGCTGATTTGGTGTTGCTGGTCTTCCACCTCGGTGAGGGTGCTGCCTGACTGCGCGTTAAGTGTGAGTACGGCAGAACCGAGTTGCTGGGTTTCGTGATTGACGCCCAGCAGGCTGGTGCGCAATTGCACCACGGCAACGTTGAGCGCCCGGCTGATGGCCGCCAGTTCGTCACGGCCTTCCACCGCCACCTCCACGCACAGGTTACCGTCGCGCAACGACTCGGCCAGTGTGGTGATGCCACTGGCGCTGCGGCGAATCGAGGCTTGCAGACAGGTAAACAAGTACAACGCGGCCAGGGCCAGCAGGCTGAACGTCGCCGCCACCGGAATAAAGTGCTGGAGCGAGCGCTCGCGGTAGTCACTAAGGCGCGTATCCAGTGAGTTAAGCGACTGGCTGCGCAACGCCCCCAACGCGCCCAACATGCTGTCGACGCTGCGGTCGAAGGCGGCGGTGTCCAATTTGATGGTGCCGCCAAACACGCCTTCATCCAAGGTTTTTAGTTCGTTATCCAGAAGCAGCAGGCTGCTGTCATATTGCGCCGTCCACGGCTCGATCCCAGGATATTGCTTGGCTTTGAGCGAAGCGGCGGCCTTGGCCAATTGGTCACGTGCATCGCCAATACGGCCGCGCAGGTCGCGCATCTGCAAGCGGCTTTGCAAGGTGAACTGCCCCGAAGCGATGGACGACTGGCCGACGCTGGCCGTGCGACCGATGCGCTCGATCAGGTCCGGGGTGTGCTGGGTGGAGATCTGCATCAGCAGGTAGGTTTCCAGCCACGGATCGAGGATCAGGCCAGTATCCAGAGTGATTTGCTCGCGCAAGGTTTGCAGCGCCGTCAACGCAGCAGTGAAACGGTCGTAGCCGTCCGGCCACCAGCCCACGGTGCGCAGGGACTGGGTGTCCATGCCCTTGACCGCCGCCTGCAATGCCTCAAACCGCGCAAGCGTGTCGGCGCTGGCGTTGCGGGCTTTGAGTGCTTCACCCAAGCCTTGCAGGCTTTGCATAATCATCGGGTTGCCTGCATCCACTTTGTCCATTGCAGCCTGGGCGGCAGGGGTTGGGGTGTGGAGGATATCCAATGCTTTCCAGCGCGCGGCCAGGTTGCGCTGCGCAGTCAATTGGCCATCGAGCGTGTCCAGGGCCAACAGTTGGTGCACGCCGGACTGCTCGCTGGTAATCACGTTCAATTTGCCGCGATAGTCCGAGCCAATCATCCAGAGGCTCCCGGCCAGGGGCAGCATGAACAGGAAAAACAGCACCTGGAATTTGCGCGCAAAACCGAGACGGCCGAGCAAATGGATACCGGGTGATAAAAGAGTGTGCATGGCCGACCGCTCCCAAAAACAAGCTGGAAATGACTAGAAGCAAAATGCCATGTCATTGATTAGCTTGGTTCTAGCAAGATACGGGCCGTTGCAGGAGGGGCCGGAGATAGGCGGTGCGGCAATCAAAAAGTGCGCGGGCGTGCGCAAAAATGGGGCAAAAACACTCAATGACGAGAGTGAAACGGTAACTGTGGGCGCCAGCTTGCCTGCGATGGCATCCGCTGGGGCTGCCAAGCTCACAGCCCCTCCCCCACCACCCTCTTAATCCGCCACTTTCACCCGCATGTACTGACTGAAATTATTGATGTGATCATCCAGGTTATCCTCAAGCATCATCCTGTACTGATCACAGAAATACTTCAGCATCGCCTCACGGGCCTCGGCCATCTCGGCGCCGGACTTGAAGTTGCGGGCGCTGGCCCAGGCATTGAAGCGCGTGGTGCCGAACATCATCGAGGCGCTGACCTCACCGAGGTTTTCACAGGTCTTGAGCTGCTCGTTCGACAGTTCGATATGCGCATCTGCGCGGTCGTAGAAGGCTTGGTCGGTGGTCTCGGCCATGGCAGGGTTCCTGGGTCAGCAAAAGAAGGCGGCTATTGGAGCATATTCGAGGCCAGCAAAGCAGGCGCCTCCCACTGGGAGACGCCTGGTGCTTCACGCCAACGCCAGCACCAACCGCTCAAGCCCGATACCGAAGCCCGCGCCTTCACGGTAAGCCCCGCCGCCCACGACTTGCTGTTGCGCACCCAATGTCGGGCAGCGCACCTCAAAGCCGTTGCCCTCCAGGTAGTAACTCAGCCCACGTTTCACGGCCAGGTTCAGCGCATAGTCGAGCCCCAGCGTGTCCAGAAACCCAGTACACAGGGCCTGGCTGCGCTGCAACGCCAACCCAGGGTCAGGGCTTAGAATCTCCAGCCCCAGTTGAGTGAACTCACGATAACGGCCGGCTTGCGGCCGCTCATAGCGATAACACCGCGCCACGTAAAAAAACATCGCCGCCGCGCGCCCCTCGAGCAAGTCGGCGTTGCGCTCCTGGAACAGCGCAGTGGCTTCCGGGATCAGGCAGCACTTGCGGCCCGCCTTGTCATCGAAGGCCCACATCTGCCCGATGATTTCACTGCCGCCGGTTTTTTCGATAAACGTGTCCTGGCCCCAAAGAGCCGGCACGATGACTTCTTCAGCGCCCGCTTCGATGAAGATAGCTCCGGAAACGGCCCTCTACTTCACGCATCGTTGCGGCTTCTTTGCCGGTGACCATTCGGGTTCCACGTAGCATTGTCATGGGTTGAATCTCCAGTGTTTGCAGGCAATAAAAAAGGCGCCATAGGCGCCTTGGGTGGGGTTCATTGAGTGATCAGTGGGTCTGGTCAATCAGTGAGCGCAAGCAACCACGGCACCTGAAGGAAGGTCCGTGGGGATGATGGCGGTTGCTTTGCGAAAATTGAGTCATGGGCAGATCCTTGCACATGCGTAGGAAAAGTTACAAGTCACTTCACGCCAGCAGCTCGGTAATCCACCGCGCCTGCCGGGCAATTTCTTGCAGTTTTTGCTCCGGCACCGCCTGGCGTGCCTGCTCAAAACTGGCCAGGGTCTTGTGCTTCTGGCGCAGCATCCGCTGCCACTTGGCCAGGAACTCCGGGCTGCGGGCTTGCATTTGCAACGGGCCAAAGTACAGCTGCTGATCGGTATAGGTCACGGCGCCTGTGCGCTCGGCCACGATGATCTCGTAGTAAAAGCGGTTTTCCCGCAGCAACTCTTCGCTGAGGATGCGATAGCCGTTGTCCATCAGCCATTGGCGCAAGGGTTGCTCGCCACCATTGGGTTGCAGGACCAGGCGTTCCTGGCCGCTGAGGTGCACCTTGCCGTTGTCGAGGATGTCGCGGATCGTCTCGCCGCCCATGCCACAGACGCTGATCGCGGTGATCCCATCGCCCGGTTCAATCGCTGCCAAGCCATCGGCCAGGCGCACGCTGATGTGTTGCTCCAGGCCATTGTCGCGCACGGTGCGTTGGGCTGCGTAAAAGGGTGTGGTCGCCACTTCCCCCGCCACCGCTGCCGTGATCACGCCACGGCGCATCAAGGCCACCGGCAGGTAGCCGTGGTCCGAGCCGATGTCGGCCAGGCGCGCGCCAGCGGGCACGTTGGCGGCCACGCGCTCCAGGCGCATGGACAATGTGTGTTCGTTCAACGGTGGTTCCTTGTCATTCCCCGGAAAACCGGTCCCGGCTGTTGGTCAGGTGCAGCACCATGGCGGCCCGCGCCGCGTCCGGGTCCTGGCGCTTGATGGCATTGAAGATCGCCTCATGCTCAAGGTTCGCCAACTGCCCCAGCTTGGCGAAGTCGGCCCCGCCGCGTTCGACGCCCTTGACCTGGGTGCGCGGGATCATCGCACTGCCCAGGTGCAGCATGATTTCGGTAAAAAAGGTATTGCCGGTGGCCTCGGCGATCAGTTGATGAAAGCGCTTGTCCTCTTCCACACAGCTGTCGTTGCTGGCCAGCGAGGCCTGGTAATCGTCCAGCGCCTGGCGCATGTGTGCGAGCTGTTCGTCGCTCCTGCGCAGCGCGGCCAAAGCCACGGCTTGCACCTCCAGGCCCAGGCGCAGCTCGAGCATGTTACGCACGCTGGCGACCGTGTCCACATGCAAACGCAAACCTTGCTGGGCGTGCTGCACCAACACAAAGGTGCCGATGCCGTGACGCGTCTCCACCAGCCCCGACGCCTGCAGCTTGGAGATCGCCTCGCGCACCACTGTGCGGCTCACGCCATGCTCCAGCACGATGCTGGACTCGGACGGCAATTTTTCACCGGGTTTGAGCTGGCCCAGCAGGATGCGCTGGGTCAGCGCCTCGACCACACCTTGGGCGAGGTTATTGGAACGTTTACGCACAGGGTTTGCGCTTTCAATGGGCATCACTATGGGTCCACGGGGTTGGCTGAGGGGAGCTTAACACCCTGCCCCGAGTAGGCGCTGGCTTGATTCATAAAGCTTACAACTTGTATGACAACCAACCAGAATGACGCAATGCTCGCTGGCCTTTGCGGGCCGTGCGCGAAGGTAAAGATCGCGATAATTACATCGACGATCGACCTAAACACCCAACAAACACTAGATAAATAACCAAAATACACACCCAATCAGCAGCCTTATAAGAACAAAAACAGTTGCAGGTGCATTGCGAACTCAAGAAAAGCACTTGTATGATGTCTGGTAACAAAACACGTAAACCCGCATAAAAATAAATCAGGGGGAGTTTTTCAATTGTGAACAATTCAAACCACGCATCTGCCGCTCCAGAACGTGATTCGGTCCTCATGCGCGCCGTGAGCAAAGTGAAGGGCCACGTGCTCCCACTGTTCGTGATCATGTTTATTCTCAACTACATCGACCGGGTCAATATCGGCTTCGTGCGCACGCACATGGAGCATGACCTGGGTATCGGCGCGGCCGCCTACGGCTTGGGCGCCGGGTTGTTTTTCATCGGCTACGCGCTCTTTGAAGTGCCCTCCAACATGCTGCTGCAAAAGGTCGGTGCGCGCATCTGGCTGACCCGCATCATGTTCACCTGGGGCATCGTCGCCACGCTGATGGCGTTCATCCAGAACGAAACCCAGTTCTACGTCCTGCGCTTTCTGCTGGGCGTGGCCGAGGCGGGGTTTTTCCCTGGGGTGATTTACTACTTCACGCGCTGGCTGCCCGGCGTGGAGCGCGGTAAAGCCATCGCCATCTTCCTCAGTGGCTCGGCGGTTGCGTCGCTGATCTCCGGCCCGCTGTCGGGAGCACTTCTGCAGATAGAAGGGTTCGGGTTTCACGGCTGGCAATGGATGTTTGCCATCGAAGGCCTGGCTTCAGTGGCGCTGGGATTTTTTGTGTGGTTCTGGCTCGACTCCAAACCCCACGACGCCCAATGGCTGACCCGCGAAGAACAGGACGCGTTAGTTGGCGCCATCGACCAGGAACAGCGCGAGCGTGAGGCGCTGACCACCATCAAACCGACCATTGCCAAGCTGCTCAAGGACCGCCAGATCCTGCTGTTCTGCGCCTTGTACTTCTGCATCCAGCTGACGATCTACGCCGCGACCTTCTGGCTGCCGAGCATCATCAAGAAGATGGGCGATCTGAGCGACGTGCAGGTCGGCTTCTTTAACTCGATCCCGTGGCTGATCTCGATCATCGCCATGTACGCCTTCGCCGCGCTGTCGGGCAAGTTCAAGTTCCAGCAAGCCTGGGTCGCCGCCGCGCTGTTGATTGCCGCCGCCGGCATGTTCATGTCCACCACCGGCGGGCCGATCTTCGCCTTTGTCGCGATCTGCTTTGCGGCCATCGGGTTCAAGTCCGCGTCCTCGCTGTTCTGGCCAATCCCACAGGGTTACCTGGATGTGCGCATCTCCGCTGCCGTGATCGCGCTGATCAACTCCATCGGCAACCTGGGCGGCTTCGTGGCGCCTACGACCTTCGGCTTTCTGGAGCAGACCACCGGTTCGATCCAGGGCGGCCTGTATGGCCTGGCCGGCACCTCGGTGCTGGCGGCCATCCTGGTGTTTTTTGCCAAGACTTCGCCTTCTGCCGTGCTGGCGCCGCCGAGCGTTGCAGCAACAGGCACCGCTATCAGCAAACCTCTTTAAGCTTATTAGGATCCTGCCATGACCACGCCCGTCGTCACCCATTTCCAAGTCGTTCCCGTCGCCGGCCACGACAGCATGCTGCTGAACCTGAGCGGCGCCCATGGGCCATTTTTTACCCGCAATATCGTGATCCTCAAGGACAGTTCGGGCAACACCGGTGTCGGTGAAGTGCCCGGTGGCGAGCGCATCCGCGAAACCCTGGAGGACGCCCGCAGCCTGGTGATCGGCCAACCCATCGGCCAGTACCAGCGCATCCTCAACCAGATGCGCACCACCTTTGCCTCAAGGGACGCCGCCGGCCGTGGCCTGCAAACCTTCGACCTTCGCATCACCATCCACGCCGTCACCGCCATGGAGGCCGCCCTGCTCGACCTGCTCGGTCAATTCCTCGAAGTGCCCATAGCCGCCCTGCTGGGCGAAGGCCAACAGCGTGACGCAGTAAAAATGCTCGGCTACCTGTTCTATGTCGGTGATCGCACGGCCACCGACCTGGCCTACCGCAACGAGGCGGACGCCGATGACGAATGGTTCCGCCTGCGCCATGAAAAAGCCCTGACCAGCGAGGCCGTGGTGCGCCTGGCCGAAGCCGCCAAAGCCAAATACGGCTTCAACGACTTCAAGCTCAAAGGCGGCGTATTGAGTGGCGATGAAGAAATCGAAGCGGTGACGGCCTTGGCCGAGCGCTTCCCGGACGCACGCATCACCCTCGACCCGAACGGCGCATGGTCACTGAAAGAAGCGATCCGCCTATGCCGCGATCAACACCACGTGCTGGCCTACGCCGAAGACCCCTGTGGCGCAGAAAACGGCTACTCGGGCCGCGAAGTCATGGCCGAATTCCGCCGTGCCACCGGGCTTAAAACCGCGACCAACATGATCGCCACCGACTGGCGTGAAATGGGCCACGCGATCCAGCTGCAGTCGGTGGATATTCCCCTGGCCGACCCGCACTTCTGGACGATGCAAGGCTCGGTGCGCGTGGCGCAGATGTGCAATGAGTGGGGCCTGACCTGGGGTTCGCACTCCAATAACCACTTTGATATTTCCCTGGCGATGTTCACCCAGGTGGCCGCCGCCGCACCGGGCGACATCACTGCGATCGACACCCACTGGATCTGGCAGGACGGCCAACGCCTGACCCGGGAACCGCTGAAAATCGAGGGTGGCTACGTCAAGGTGCCGAGCAAACCGGGCCTGGGCGTGGAGATCGATATGAACGCCGTGGCCAAGGCCCACGAACTGTACAAAGGCATGGGCCTTGGGGCGCGGGACGACAGCGTGGCGATGCAGTTTTTGATACCGGGCTGGGCCTTCAACAACAAACGGCCTTGCCTCGTACGCTGAGGTCTTCGCGTGCGGCAGCCAGGGCCAGCTTCACCAGCTCCTTGCGCTGCATCGCACGCCCAAGCACGGCCTGTGTACCTTGCCAATCGAGCGACAGCAGCAGGCTCAGCTTCGGCTGGCTGAGAGAAGGCTCGGCCAACCAATAGCTCTTGCGCTCGCGGATGCTGATAGCGTTCAACAGCCAGTCCTCACCTTGCGCCGCCAGCCATTGTTCAATGGCTGCGTGATGCCGCTGGAGCACCCCCTGCGCATCCCACACCGTCATTTGCGCAATGAGCTGCGGCAGGTTGCGCGTGGCCGTCATGTGTTTCATATCAGCCGCCATGGCGGCCTCAAGGTCGGCTTCGATCGCAGCCTGGCATTCGCTGAAATAACGCTGCGGCCAATCCGCCGTCAGCCCCGCCCGACGCGCCAGCACCTCGTAGGCCCAGATATCCAGGGATGCGGTCATTTTTCCGGTGAAGTTCAGGGTATTGTCCAGAATCGCCGTGGCCAATAACGCAGCGCTGTGCCGGCTGATCTCCGGCAGCAGGCCGGACCTTTCCCAACGCTGGAAAACCAGCGTTGCCGCGGCACCGATTGGCCGGATATCAGCATCCGCACCCAGCTTCTGCGCCCAGTGGATTTCAAAGCCTGGATGATGGTCAATCACTTCGCACACCTGATCGAGTACCACGACCGGGTCAAAATGATGGTAGTCGGAGACATCCACCAACACGAACTCATCGTCGGCGCCGGGTTGGTAATCGTCCAGCGCGGCCTTCCAACCGAGCACACTGGCGCAAACGCTGAAATTGAGTGGCGCACTGCTGACCGCACGCGCTTGAACACCTTGGTGATTCAGCAGTTCAGCGTAGGCTATGCAACAAGCGTAAGCGTCTATATCCAGATAAGCAGAGCCTGAGGTCACGACCCTCATGATTAAATCTCCTTGAAGTACAACTCAGGCGCGGTCCGGTGCCTTGTGTTTTTTGGCTAGGGAACGTTCGCATCAGCGTGTGACAAGACCATGACTTCAAGGAGAAAGATACTGTGAAAACTGACAGTTGCTGATTATTGTCCGTTGTGCCGCGGCATTTTTTTGCTCGCGCCAGCTGCAACGGGCTGCACAGTCAGCTCAACGCCTAACGCCAGCATCAGCTTCTTGATCGTTTCAAAACGTGTTTTAGAGCCGCCCTTCAGGGTTTTATACAGACTCTCGCGATTGACCCCCGCCGCCTCGGCCACCTTGTTCACACCCTGGGCCTTGGCGACTTCAGCCAGCGCCTTCATGAGGATCTGCGGGTCCTGGGACTTCATGCTTTGTGCCAGATAAGCACTGATGATTTCCGGGCTGTCGAGGAAGCGCGAAGCTTCGTAGACGCTGGTGCCGGATGTATCAAGATCGAGGATCGGCATGTCCTCGGGTTTGAATGTCGCGTTGCTCATTTCATTTACCTCTCAGGGCAACAAGAATCTCTTTTGCCCGCTGTATGCCTCTTTTTTGGTCGGTTTTATCACTGCCCCACAGCATCAGGTAGGCCGTGATGCCTGTGCGTACAAAATAAATCCTGTAGCCAGGCCCGACGAATACACGCATTTCACTCAGGCCGTCACCGGCCGGCTCGCAATCGCCAAAATTGTTTTCTTCGGCGCGGTCCAGGCGAGTCAGCACCGCCGTTTTGCCCCATAGATCCTTCATACCGTCGAGCCATGTATCAAACTCCGGCGTCCTGCCGATCGAATTGGTCAAAGTCTCACCTGTAGCCTACTGGCTACTCCATACTGATGCTAGTGAATTTTTTGTTCCGGCGCCAACCGGAACCAAAAACCCTAGCTCAGCCCCCGTATCAACAGGCGCCCGAGACTATTAGCGCGTGTTTCGTCCGCGTTTAAAGGGCCTGATCAAACAAGGGCGTCACGTCATAAGGCTGTTTGAGCATCTGCGCATCGACCAGGAAATCCGCCGTGGCCTGGGCTTCGCCGACAATGGTCGGGGAGATCGGCAGCACCTTGATCGCATCACGCTTGAACCAAACCTTGGCAATCTCCGGTGCAGATTGGTTGGCCTTCGACCACGCCTGGGCATACTCATCAACGTGGCTGCTGCTCCACACCCGCGCACGGGTGAGACGCGCCACAAAATCTTTGATAATCGCGCGTTTCTGCGCCAGCGCCGGCTCATACGCAACGATGTAGGTCGGCGCGCTCATCAGGCCCTTGGCATTGCGGATCAGGGTGCTGCCCTCTTTCTCCTGCAACGACACGTAGGGTTCCCAGGTGCCGAAGGCATCGATGTCGCCCTGGCTCAGCGCCAGGCTGGCTTCGGCCGGCAGCAGGTATTTGAAGGTCACGCTGCTGCGCGGCACACCGGCCTCATCCAGGGCCTTGTAGGCCAGTTGCTGGCTCCACGAACCGTTCCAGATCGCCACCGTTTTGCCTTTGAGCTCGGCCACCGAATGGATGCCTTTGCGCGCCACAATGCCCACGCCATCGAGGCTGGTCTGGGTGCTGGCGACCACTTTCACCGGCGCGCCATTGGCGGCGAGGCTGATCACCGGCGTATCGCCGACAATGCCCACGTCCAGCGCGCCACTGGCGACCGCCGAGGCCACCGGGGAGCCGGTATTGAAGCGTTTGAAGTCGATTTGATACGGCAGGTCTTTCAGCTCGCCGGACAGCTCCAGGACGATGCGATTGGAGAAGAACTGGTCACCCACCGTCAGGGTCTGCGGCGCTGCCGCCCACACCGATGGGCCATGCAGTGTCAGCGAGGCCAGGCCCAGCACGGCAAGCAAATTACGACGATTGATCATAGGAGGAATCCACACAGTTAATGGCTGACTCAACCATCTGTGGGCGTGCAGTCTGGCAATGAGAGAAGGGTTTTGGCAGTCGCCGAGCGTGGCGCCCGTAGAAGCTAACGCAATAAAAGCGCCGGGTTTAATACTGTTGTGCACTATCGATAGAACCGCCGAACAGTGGGTTAGCTATTTTTCGTATTAAAAGTTTGCTGCCCACTGAGTTAGGGTGACGCCACCAGACCACTGGACCCCGCGCCTGAAACCCTTTCTGCAAGGTCCATTGCATGTCGACTCCCGTATTGAATATCTGGGGCACTGCGCCCTCCGCCCGTTACGAACAACTGGCCGCTCCGTTTCGCCCGCTGTTTGCGCAGATCCTGGCACACGCTGCCGAGGCGGATCAGACACGCGCCAGCCTGGCGACAGTGATCCAACAGCTCAACGCTCTGGGTTTGCCACGCTGGCGATTGCCAGTC
Organism: Pseudomonas sp. PA-6-3C; assembly: GCF_021605825.1. Taxonomy (NCBI): domain Bacteria; kingdom Pseudomonadati; phylum Pseudomonadota; class Gammaproteobacteria; order Pseudomonadales; family Pseudomonadaceae; genus Pseudomonas; species Pseudomonas sp. PA-6-3C. The sequence continues at coordinate 22,788 of NZ_WKDV01000068.1, forward strand.
AGTTACGGCGGGCAAGGCGCGACCTTCGCTGAACTGCTTGCGCTGCTGACAGA
>NZ_WKDV01000069.1:0-22228 GCF_021605825.1 Pseudomonas sp. PA-6-3C
GATTATCTCCGCAGGCCTGTTGTGGCCGCCTGGCTTGTTGTGGCAAGCCTGCTCGCCACATATCTCTACAGCTTCACACCCTGCGCGCAAACGTATCGCTATGGCTGCCCGACACCTTGCGGCAATGCACCAGCGCATCGCGAATCATGAAGTTCACCAGGGTTGGGGAAACGCCCAGCTCCTTGGCGATGTCCTTTTGCGGCACGCCGTGCAGGCGGTACATCTCGAACGCATAGCGGGTGCGCTGGGGCAACTCCGTCAGGGCGTCAGCGATGTTTTCCAGGGTGTTGAAGTTGATATGCGAAGTTTCCGGTGAAGCGCCGTGAATGACCACATTCAAGCCTTCCTCTTCCGTCCCCGAATATTTGAGCTCCAGGGCCTGCTTGCGGTAGTGGTCGATCGCCAGGTTGCGCACGATCTGGAACAGATAACTCAATTGAGCCTTGAACGACGAGGTGATGGTCGGCGCTGATTGCAGCCGAAAGTAGGCGTCCTGCACGACGTCTTCGGCGCGCGAGCGGCAACCGGTAATCCGGGCGGCGATCTTCACCAAAATAAGTCGATTGTCGACGAATGCCTGCAAAAGGGGTGAGTCGCACCTGCCTGTGGATACTTGTTCCGTCATGGAAATCACCTTGTCGCGAAAGAGTTAGGGGAGGGCGTCCTTGCTGAGGCCTCCTACACATCGGGCAACAAATTATGCTTAATGATAATGATTGTCAAATGAGAAGACGAACTAATCTTATGCTTTCTTGTTCGCTGTGAACTACGCCTCCCTCGCTCCCGGCGACTAATTATTTGCCCGGGCCGTCCGTTCTTCTGGGTGACAGGCCCGTTAGCCAACGGCCAAGGATCAGCACCCGCAGGAGGGCGAAATGGGTTTTTATCGTGCAGGCAGCGTTTTTCAGTTTGGAGACCGCGATCAATGAGCGTTTCCACGCGATTGCGCCTGTTCTGCCTGCCCTATTCGGGGGCCAGCGCGATGGTCTATGCACGCTGGCGCCGGGCTCTGCCTGACTGGTTGCAGGTGTGCCCGCTGGAATTGCCGGGTCGCGGCATGCGCATGGATGAGCCGTTGCAGCGCGATATCAAAACCTTGGCCGCGCAGCTTGCCGACGAGATCGGTCGTGACCTGGGCAGCCCCTATGCCTTGTTCGGCCACAGCCTGGGCGGCCTGCTGGCATTTGAACTGGCGCATGCATTGAAAGCACGCAATCTGCCTGCGCCGCTGGCGTTATTTGCTTCCGGTACCGCCGGCCCGGCGCGCCGCGATGTGAGCGAATACGCCATCGAAAAGACCGATGAACAACTGATCGCCCGCCTGCGCGAACTGCAGGGCACCGCCGAAGAGGCGCTGTGCAACCCGGAATTGATGCAGTTGATGCTGCCGATTCTGCGCGCCGACTTCCTGCTGTGCGGCAGCTTCACCTATGGCGAGCGCGCGCCACTGGGCATGCCGATCCATGTGTTTGGCGGCAAGCAGGACAGTGTGCGCGCCGACCAGTTGCTCGACTGGCAACTGGATGCCGCCAGCGGCTTCTCCCTGGATATGTTCGACGGCCACCACTTCTTCCTCGTGCAGCACGAAAGCGCGGTGCTGCGCTGCCTGCGTCGCTATGCCGACGAGCACCTGGCCCGCTGGCGCAATGATGCGGCGCGCCAACTGGCTGCCGTTTAGCACGGCCCTAATTCCCGATTTTCCCGTAAGCCGATTTCAGGCAGGAACCCCATGATGGACGCCTTCGAACTTCCCCGCACCCTGGTCCAGTCCCTTCAACACCGCGCCGCGCAGACCCCGGACCAGGTGGCCCTGCGCTTCCTGGCCGAATCCGCCGCCGACAGCGTTGTGCTCAGCTACCGCGACCTCGACCAACGCGCCCGCACCATCGCCGCCGCCTTGCAGGCCAATGCGGCATTGGGCGACCGTGCGGTGCTGTTGTTCCCCAGCGGCCCGGATTACGTCGCGGCGTTCTTTGGTTGCCTGTACGCCGGGGTCATCGCGGTGCCGGCCTATCCGCCGGAGTCGACCAAGCGCCATCATCAGGAGCGGCTGCTGTCGATCATCAGCGATGCCGAGCCGCGCCTGCTGCTGACCATCGCCAGCCTCGCCGACGGCCTGGCGCAGATCGAGGACGCGCCGCCGGTATTGAGCGTCGATACCCTGCAGAGCGCTGGCAATTGGGTCGAGCCCGCGCTGCAAGCGGACGACATCGCCTTCCTGCAATACACCTCCGGCTCCACCGCGCTACCCAAGGGCGTGCAAGTGAGCCACGGCAACCTGGTGGCCAACGAAGTGCTGATCCGTCGCGGCTTCGGCATTGATCTGCACCCGGATGATGTAATCGTCAGCTGGCTGCCGCTGTACCACGACATGGGCCTGATCGGCGGCTTGCTGCAACCGATCTTCAGTGGCGTGCCCTGTGTGTTGATGTCGCCGGCGTACTTCCTCGGCCGGCCATTGCGCTGGCTGGAAGCGATCAGCGAATACGGTGGCACCATCAGCGGCGGGCCGGATTTCGCCTATCGCCTGTGCAGTGAGCGGGTCAGTGAAACCGCGCTGGAACGCCTGGACTTGAGCAAATGGCGCGTGGCGTATTCGGGCTCCGAGCCGATCCGCCTCGACACCCTGGAACGTTTCGCCGAGAAGTTTGCCGTTTGTGGTTTCACCTCGAATAATTTCTTCGCCTCCTACGGGCTGGCCGAGGCGACGTTGTTTGTCGCCGGTGGCACCCGTGGTCAAGGCATCCCCGCGTTGCGTGTGGATGAACAGGCGCTGGCCGCCAACCGCGCTGAACCGGGGCAGGGCAGCGCGATCATGAGTTGCGGCACGAGCCAGCCGGAACACGCGGTGCTGATCGCCGATCCGCACACCCTCACCGAATTGCCCGACAACCGTGTCGGCGAACTCTGGGCCGCCGGCCCCAGCATCGCCCACGGCTACTGGCGCAACCCCGAGGCCAGTGCCAAGACCTTTGTACAACACGCGGGGCGCACCTGGCTGCGCACCGGCGACCTGGGTTTTATCCGCGAGGGCGAGGTGTACATCACCGGTCGCCTTAAAGACCTGCTGATCGTGCGCGGCCACAACCTGTATCCGCAGGACATCGAGCAGACCGTCGAGCGCGAAGTCGAGGTGGTGCGCAAAGGCCGGGTCGCGGCGTTCGCCGTGAATCACCAAGGCCTGGAAGGCATCGGCATTGCCGCAGAAGTCAGCCGCAGCGTGCAGAAAATCCTGCCGCCCGAGGCCTTGATCAAGGCGATTCGCCAGGCGGTGGCCGAGGCCTATCAAGAAGCCCCGAGCGTGGTGGTACTGCTCAACCCTGGCGCGTTGCCCAAGACTTCCAGCGGCAAGGTGCAGCGTTCGGCCTGCGCGCTTCGTCATGCCGATGGCAGCCTCGACAGCTACGGGCAGTTCCCGAATCTGCAAGCCCAGGCCAGTGATGCGCTGCTTGAATCCGAGCTGCAAAAACAGATTGCAGCGATCTGGTGCGAGCAGTTGCAGGTCGCAACCGTGGCGGCCGATGACCACTTCTTCCTGCTCGGCGGCAACTCCATCACCGCCACCCAGGTGGTCGCGCGCCTGCGTGAAAGCCTGGGCCTGGAGCTGAACCTGCGCCTGCTGTTCGAGGCGCCGACGCTTTCGGCGTTCGCCGCCCATGTGGCGCAATTGAAGCAAGACGGCGGCATTGCCCAAGGCGCGATCCAGGCCTTGTCACGCCAGGCAGACTTGCCGCAATCCCTGGCACAGAACCGCCTGTGGATCACCTGGCAACTGGACCCGCACAGCAGCGCCTACACCATCCCCGGCGCCCTGCGGTTGCGCGGCGAGCTGGACGAAGATGCGGTGCGCACGAGCTTCCAGCAGTTGATCCTGCGCCACGAAGCCCTGCGCACGCGCTTCTATGAACGCGATGGCCAAGCCTTCCAGCGCGTCGAGGCCAACACCGGTTTCGATCTGGAAGTGATCGACCTCAGCGACCTGCCAAGCGCCGAACGCGAAGCCCGCGCGCAGCAGATCCGTGAAGACGAAGCGCGCACCCAGTTCGACCTGGAAAAAGGCCCGTTGCTGTGGGTGACGCTGGTGCGCCTGGACGATGAAGATCACCAACTGCTGGTGACCTTGCATCACATCATCGCCGACGGTTGGTCGCTGAACATTCTGATCGACGAATTCTCGCGTCTGTATGCCGCCGCAACCCAAGGCCAAACCCTGGAACTGCCGCCACTGGCCCTGCAATACGCCGACTACGGCAGTTGGCAGCGTCAATGGCTGGCCGAAGGCGAAGGCCAGCGGCAATTGGCCTATTGGCAGGCGCAATTGGGTGATGAGCACCCGGCCCTGAGCCTGGCCACCGACCATCCACGCTCTGCGCAGCATTCCCACAGTGCCTCGCGCCATAGCGTGCGCTTGAACGCGACGCTCAGCGAAGCCATTCGCCAGGCCGCGCAAGCTCACGATTCCACACCGTTCATGTTGTTGCTGACGGCGTTCCAGAGCCTGCTCTACCGCTACAGCGGCCAGCGCGATATTCGTATCGGCGTGCCCAACGCCAATCGCCCACGCCAGGAAACCCAAGGCCTGATTGGCTTCTTCATCAACACCTTGGTGTTGCGCGTTGAGCTGGACGGGCGCCTGCCATTCAATCAGCTGTTGGCTGCCACGCGCCAGGCTGCGCTGGGCGCCCAGGCTCACCAGGACCTGCCCTTCGAACAACTGCTGGAAGCCTTCCCCCAGGCCCGCGAACAAGGCCTGTTCCAGGTTATGTTCAACCACCAGCAGCGCGACTTGAGCGCCTTGCGCCGCTTGCCGGGCATGCTTGCCGATGAGCTGCCATGGCACAGTCGCGAAGCCAAGTTCGACCTGCAACTGCACACTGAAGAAGACCGCAACGGGCGTTTGAGCCTGGCGTTCGACTACGCCGATGAGCTGTTCGACAGCGCGACCATCCAGCGCCTCGCCGAGCACTTCATCAACCTGCTGCACGCGGTGTGCGAGCAGCCGGAGCAAGCCATCGGCGACCTCAAGCTGATGCACACAGACGAGCAGCAGCCATGGAGCGAAGCCCCGTGTGCCCCGGCCCGGCAGTGGCTGCCCGAGCTGCTCAGCCAACAGATCTCTGACAACGCCGCACTGGTCTGGCAAGGCGGCAGCCTGACCTTCGCCCAACTGCACACCCAGGCCAACCGCCTGGCCCACTACCTGCGTGACAAGGGCGTCGGCCCGGATGTGTGCGTGGCCATCGCCGCCGAGCGTTCGCCGCAGCTGCTGATTGGCCTGTTGGCAATCATCAAGGCCGGTGGCGCCTATGTGCCGCTCGATCCGGATTACCCCGCCGACCGCCTGGCCTACATGCTCAAGGACAGCGGCGTGCACCTGCTGCTGAGCCAAACCGCACTGCTTGAACTGCTGCCGGCCACCGAGGGCGTGTGCGTGATCGCCATGGACAGCCTGCACCTGGACAGCTGGCCGACCCAGGCGCCGGGCCTGCACTTGAATGGAGACAACCTCGCCTACGTGATCTACACCTCCGGCTCCACCGGCCAGCCCAAAGGCGTGGGCAATACCCATGCGGCCCTCGCCGAGCGCTTGCAGTGGATGCAGGCCACCTATCAACTCAACGACACCGATGTGCTGATGCAAAAGGCGCCGATCAGCTTTGACGTGTCGGTGTGGGAGTGCTTCTGGCCACTGATCAGCGGCTGCCGCCTGGTGCTGGCCGGCCCTGGCGAACATCGCGATCCGCACCGCATTGCGCAGCTGGTACAAGAACACGGCGTGACCACGCTGCACTTTGTGCCGCCGCTGCTGCAGCTGTTTATCGATGAGCCGTTGGTGACTGAGTGCACCAGCCTGCGGCGTCTGTTCTCCGGCGGTGAAGCCTTGCCTGCCGAGCTGCGTAACCGCGTATTGGCGCAGCTGCCGGCGGTGCAACTGCACAACCGGTACGGCCCGACTGAAACCGCGATCAACGTGACCCACTGGCATTGCCAGGTTGCGGATGGCGAACGCTCGCCCATCGGCCGGCCGCTGGGCAATGTGATCTGCCGCGTGCTGGATGAGCAACTCAACCCATTACCGGCCGGTGTGCCGGGCGAACTGTGCATCGGCGGCATCGGCCAGGCGCGCGGCTATCTTGGCCGCGCCGGGCTGACCGCCGAGCGTTTTGTGGCTGATCCATTGGGCGCGGCAGGTACACGCCTGTACCGCACCGGTGACCGTGTGCGTTGGAGCGCAGATGGCGTGCTCGAATACCTGGGCCGCCTTGATCAGCAGGTCAAGCTGCGTGGGTTCCGTGTGGAGCCTGAAGAAATCGAAGCCCGGATGCTGGCGCTGGACGGCATCGCCCAAGCCGTGGTGCTGGTGCGTGATGCACAACTGATCGGTTACTACACCGCGCCTGCGAAGCTTACCGAGCAGGAGGTAAAAACCGCCTTGGCCGCCGAGCTGCCGGAGTACATGGTGCCCGCCTTGCTGATGCGTCTGGACGCCATGCCCCTGAGCCCCAGCGGCAAACTCGACCGCCGCGCATTACCAGAGCCTGTGTGGCAAACCCGCGAGCACATCGAGCCTGCAACGCCGTTGCAGCAGCAGATTGCCGCGATCTGGCGCGAAGTGCTGGGCTTGCCACGTATTGGCCTGCGCGACGACTTTTTCGCCCTCGGCGGCCACTCGTTGCTGGCCACGCAAATCATCTCCCGCACCCGCCAGGCCTGCGACGTCGAGTTGCCGTTGCGCAGCTTGTTCGAAGCCAGCGAGCTGGGTGCGTTTTCCGAGCAAGTGGGCGCGATCCAGGCTTCGGGCCAACGCAATCAGCAAACCGCTATCGCCCGGGTCGACCGCAGCGCGCCGGTGCCGCTGTCCTATTCCCAGCAGCGCATGTGGTTCCTCTGGCAGATGGAGCCCGACAGCCCGGCCTACAACGTCGGCGGCATGGCGCGTCTGCGCGGCGTGCTGGATGTGGGGCGTTTTGAGGCGGCGTTGCAAGCCTTGATCATGCGTCACGAAACCCTGCGCACCACCTTCCCGAGCGTCGATGGCGTGGCGTACCAAAAGGTCTCGCCGCAAACCGGCATGCGCATGGGCTGGCAGGATTTCTCCGCGCTCAATGAAACCGAGCGTCAGCAGCGCCTGCAAGATTTCGCCGATCAGGAAGCTCACACGCCGTTCAACCTGGAAACCGGGCCGCTGTTGCGGGCCTGCGTGGTCAAGGCCGGCGAGCAAGAGCACTACTTCGTGCTGACCCTGCACCATATCGTCACCGAAGGCTGGGCCATGGACATCTTCGCCCGTGAGCTCGGCGCGCTGTACGAGGCGTTTATCGACGAACGCGACTCGCCGCTGGCGCCGCTGGCGGTGCAATACCTCGACTACAGCGTGTGGCAGCGCCAGTGGCTGGAGGCTGGCGAGCGCCAACGCCAACTGGACTACTGGACTGCGCAACTGGGCTATGAGCATCCTTTGCTCGAACTGCCCGCCGACCGCCCACGGCCGCCGGTGCAAAGCCATCAGGGCGAGCTGTACCGCTTTGACCTGAGCGATGACTTGGCCGCTCGCGTGCGCGCCTTTAACGCCGAACGTGGCCTGACGTTGTTCATGACCATGACCGCCACCCTGGCGGTGCTGCTCTACCGCTACAGCGGCCAGACCGACCTGCGCATCGGCGCACCGGTGGCCAACCGCATTCGCCCGGAAAGCGAAGGGCTGATCGGCGCATTCCTCAACACCCAGGTGCTGCGTTGCCAGCTCAATGGGCAGATGAATGTGGCCGAGTTGTTCGAGCAGGTGCGCCATACCGTGATCGAAGGCCAGTCTCACCAGGACCTGCCATTCGATCATCTGGTGGAAGCCCTGCAACCATCGCGCAGCGCGGCATATAACCCGCTGTTCCAGGTGATGTGCAACGTGCAGCGCTGGGAATTCCAGCAGAGCCGCCAACTGGCGGGCATGAGCGTCGAATACCTGGTCAACGATGCGCGGGCGACCAAGTTCGACCTCAACCTGGAAGTCACCGACCTCGACCATCGGCTGGGTTGCTGCCTGACCTACAGCACCGACTTGTTCGACCAGCCGCGTATTGCGCGGATGGCCGCACATTGGCAAAACCTGTTGGAAGCGTTGATCGCCAACCCGCAACAGCGTCTGAGCGAGTTGCCCTTGCTGACGGCCACTGAGCAGCGCGCCTTGCAGAGCAGCCTGGGTATCGAAGCGGGTGAACACCGTCTGGATCAGTGCATTCACCCACTGTTCAGCCAACAAGCATTGGCGCGCCCTGATGCAGCGGCGTTGACCTTTGCCGGGGTCACGCTCAGTTATCGCGAACTGGATGAGCGCGCCAACCGCCTGGCGTGGATGCTGCGTGAGCGCGGCGTTGGCCCGCAGGTGCGGGTCGGCCTGGCGCTGCCGCGCTCGCTGGAAATGGTCATCGGCCTGCTGGCGATCCTCAAGGCCGGCGGCGCTTATGTGCCGCTGGACCCGGAATACCCGCTCGACCGCCTGCACTACATGATCGAAGACAGTGGTATCGGCCTGCTGCTCAGTGATGCGGCGATGTTCGAAGCCCTCGGTGAATTGCCGGCGACGGTCGCGTGCTGGTGCCTGGAAGATGACTTGCCGGTGTTGGCCAATTACCCTGCCGCCGAGCCGCCCTTTATCAGCCTGCCGCAACATCAGGCGTACCTGATCTACACCTCCGGCTCCACTGGAAAACCGAAAGGCGTGGTGGTGTCCCACGGCGAAATCGCCATGCATTGCCAGGCGGTGATCGAGCGCTTTGGCATGCGCGCGGATGATTGCGAGCTGCACTTCTACTCCATCAACTTCGACGCCGCCACCGAGCGTTTACTGGTGCCGTTGCTCAGCGGTGCGCAGGTGGTGTTGCGCGCTCAAGGCCAATGGGATGCCGAAGAAATCTGCGCGCTGATCCGTGCCCATGGCATCAATATCCTCGGCTTCACGCCAAGCTACGGCAGCCAATTGGCGCAATGGCTGGCGACCCGGCAACAGACTTTGCCGGTGCGCATGTGCATCACCGGCGGCGAGGCGCTGACCGGCGAACACTTGCAGCGGATTCGTGCGGTGTTCCAGCCCGAGCTATTTTTCAACGCCTATGGCCCGACCGAAACCGTGGTGATGCCGCTGGCCAGCCTGGCGCCGCACGTGTTGGAAGAAGGCGTCGCCAGCGTGCCGATCGGCAGCATCATCGGCGCTCGCGTGGCCTATATTCTCGACGCCGACCTGGCGCTGGTGCCCCAAGGCGCGACCGGAGAGCTGTATGTCGGCGGGGCCGGTCTGGCCCAGGGTTATCACGAACGTCCTGGCATGACGGCCGAGCGGTTTGTCGCCGATCCGTTTGCTGCCGATGGCGGCCGTTTGTACCGCACCGGCGACCTGGTGCGCCAACGCGCCGACGGCCTGGTGGAGTACCTGGGCCGTATCGACCATCAAGTGAAGATTCGCGGTTTCCGTATCGAACTGGGCGAAATTGAAACGCGCCTGCTGGAGCACGCAGCCGTGCGCGAAGCAGTGGTGCTGGCGCTGGATTCACCCAGTGGTAAACAGCTGGCGGCGTATCTGGTCAGCGACGCCGACCCTGCCGCCTTGCGTGATGCACTCAAGGCGCACCTCAAGGCGCAACTGCCGGACTACATGGTGCCCGCGCACCTGATCGTGCTCGACAGCATGCCGCTGACCGCCAACGGCAAGCTCGACCGCCGCGCCTTGCCGCAGCCGGATCCTGCGGCCAATCGCCAAACCTACGTGGCGCCACGCAATGAGTTGGAGCAAAGCCTGGCGGCCATTTGGTGCGCGGTGTTGAACGTGCAGCAAGTCGGCCTGGACGATAACTTCTTTGAGCTGGGCGGTGACTCGATCCTGTCGATCCAGGTAGTCAGCCGTGCGCGGCAGGCCGGGATTCATTTCAGCCCACGGGATTTGTTCCAGCACCAGACCGTGCAAACCCTGGCCGCCGTGGCTACGCGCTCCGAGCAAGTGACAGCCGAGCAGGGGCTGCTCACCGGCAGCTCGGGCCTGACGCCGATCCAGCATTGGTTCTTTGATACCGAGATCCCCAACCGTCAGCACTGGAACCAGGCATTGCTGCTCAAGCCGCTGCAATTGCTGGAGCCCCATCGCCTGGAGCAAGCACTGCTGGCGGTGCTGGAGCATCACGACGCCTTGCGCCTGAGCTTCTCCACGCGCGACGCACACTGGCATGCCGAGCACCTGGCCGTGCCCCAAGGCGGTGTGCTGATGCAGGCGCAAGTGCGCGATATGCAGGCCTGCACTGAGCTGTTCACTGACACCCAACGCAGCCTCGACCTTGAGCATGGCCCGCTGTTGCGCGCCTTGCTGGTGGACGGCCCGCAAGGCCAGCAACGCCTGCTGATTGTGATTCATCACCTGGTGGTAGACGGCGTGTCGTGGCGCGTACTGCTGGAGGACCTGCAAACGGTTTACCGCCAGTTGAGCGACGGCCAGTCCGTCAGCCTGCCCGCCAAGACCAGCGCATTGCGCGATTGGGCCGCGCGTCTGCGCGCTTATGCCGGCAGCGAATCCCTGCGCGAAGAGTTGAGCCTGTGGCAAGACCAACTGGCCGGTCCTGCGGTGGAATTGCCAGTGGCGCGTCCACAGGGTTCACTGCGCAATGGCGAGGCTGAGACCGTCAGCGTGCGCCTGGGTGCCGACCATACCCGACAGTTGCTGCAACAGGCGCCGAGCGCGTATCGCACCCAAGTCAACGACCTGCTGCTGACCGCCTTGGCCCGCGTGCTGTGCCGCTGGACGGGGCACGCCTCGACCTTGATCCAACTGGAAGGCCATGGCCGTGAAACCCTGTTCGATGAAATCGACCTGACCCGCAGCGTCGGCTGGTTCACCAGTGCTTACCCGTTGCGCCTGACACCGCAAGCCGGGCAGGGCGACTCGATCAAGGCCATCAAGGAACAACTGCGCGGCGTGCCGCACAAAGGCCTGGGTTATGGCGTGCTGCGTTACCTGGCGGACGATCAGTGCAAACAGACCATGGCCGCATTGCCAACGGCGCAGATCACCTTCAACTACCTCGGCCAGTTCGACCAGAGCTTCGGCGCCGATGCACTGTTCCACCCGCTGGATGAATCGGCGGGCCTGGCCCACGACCCGGATGCGCCGCTGCCCAACGAGCTGAGTGTCGACAGCCAGGTGTACGGCGGTGAGTTGCTGCTGCGCTGGACCTTCAGCCGTGAGCGCCATGACCCACAGACCATCCGTGAACTGGCGGATGGGTACTTGAGCGAGCTGCAAAGCCTGATCGCGCATTGCCTCAACGACGAGGCGGGTGGCCTTACGCCGTCTGACTTCCCGTTGGCGCACCTGACTCAATCGCAGCTCGACAGCCTGCCGGTGCCGGCCAACGTCATCGAAGACGTCTACCCGCTGACGCCAATGCAGGAAGGCCTGCTGCTGCACACCTTGCTGGAGCCGGGCACCGGCCTCTACTACATGCAGGACCGCTACCGCATCAACAGCGCCCTCGACCCCGAGCGTTTCGCCCAGGCCTGGCAGGCGGTGATCGCCCGGCATGAAGCCTTGCGTGCGTCGTTCTGCTGGAACGTCGGCGAGGACATGCTGCAGGTGATCCACAAGCCGGGCAGCACGCCGATTGAGTATCTGGATTGGAGCCGTGACCCCGAAGCCGAGCAGGAGCCGCGTCTGCAAGCCTTGCTCAAGGCCGAGCGCGAGGCCGGTTTTGATCTGCTCAACCAGGCGCCGTTCCACCTGCGGCTGATCCGCGTGGGCGAGGCGCGCTACTGGTTCATGATGAGCAACCACCACATCCTGATCGATGCCTGGTGCCGCTCGTTGCTGATGAATGATTTCTTCGACATCTACATGGCCCTGGGCGAGGGCCGCGATGCGCAATTGGCCACGCCGCCGCGCTACCGCGATTACATCGCCTGGCTGCAACGCCAGAACCTCAATGAAGCGCGCCAGTGGTGGCAACAGAACCTGCAAGGGTTCGAGCGCACCACGCCGATCCCGAGCGACCGGCCATTCCTGCGTGAACACGCAGGCCACAGCGGCGGCATGGTGGTAGGCGATTGCTACACCCGCCTGGATGCCCGCGACGGTGCGCAATTGCGCGAATTGGCCCAGGCCCATCAACTCACCGTCAACACCTTCGCCCAAGCGGCGTGGGCCTTGGTGCTGCGGCGTTTGAGCGGTGATCGTGACGTGCTGTTTGGCGTCACCGTCGCCGGGCGGCCGGTGGAGATGCCCGAGATGCAACGCACTGTCGGCCTGTTCATCAACAGCATCGCGCTGCGGGTGAAACTGCCGGAAGACGACCAGACTTGCAGTGTGCGTCAGTGGCTGAGCGGCTTGCTCGACAGCAATATGCAACTGCGCGAATACGAATACCTGCCGCTGGTGATTATCCAGGAACACAGCGAATTGCCTAAAGGCCAGCCGCTGTTCGACAGCCTGTTCGTGTTTGAAAACGCACCGGTGGAAGTCTCGGTGCTGGACCGTGCGCAAAGCCTGAATGCCACCTCGGACTCCGGCCGCACCCACACCAACTTCCCGCTGACGGCCGTGTGTTATCCGGGCGATGACCTCGGCTTGCACCTGTCCTACGACCAGCGTTATTTCGATGAAACCACCGTGCAAGGCATGCTGGGCGAGTTCAAACGCCTGCTGCTGGCGTTGGTGCAGGGCTTCCATGGCGACATGGCGGACTTGCCGCTGATCGGCGAGCAAGAGCGGGCGTTCCTGGTCGACGGCTGCAACCAGAGCGAGCATGACTACCCGCTGGAACGCAGCTATGTCGAGTTGTTCGAAGTGCAGGTGGCGCAACATCCGCAGCGCATCGCTGCCAGTTGCCTCGACCAGCAATGGACCTACGATGAATTGAACCGTCGCAGCAACGGCTTGGGCTACGCGCTGATCGAGGCCGGTGTCGGGCTGGATCAGCCGGTGGCGCTGCTGGCCGAGCGTAACCTGGATTTGCTCGGCATGATCATCGGCAGCTTCAAGGCTGGTGCCGGTTACCTGCCGCTGGACCCAGGCCTGCCAAGCCAGCGGCTGAGCCGCATCATCGACCTGAGCCGCACGCCGTTGCTGGTGTGCACCGAGGCGTGCCGCGAGCAGGCGATTGAATTGCTGGACGGCACCGACTGCCAGTTGCTGGTATGGGAAGAAGTGCCCGGCCGTGGCGAAAACCCAGGCATCTACAGCACGCCGGATAACCTCGCCTATGTGATCTACACCTCTGGCTCCACGGGTTTGCCCAAAGGTGTGATGGTGGAACAGCGCGGCATGCTCAATAACCAGTTGAGCAAGGTGCCGTATCTGCAACTGAGCGAGACAGATGTGATCGCGCAGACCGCTTCGCAGAGCTTCGATATTTCTGTGTGGCAGTTCCTCGCCGCGCCGCTGTTTGGCGCGCGGGTGGATATTGTGCCGAACACCATCGCCCATGACCCGCAGGGTTTGTTGGCGCACGTGCAGGCCCAAGGTATTACCGTGCTGGAGAGCGTGCCGTCACTGATCCAGGGCATGCTGACCCAGGAGCGCATGAGCCTGGATGGCTTGCGCTGGATGCTGCCGACGGGTGAAGCGATGCCGCCGGAGCTGGCGCACCAGTGGTTGCTGCGTTACCCGCAGATTGGTTTGGTCAATGCTTATGGCCCGGCGGAGTGTTCGGATGACGTGGCGTTCTTCCGTGTTGACCTGGCGTCGACCCGTGGCACGTATCTGCCGATTGGCACGCCAACCGATAACAACCGCTTGTACCTGCTTGATGGTCTGCTGGAGCTGGTGCCGCAAGGTGCGGTGGGCGAATTGTGTGTGGCAGGTACGGGCGTAGGGCGTGGTTATGTCAGCGACCCATTGCGTACCGCCCAGGTGTTTGTCCCGAACCCGTTTGGCGCGCCGGGCGAGCGGCTCTACCGCACCGGCGACCTGGCGCGTCGGCGCAGTGATGGTGTGCTGGAATATGTCGGGCGTATCGACCATCAGGTGAAGATTCGCGGTTATCGCATCGAACTGGGTGAAATCGAAGCGCGCCTGCATGAGCAGCCGGATGTGCGGGATGCGGCGGTGGGTGTGCAGGAAGGCGTCAACGGTAAGCATTTGGTGGGTTACCTGGTGGCGACGGATGCAGCGCTGAATCCAGGCGAGCGCCTGGACCGCATCAAGCAACGCCTGCGCGCGGAGCTGCCGGAATACATGGTGCCGCTGCACTGGTTATGGCTTGACCGCCTGCCGCTGAACGCCAATGGCAAGCTGGACCGCAACGCTCTGCCGGCCCTGGAGATTGGCCAGTTGCACAGCCAGGATTACCTGGCGCCACGCAACGAACTGGAAGCTACCCTGGCAGCGATTTGGGCTGAGGTGTTGAAGGTCGAAAGGGTAGGCGTGCAGGACAACTTCTTCGAGCTGGGGGGGCATTCATTGCTGGCCACGCAGATTGCTTCGCGGGTGCAGAAAACCCTGCAACGGGATGTGCCGCTGCGGGCGATGTTCGAATGCAGCACGGTGGTGGAGTTGGCCGAGTATATCGACGGCCTGGCGGCCAATGAGATCAGTGCAGAGAAGGTCGATCGGTTGAGTGATCTGATGGCGGAGTTGGAGGGTTTGTAACTGATCGTTCCCACGCTCTGCGTGGGATGCAGCCCAGGACGCTCTGCGTCCCAAAGCGTGACGCAGAGCGTCACCTGAGGCATTCCCACGCAGAGCGTAGGGAACGATCTGATGGGCTATTTAGGGCCGAGAATCTTCACCAGCTTGTCCGGCGACGGCGCGCCTTGCTGTTGCTGCAAGCCACCCTTGTCATCCAGACTGATCATTCCCACGCTCTGCGTGGGAATGCAGCCCAGGACGCTCTGCGTCCCAAAGCGTGACGCAGAGCGTCACCTGAGGCATTCCCACGCAGAGCGTAGGGAGCGATCTGATGGGCTATTTAGGCCCGAGAATCTTCACCAGCTTGTCCGGCGACGGCGCGCCTTGCTGTTGCTGCAAGCCACCCTTGTCATCCAGATAGAAAATCGCTGGCGTTGCCGACAGTTCCAGCTCTTCCATCAACTTCATGTTGGCATCGAGCTTGGCTTCGATATCCGCCGGGATCTTGTCCAGTGCCTGCAATTTGCTGCCCTTGCCGGCGGCTTCGTGTTCTTCCAGGGCTTTTTGCGGGTCTTTGGCGGCCAGCAGCGCGGCGGATTTGCCTGGGCTGTCTTCGCGAATGATGCCGACCATGATGTGGCGCAATTGCACCTTGCCGGCCTTGACCCACGGGCGTGCCTGTTCCCAGAACATGTTGCAGTACGGGCAGTTGGGGTCACTGAACAGGTAGACGGTGCGCGGCGCGTTTTTGTCGCCGTCCTGGATCCAGTTGCTGTGTTCCATCTTGGCCCAGACTTCCTTGGCCATCGGCGCGTACACCAGTTTCTCCAGTGGCGCGTTGCTCAGGTCATTGCCCTGGGCGTCGTACAGGTTGCCGGCCAGCACACTTTTGCCGTCCGCGGTCAGGTACAGCGCCATGCCACGGTTCTGGTATTGCGCGGCGTAGCCGGTGAGGCCGCTGGGCGCGTCGAACTTGCCGAGGATCTTGGCACCCTTGGCTTCGATCTGTTTGATCGGCGCCGGCCAGTCTTCGGCCTGGGCCAGTGTGGCCGCAAGCGTCAGCGGCAGCAGGGTCAGCAGGTGGCGGAGTCTTGGCATGTCGGTTTCCTTGTGGCAGCAGGGGCAGTGTCGAAGGGTTCCATGGCTCGGGCCAGGCTGGCCTGGGACAACTCGCCCAGGTGGCTGTTGATCAGACGCCCATCGGCTTGGTAGAACAGGGTAGTCGGCAAGGCCATCGAACCCACGGCCTGGCCAAGGCGGCCACTCGCATCAAACAGCACGTTGTCGAGGGTCAGGCCCTGGGTGGCGAGAAAGGTGCTGACGCTTTGCATGCTTTCGGCCTGGTTGACGAACAGGAAGGTCACGTCCGGGCGTTGGTGTTGCGCACGCTCCAGCACCGGCATTTCACGGCGGCACGGCGGGCACCAGGTGGCCCAGAGGTTGATCACCAGCGGCCCGCCTTTGTAGTCGGCCAGTTGCACCACGTCGCCATTGGCGTTGCGCAAGGTAATGTCCGGCAATTGTGCGCCCTTGTCGTAGAGGCTCAGGGACACACTGGTCAGGCCCCAGAACACCAGGCCCGTGACTACCCCGGCACTCAGCGGTGTGCGCATGGCCGGGCGGCGCCAGCCGTAGAACACGGCGCCCAGCACCAGTGCAATCACGCCGGGCCAGGGCAGGAAGCCGCCGTCGCGCAGGTCGACTATCTGCAATGGGTCGTGGCTGTAGTCGCTCCAGTACATCAGTACAAAGCTTAAACGTGCCACCAGCATGCCCAGCAAAAACAGGCTGAACAGCACCGATTCGGGGTTTTCACCGCCACGCTTGGCCACGCGCCAACCCACCAGCGTGGCGAGAATCAGCGCGCTGATCAGCAGGATGTGATTCAGGGCGATGGCGAACGTACCGATGGTCAGGGTCAGCATCAGCGCGCGTCTCGGGTTTGCGTCCAGCGTTGCAGGAAGGCGGCGGCATCCACTTCGCCGGTGATGCGTTGGGCGCGACGTTCTTCACCGTCCGGGCCGATCCACACGAAGCTCGGTGGCCCCGGCACCTTGTAGCGCCCGAGCAGCTCGCGGCTGGCGGCGTTGTCGGCGGTGACGTCCAGGCGCAACAGGCGCACGTCTTTAAGCGCGTCCATCACCTGGGGTTGGCCGAAAACTTGTTTTTCCATGATCTTGCATGACACGCACCAGTCGGCGTAGTAGTCCACCAGCACCCACTGGCCCTGGGCCTTGGCGCTGTCGAGCTGGCTTTGCAGCACGGCTGGGTCGTTGATGGTCATGAACGCATCGTGGGCGCTGGGTGCAGCGCCAACCTTGGAGCCGCTGTAAACCTTCAACGGTTGCCACAGGTCGTCACTGCCACCGGCCGCGCCGACAACCAGCAGCGCGCCCCACAGGCCCAGCACCAGCGAGCCGGCGCCGAATACCTTGGCCGCCAGCCCGTATTCGCGGGCAAGTGTCCAGCCGCAGTAAGCCATCACCAGCGCCAAGGCGCCCCACAGGCCGAGCCACAGGCTTTCGCCGACTACCGGGCGGATCATCAGCACGGCAGTGCCGAGGAACAGGAAGCCGAAGATGCCCTTGAGCACGTTCATCCAGGTGCCTGGCTTGGGCAGGAAACGGTTGCCTACGGTCACCAGCAGCAACAGCGGAATACCGATGCCGATGCCCATGGCGAACAGGATCAGGCCGCCGTGCAGCGCGTTGCCGCTCTGGGCGATATACAGCAGGGCACCCGCCAGTGGCGCGGTCATGCACGGGCCGACCAACAGGCCGGACAGCGCACCGAGAATACCGGCGCCGACCAGGCTGCCACCGCTTTGCTGGCGGCTGACGTTGTCCAGGCGATCACGCAGGAAGGTCGGCAGTTGCAGTTCAAAGAAGCCGAACATCGGCAGGGCCAGGATCACAAACAGCGCGGCGAAGCTGCCAAGGATCCACGGCGTTTGCAGGAGGGCGGCAAGGTTGCCGCCCAGCAGCGCGGCCAGTACGCCGAGCGCCGCATACACCAGCGCCATGCACACCACGTAGCTGCTGGCCAGGGCAAAGCCGCGACGGGGGCTGGCGCCGCTGCCGACCACCAAACCCGCGAGGATCGGCAGCATCGGCAGCGAGCACGGGGCAAATGCCAGCAGCAGGCCCAGGCCGAAGAACACCAGCAGGCTCCAACCCAGGCTGCGCTGTTGGAGGCCGCTGGCCAGGCTTTGGTCCTGGGCTTGTGCGGTCGCCGCAACAGCCGGGTTGCCGCCCAGGTCTACAGTGATCGATTGCGGCGGGTAGCACAGGCCGGCATCGGCGCAGCCCTGCCAACCCAGCTTGAGCTGGCCGGTGGCGCCCGCCGGGATCTTCACTTCCAGGCCCTGGCGGTACACTTGCTGTTCGCCGAAGAATTCATCGCTGTGGGCTTCGCCTTGCGGCAGCACGGGTTTTTCCGCCAGCCCGTCGAACTTCATGCGTTGCTGATAAAGGTAATAACCATCGGCAATCTGCCAATACAGCTGGGTTTCGCCGCTTTCAAGGCGCTCGGAGGTAAAGGTGAACGCTTTGCCCACCGGCAGGAAGTCGGGTTTGCTCTCGAATGGATTGCCCGGCGCGGCCTGGGCGAACCCTGCGAATAACACCAGCAGAAAGGTAAACAGATACCGCATGGTCGAGCCTTAGTTTGATGCAAGTTAGGCACACAATGTGTGGCGTTGATTAACCGATGATTAACCGGGCGCTATTCTAAACTGAGCCTGCCGGTTTTCACGGCATAATCGGCGCTTAATCCGCCCAACCTTTAATTCCCCCATCTTTCATGAAGGGTTAACCATGCACGTACTGGTCTGTGAAGACGACGAACTGATCGCCAGCGGCATCGTGGCCGGGCTTGGCGCCCAGGGCTTTACCGTCGAGCGCGTGGCCTCGGCCGCCGCCGCACGCGCGATGCTCAAGGCCGCCACGTTCGACATCATGGTGCTCGACCTCGGCCTGCCCGATGAAGACGGCCTCAAATTGTTGCAACAACAGCGCAGCCAGGGCCTGGAAATCCCGGTGCTGATCCTTACCGCGCGCGATTCAGTCACCAACCGTGTCGACGGCCTGCAAGCCGGTGCCGACGACTACCTGCTCAAACCCTTCGACCTGCGTGAACTTGCCGCACGCCTGCAAACCCTGTTGCGCCGCGTGGCGGGGCGCCGGGTCAACCTGATCGAACATGGCCAACTGGCCTACGACCCCAGCAGCCGCGAGACCTTCCTGGCCGGCCAGCCGGTCGACCTGTCGCGCCGCGAGCAAGCCTTGTTGCAAGCCCTGTTGCATAACAAGGGCCGTGTGCTGTCCAGCGAACAGCTTAAAGACAGCGTCTACGGCTTCAACGACGAACTGGAAAGCAACGCTCTCAACGTGCACATCCACCACCTGCGGCGCAAATTGGGCAACGGCATCGTCGAAACCGTGCGCGGCCTCGGTTATCGCCTGGGCACGGCGGATGGGGGAGAGGACGCGTCGTGATGAGTTTGCGCCTGCGCCTGACGTTCAAGTTGGGCGCCGCTTTTGTGCTGATCTGGATTCTGGCAGCCGCCTGGATGCTCAACGATCTGCGCAACCAGATGATGTTTTCCCTCGACCAGCGTCTGGTGGCATCGGCGCGCATGGTGGCCGGGCTGACCGAGCAGATGCCGGGCCTGGCCAGTGTGAGCGGCGCGCCTACGCATTTGCGCACTGAACAACTGAACGTGCCAGGCGGCATGGCCTGCCAGGTCAGCTCCCTGCGCGGGGAAATCCTGGCGCGCAGCCACATGACCCCGGATGAAGGCCTGGAGTCGCGCAAAAGTGGCTTTCGCGACCAGATTATCGACGGTGTGGGCTGGCGCAGCTTCACGTTGTCCCGTGGCGACCTGCTGATCACCACCGCTGACCGCCAGGTGGAGCGTGAGGCGCTGAACCTGTCGATCCTGCTGGCGGCCTCGGTGCCGGTGGGCGTAGCCCTCCTGGGCTGCCTGTGCCTGTTGTGGCTGGGCATCGGCCAAAGCCTGTTGCCACTTAACCGCATGCGCGATGCCCTGATGCGCCGCAGTGCCGACTCCCTCGAACCGCTGCAGATTCACCCACTGCCCAGCGAGTTGAAGCCGCTGCTCGACACCCAGAACCAGCTGTTGCAGCGCATTGCCAAGACCATCGAGCGCGAGCGCCGCCTCACCGGCGATGCCGCCCACGAACTGCGCAGCCCGTTGACGGCGATCAAGACCCACCTGCAAGTGGCCCGCATGACCGACGGCGCCGCCCGCGACCAGTCCCTGGCCCACGCCGAAGAGGGCGCCGACCGCTTGCATCGCACCCTGGAGCAATTGCTGCTGCTGGCGCGGGTCGAGGGCAGCTTGTCGTTTGACGATGGCTTGCAATCAAGTGCCGAACAAGTGGCGCGGCTGGCGATTCAGGATGCCAATGCCGGCGATAACCGCCGCATCGACCTGATCCTGGCGGACAACCTCACGCAAGCGCCGGTGGAAATGCCGGTGGCCCTGGCGGTAGCGGCCTTGCGTAACCTGTTGGATAACGCGCTGCGCCATACGCCGGGTGACACTCGCGTTGAGCTGAGCGTGTTCACCAGCGCCGACACCGTGGTATTTCGCGTGCGCGACCATGGCAAGCAGATTTCTGCCGAAGACTTGCAATACCTGACCCAACGTTTCTGGCGCAATGGCAGCAGCGAGGGTTGTGGCTTGGGCCTGGCGATCGTGCAGGCCATCGTGCAGCGCTGCTCCTGCTCGCTGAAATTCGACAGCCAACCGGATGGCCTGCGGGTCGATCTGGGGATGCCGTTGCGACGCTGAGGACTTTTCTTCAAGCACTGAATAATTACCGCCAGCCTGACATTGATCCCTTCAGGATGGCGGTAATTTTTTTGCGTTTGAACGGGCTGAATGACTCAGCCTGTATTGAAAAGGACGGTTCTTATGTTGGTGATCGACAGCAGTTTCCCCGCTAAAGATTTTAATCAACGCAATGGCGAGGCTGTGCGGCAGGTGATCCTGCATTACACCGCGGCGCCCTTTGCGTCGTCTTTGCGTACCCTGACACAAGGTGGCGTCAGCGCTCACTATTTGCTTCCTGACCCTGATGAGCGCAGCTATGGCGCTGCCGGTTATGACGAACTGCGGGTGTTTCGCCTGGTGGACGAGGACAAACGGGCCTGGCATGCCGGGGTTAGCCATTGGGGCGGGCTGGATAACCTCAACAGCCGTGCGATCGGCATCGAGATCGTCAATTTGGCGCGCGATGATGCCGGGGTCTTTACCTTCCCCGAATATGGCCGGGAGCAGGTTGATACGTTGATCGCGTTGGTTCGCGACATGCTTGGGCGTTATCCGCAGGTGGGGCCTCTGGATGTGCTCGGGCATTCGGATGTGGCGTATTGGCGCAAGAGTGATCCGGGGCCTCGGTTGCCTTGGCGGTACTTGTTCGAGGCCGGGATCGGCGCCTGGTTTGATGAGACTACGCGCAGGATGTACCAGCGACGGTTTTGTCTTGGGTTGCCGCCGGAAGTAGAGGTGGAGCGGGCATTTCAGCGGTGCGGGTATAAACCGGCCTGGAACCGGCAGGCGTTTGAATGGAGGACGCGGGCGTTTCAGATGCACTTTCGGCCGCGCGATTATTGCGGGGTGCTGGATGGGGAGACGTGTGCGATTTTGTATGCGTTGAATGATCGCTATCGAGGGATTTGAGTGGTTGTTTGGTGGGGTACATATCCGTTGCTGCGGTAACGGCCGCTTATGGTTCCGCTCTTACAGCGGGTCACTTTTGGCAAACGCCCCAAAAGTAACCAAAAGGTCTTCGCCCCACCACTCGGCACCTCGCTAATGCTCGGTGTGCCCTCACTCCGGCTTGAATCCGTGGGCCGCCGCGATGGGCCATCCTTGGCCCAGCGCGGCTAACCCGGCGTCCTGCCGGGTTACCCACGGATTCAAGCCTGCGTTCGGCCATCGTGGTTAACGGGGCGTCTCAGATCAAAAGCAAGATCAAGATCAAGATCAAGATCTACAGCACGGCGGCCTGAAAGCCGACCTGAGTGGTTGAAGCAAGAGCCAGATCAAGTGCAAGGCAAAAGCCTATCTACCTGATGCCGCGGGGTCTAAATGTGGGAGCGCATGCAGTTTTGAATATGAGATCGACTGCGGATTTGCATGCACTGAAGAGCTGCTTTTCTGTGGGAGCTGGCTTGCCTGCGATGCAGACACCTCGGTATATCAGGCACACAGAGTTGATGCCATCGCAGGCAAGCCAGCTCCCACCTTTGACCGAGTATGGCTCTGCTGTTGCTGTTGCTCCGGCTCTTACATTCTTTTCGATGACGAAGTCAGCAGTCTTTTGATCTGCGCTTTTGATCTTGATCTGAAATCGCCCCCCAAATCACTGACGGATTGCGGGCATGCCGAGCCATAGCGAGGCACCGAGTGTTGGGGCGAGGACTTTTTGCTTACTTTTTGCTGGGCCGGCATTCCGGTCCCTCAAAAAGTGAGCCGCTGTAAGAGCCATGCCTTTCAAGGTCTTGGTTTAAAATCCCCTAATCAATTCAGTCAGGACGACGAAGCTATGTGGGAAAAGGTTTTAGAACGGTTTGAAAAACAAGCACCAGCCAGTGTCA
>NZ_WKDV01000007.1:0-168671 GCF_021605825.1 Pseudomonas sp. PA-6-3C
GTGGGGAGGGTTGGGGAATGATGTATGTGTCTGCGTTTGTTCGGTAGATAATTGTGGGAAGGTCATCTTTCGGTCAGAAGCAGCCATTCATAATCCCTTAAGGTATAGGGATGCTAACCTCGCTAGGCCAAACTGAGGCAAGGCACCTGAGATATTCCTGGGATCAAAAAATGGAAGAAACACTCTCCTCTACATTTATGGGCACCAAAGGGAAGCCCATAAGTTTCAATGGAAAAACTATCGTTGCGATCATGGAGATCAAGATCACAGAGCCTAGAACCGTCTTTTCAGTTCGTCGATTGGGCGCTACGAACGGTCGAGTGCAAGGATTGGCATTAAAGATGATGGGCGGGAAAATCGTCGTCGAAGGCTTTGGCAACGGCTGTCCCGAAATAGTTTTGTGGTCTGATACCAGTCCCGATGCTTTGGAGATAGAAGTGTTTTCTAAAGGTGGAAACGTTCTAAAAATCTGGAACGTCTGGAAGAGCGCTTTTGGCATGAATGCATGGGTTGGCAATGCTGGAATTCACGTCCACGGGACCGATGGCACGATGACGTTGGAATGTAGCGACGGGGTGGGTGATGTCGACTTCTCCGATTATGTGGTTGTTGTGGAAAAACGATAATGCACGGAGTTATGTCGGCTTTGGGTCGATTTCTGCCTGTCGGAACGGGCATTAATCGGCCTAACTTGGCGGTGGTAGGTGACCGAAATTGGCAGGTCCAGGCAGGCGCCCTGTACTGAGAACTTAATGCTCGGATAGAACGGACTATTTCGACAGAAATTGTGAGGTGTCGTCTGCTACGTAGTACAGAATGTACCCTGAATACACTAGAGAACCGGCAGCAGCTTCTGCTTTGAAGCACTCTGTGAGTGCATCCTCATCAGCAAAACCGTATTCCGGCAACTTGTCGCCTGCGAAACTAGCAAGTCGCCAAGCGTCGAAGCCACCGATCTCACCATAAGCCCCAAAGTCAAAGTCTACTTTACCTGTGGGGAGGCTAACCGTGCAGCCATAGCCGTGCTTGAAGTAACGAACTCCGCCTTCTAGCTCTCCGTGCTGAGGAATGTCAGCTCCCACCCAATCCGTATTGGTCAAGGGCCGCGGGATACCAGACCGATGCATCATGTCCACAGCGGCGCCAACACTTGCTTGGTAGTCGCTGATCAAAATGGCGAGTTGGTTATTCCTACGGTCTCACGTTATAAGCAGCACTGAGTCCATTGACCGCAGAGAGTAGCAGTCGACGCAATTGATGGGCAGCAGCAAGACCGAAAGCCTCAAGCCGTATGAGTACATTCCCGTGGCGTTGATGGCTGCAGCGGTCAGCACTGGCACTGGGATTCGTGACCAGGAAACTACCCTGGGTACCGAAGCCAGTTCCTCGATGGCGACAGCGGCAAAGTAGTCGCCCAGGTCGTGCGCAAAGGCACCGGCAAGCCGTTGTCGAACGACTCCCAGGTGATGAAGGCCGATGATGTGAAGAGCGTCATCGACGGCTGGGCTTCGGACCTGCATCAGTCGTACCTGAAGCTTAAAAAGAGCTAAGCCTCAAAACGTATTACGGGCCGGTTTGTTGTAGAAGCTGAGCAAGACGTCGTAGCAGTGGGTGACGAGGGCATAGTCGTCACTCAGCTGCTGCGGCGTCGCATGTTCCTGCCAGTGCTGCTGAAGGGTTTGCAACGCTTGCAGGTACGCGTCCGCCGACGGCGTTATGGTGTACCAGAGGTAGTTGGCAAACTCGTCCCGCGGTGTGCCGGGGTGCAGGCGCACATACGCCTTGCCGTGGGCGCTCGCCCGTTGCACCGCGTCAATCAATGGCGCGAGGGTTTGCGGAGTCAGTGTGGCGAGGTAAACCCCTTGCTCCAGTTCGTCCACCGCTGTTCGTGCGGCAATCATGTAGTTGAGCAGGTGCCAGTGGGTGTCCTGGCCAAAGCGCGCCTGCAGCAGCGCCAGTTGCCCAGGGCGCAGGCGCACGTCCTCGCGCTCCAGGCGCTTGCGCAGCTCGGTGGAGGCGGCCATATAGGCATCGCCCTTGATGGCCATGGCCTGGGCGACTTGCCCTTGGGGCGGTTGAAACCGTGCCATGCCCAGCCGCTGGTAGAAGTCGAACGAATTGGTCAGCGGCGTGACGTCCTGCAAGGCCAGCACGTAGCGTCCGGCAGCATTGATCAATGGGCTATTGGGCTCCAGGCGCTCCAGCTTGCCGGTGATGCGCCGGGCACAGATATCGTTTTGCAGGTCGCGGCCCAGGGCTTCGTCGTGGTCGCCGAACTCCTTGAGGATCCGGTCCATCTGCACGAGGGATTCGTAGGTCTGCTCGTCGAAAATCGAAGGCCTGTACCATTCCTGATGGGTGTAGCCGTAATAGAACAGGCGCCAGTCCCGGTCGACGCGGTTCATGCAGTCGATGATCGGCGCCAGGGCGCTGGCCTTGGCGGTTTCGGGGCCGTCGCGCTTGTCCAGCCAGAGTTGCACTTGCGCCACCTGCTTGCTGGCCCCTGCCAGGCCGAGCAAGCCCAGGCCCAGGGTCAGGGCGATGGGCACCAACCATTTCGGATTCATCGTTTGGCCTCCTGGCCGTACCATTGCGCCTCGGTGGCGGGGGCGTGGCACTCCCGGGCGGTGGCCGGCAGTCGGCTGCACAGGCGTTCGGTCCATTGCTGCAAGCCCTGGTTGGGATTGACCTGGTGTTGGCTGTCGAATGCCTTCAATGCGCTGTACAGCACCACGCAGATGGCAATGCCCAGGGCGATCGCGCGGGTTGACCATTGGGCGTTGTCGGCCTTCCACGGGATGTGGGTTTTCAGGGTGTGCCGCTTGAACAGGCCAATGGCAGCCAGCACGAGCAGCAGCGTCACGCTGGCCGCCGGGCCGATTTTATAACCGGCCGCCACCATCATCACCGCGCCTGGCAGCAGGTCGCGCAACGGTAACAGGGGCAGACGTGTCGGGCTCAACCACCGGGGAAGCAGGGCGCCCAGGCGATCATCCAGCACGCGATACTGGTGGGCCAGCGGGCGCCATACATGCCACCCCACGAAGCCGCCCATCACGATGGGGATCGACCACAACAGGCCGACGCCAACGGTTCTCATCAGGTTGCCGGCCAGGGAATCGGCGTGTATCAGGGCGCCCACCATGCAGCCCACGACGGTTGCCAGCACCAGCGGCCAACTGTCGAACGCACGTTCCCAGCCTTGCCAGAAGTAGGGCGTGCCGCCTGGCATCGAGGCCGCCACCGTGGGGTGGTCAGCATAGATGTCGGCGCTGAGCCGTTGGCAGGCGGCCCAGTCGTCTGCGTCCAGGCGTTGGGCAAAGGCGCGGCGTTGTCCCAGGGTCATGGGTGCCAGCAGCAGGCGGGCGGCGCGTTGCTGCGGGGTGCCGGGAGGCTCCGCCGCCAGCTCGCGTTGCCGGGCGATAAACTGCGGGCTTTGCTGGCGCCGCAGCAACTGCAGCCAATCGTCGGGCGGGCAGGTATGGTTGCTGCCACCGTGCCAGCCCTGGCCGGCGCACACGGCTTCAAACACGCTCGGGGACCAATAGCGGGTGTCCAGCAGCAGCTTGGCCAGCCACGTGTTAAACCACTGTGCGTGGGGCGTCTTGTCAATCCAGGGCTCACGCAAGCGCGCCTCATAGGCGGCCAGGAAGCCGGCCTCATCCTGCTGTTCCAGGGGCAGGCGCAGGGATTTTTGCAGGGCCGCCTTGCTATGCATCTCCAGGGCTTCAATCAGCACGCCGGGCAGCTCCAGGCGTTGCCAGGCGGTCAGCCAATGGAAGGTTTCAAAGGCCCATTGGCGGTCGTCGATGCTGACGTCGTGGGTGTCGACAATGCGTTGCAGCAGCGTGACTTCAAACATCAGCCCGGTGCCGGTTGCCAGGGCTTGCTGATACTGCTGTTGCAGCGTCCCGACAGTGACGGCAGTGGGCACCGGCTCCACGACCGTAGGCTGATCATCTTCCCGCTGCCATTCGATCCAGTTCAACGCCTCTTCATAGGCTTCCCGCAGGCGTTGAAAGCTCTCGGGGTCATCATCCGGGCGGGTTTTCTTCAGCAGGGCGGCGTATTGACGTTTGATCGTGCGGGTGTCGGCATCGGAAGGCAGGCCGAGGATGTTCCAGCAACTCATGTGCGGCGCAACTCCATGAACAACGGCACCGCCCTCCTGGCGGGCGATGCAATGGGCGAACCTTACCTGTTTGGCGCGAATCTGTCCTCGTTTCAGTGCTGGCTATTGGCCAATCAAAAAACGGGACGGATCTATATGCAGGTAAATAAATCTGTCCCCTTTTTTCCTTTTTGCCAATTAGCCAGTTCTGAATGACGAGAGTGGGTCGGACGCCGCCTGACCCGACCGGCGGCTTTTGGCCGAAAGCCCCCCCTTTCCACGCCAACCGGTCTACCATGGCACCCCCGGCAGTGGTCCATGCGCTCCCGATCATTTTTCTCAAGGTATCGCCATGTCCATCGACCAAATCTCCCTCCCCAAAGGCGTCGGCCCTCACGCCGCTAAGCTTCTCGACGCCATCACTGGCGCCGCGACCCACGAAGAACTCAACCGCGCTGGCGGCAAGGCCGAAGGTTTTGTCTTGGGCCTGGAATCCACCAAAGCCATCAAAAGCCAGATCGCCGAATCCTTGTATGTGGCTTACGACGATGCGGCGAGTAACCGCGCGGGTGAGTTGAAGGGTTAAGCACCCGGCAATGCCGGACGTTGTGCGCGCAGGGCGTTAGACTGGGCGCCTTTTATTGCTCAGGATGAGGCTGTCATGTTCAAGGTTGCTCTCGCGTCACTGCTGCTGGCGTGTGCCTTCGGCGCTCAAGCTGATACGACTGTTGATGTGTCGAAGATTTACGGCAACATCAAGTTCGTCAGTAGCTTCCCGGACTATAAGGTCAAGGTGGTAAACAGTTTCCCTGACCTTAAGGTAAAACAGGTGAGTAGTTTTCCCGACTCGGCCGGCAAGTGGAAAACAGTCGAGAGCTTCCCCGACTACAAGATCCAGATTGTTGACTCCTTTCCAGACTTCACCATTCAGTACGTTGATTCGTTCCCTGGGGTTAATTGAAGGCAGCGCCCTTTGCGGCGCTGCCTCGGGCTGTTTATCAGCCAGGGCAAGGTGCTTCACGGTCGAGCAATTTGGCCGTGAGCAGCACGCCCAGTTCGCTTAGTTGGTGGATGGCCAGGGCGATGTCGCGGTGTTTGCCGCACAGGTCTTCGGACAGGTCGAGCAGCAGTGTGCTTACGCTGGTGAAGGTTTCGTAGCTGTTGGTGATGAGGGTTTCGGTGCTGGCGTGGGGGACGACGGTGAAGAGGGTGGTTGAGTCAATTTTTGCTTGAGTCATAACGATATCCTGGTTTTGGCCGCCATCTTTTCGCTACTAAACGAAAAGGTGGCAGCTGTGCGCAGGTTAGTAGACCGGTGGATATCAAAGCCGGCGCGCCCGAGGACGCCCTACGCACAGCCACCATCAAGCACAGACGCAATGTCTGATTGATGAAGCTCATGCACTTTTCAATACCCAACTCAGGCTACTAAACCCGATCACTGAACATTCAGCGACCGAGCCACCTTAGAGACGGCCACCTCAGCACACAAGCCGGCGGATTCTGACGCACGCGTAGGCAATGGAGCAAGGTGGTGCGGGCTTGTTCACCATTCCCTGTGGTTTGCACACTCCCTTGTGGCGAGCAGGCTTGCCCTGCGTTGGGCTGCGAAGCGGCCCCAAAAGCGGCGGCCGGGTTTCCCTCTTGGACCGCGGTGGCTGGGTTGGGAGCGCTGCGCACTCCAGCGCAGGGCAAGCCTGCTCGCCACAACAGTACTGCTCACCACTTAGAACGCCTGGTTCACCCCAACCCCACGCATGATCGAAAACCGTGGGTCGATCAGCTTCAGCGTTTGCTCACCCTTCAAGCGGCCCACCACCACGGTGTAGGTCTTGGGCACTTCGGAGAGGTTTTCCGGGTTGCGGGCCAGTTTTTCAATCGCCGGGGTGTTGGCCCAGTCGGCGATGGTTTTCTGGCGGATGTCCACGGTCACCACCCAGGATTTATCCACGGCGGCGCCCATCGGGTTGGGGTTGGCGGCGATGTTCTGGATCTTGGCGATTTCATAGCCCTGGGCGTAGCAGAACCCGGACTCTTGCTGCACATAGGCGGCGCGGCCGTTGTCGGTGAGGCTGTAGGTGTTGGCGCTTTTGGCCAGCAGGCCGGCGTCGGTCAGGGCGTCGAAGGCCGGCTGGTTGGCGCTGGAGGTGCCGCTCATGACGCCGTCACCCAAGGTCACCGGGAAGCGGTTGAACATCGCCGCCTTCACGCAGGACGCGCCTTCGAGCCTGGGTTGCAGCGCGGCTTGAATGTCGGTGTCCGACGGGCTGTCGCTGCAGGCGGTGAGCAGCAAAGCGGCGGCGGTGATGAGGGCCATTTCTCTGATTCGCATCGTTTTATCCTTGACGATTGGTGGCGGGCGGGCAAAGTGTATAGAAACATTGCTGTCACGAAACCCTCCCCGCCGTCGTGTAGGTTCGGTGACTTGAGCCACCCTGAACACACAAGGATTAAACATGACATTGACCGTCAACACCCTGCTCGAGCTGGCCATGGCCAACCCCATCAACGCCGAAATCACCGCACGCCTGCCCGACCTCGGCGTAGAGCAGTGCATGCTCACGGCGGGCTGCCTGTTCCAGGCCGTATGGAACCATCAGTCAAACTTGCCTGCGGCTCAGGGCGTAAAGGACTACGACGTCTTTTACTTCGACACGGACTTGTCCTACGAAGCGGAGGACAAAGTGATCCGCGCCGCCGAGCGGTTGTTTGAGGATTTGGGCGTCAATGTCGAGGTCAAGAACCAGGCGCGGGTGCACCTTTGGTACAGCGAGCGCTTTGGTCGGCCTTATCCGCAGCTGCACTCGGCTAAACAGGGCGTGGACCGTTACCTGGTGGCCGGCACCTGCATCGGGCTGGAGATCGACACCGGCGAAGTGTACGCGCCCTATGGGTTGGCGGATGTGGAGCAGGGCGTGTTGCGCATTAACCCGCTGCACCGCGAGCCTGAGTTGTTCGCCGCCAAGGCCCGCAGTTATCAGGCGCGCTGGCCTTGGCTCACGATCGTGGCGCCTGAGGTTATGCCGGGCCGAGACTGAGCAGCCATCCGACCCCGGCGCTGCCCAGCACCACCAGCCACGGGGGTAATTTCCACACCATCAACGCCACCAGGGCAATCAGGGCCAGACCGAAGTCCCGGGCGCTGAAGATGGCGCTGGTCCACACCGGTTGGTACAGCGCTGCCAGCAACAGGCCAACCACTGCAGCATTCACGCCCGCGAGGGCCGCTTGGGTGCGCGGGCTGTGGCGCAGGCGTTCCCAGAAGGGCATTGCGCCCATCACCAGCAAAAACGAGGGCGCAAAGATCGCCAGCAAGCAGAGCAAACCGCCAGGCCAACCGGTGGGGGGCTGTTGCATCGACGCGCCAAGGAATGCGGCGAAGGTGAACAGGGGACCGGGCATGGCTTGCGCCGCCCCGTAGCCGGCCAGGAATACGTCGTTGCTCACCCAGAGTGTCGGCACGACCTCCGCTTGCAATAGCGGCAGTACCACGTGGCCGCCACCGAACACGAGTGCACCGGTGCGGTAGAACGCGTCGATCATGGCCACGTCTTGGCGGGTTGTGAACTGCGCCAGCAGCGGCAGGCCCGCCAGTAATATCAGGAACAACGCCAGCCACATTGCCCCGGTTCGACGGCTGAGGGTGATGGGCAGCGCGTCGTGGGTGGTCGGCGGCGGGGTATTGAGCCAGAGCAGGCCGGCCAGTGCCGCTGCGGCTATAACACCCACCTGGCCCCAGGCCGAGGTTTGCAGCAGGGCTATGCAGGCGGCGATCAGCATCACAGTGATGCGCGTTGCGTCGGTGCACAGGTTGCGCGCCATGCCCCACACGGCTTGCGCGACGACGGCGACCGCCACGACTTTAAGGCCGTGCAGCACGCCGGACGGGATGGCCGCGCTGTGTTGGGCAATACCCATTGCAAACAGGATCAGCACCACGGCCGACGGCAGGGTAAACCCCAGCCACGCCGCCAGCGCGCCGCCGTAGCCCGCCCGTGACAGACCCAGCGCAATGCCCACCTGGCTGCTGGCCGGGCCGGGGAGGAATTGGCACAGTGCTACAAGGTCCGCATAAGTGCGCTCACTCAGCCAGCGCCGCCGGGTGACGAACTCGTTGCGAAAGTAACCCAGATGCGCCACCGGACCACCGAATGACGTGAGCCCAAGGCGCAGGAAAATCAGGAATACCGTCCAGGGGCTGGCGCGGTGGTCAACAGTGGAGAGGTTCAAGGCGCAGCATCCCAATGACGGCAAACGGATTAAGGCGTAGAGGCACCCTAGTCGATTTTGATGACGCGAAGAAGAGGCGCTGGTTTGTGCAAATTGCCGCGCTGGATGGAATTTATGCCCGTGTGTTTGAGTCATTGAAATGGCAGGGAACAAGGCCTCCCACCCATCACCGCTGATTTCAGCCCAGGACAGCCCATGATCTTCCTTATTTTCCTCATCGCCTGCGGCGCCGCCGCCAGTACCGGCATCATTTTCAAGCCCGGCCAGTGGTACGAAACCCTGGTCAAGCCCGGCTTCACTCCACCCAATTGGCTGTTTCCGGTGGCCTGGACGGTCATCTACCTGCTGCTCGCCTGGGCGGGCTATCGCCTGACGATGATTCCTGGCAGCCAATTGGCCCTCGGCCTGTGGGCGGCGCAGATTGCGCTAAACACGCTGTGGACGCCGGTGTTTTTCGGCGCGCATAACATCGTGGCCGGGATGGTGGTGATTGTGCTGTTGTGGCTGGTGGTGGCGGCGTTGGTGGTGATGGCGTTGCGGTTGGATTTGATCACCGGCTTGATCCTGTTCCCGTACCTGGCGTGGCTGAGCGTAGCGGCGGCGTTGAATTTCTCGATTTTGCGTAATAACCGCTGATGGCTCATAAACGCTGGCCCGCGAGCGAGGCTGAATTAGTCCAGATGCGCCAGTTCAATAAAAAGCTGGCCTGGCTGCCGCGTTTTAAAATCCGCAATCGCGTCACGCCGCGTTTGATCCAGGCGTTGCTGCGGGTCAGTCAAAAGGTCAAGAAAGCGCCTGCGGCTGAAACCCGCCGAGTGGCCGGTGTGCCCGTGCGTATCCTGCGGCCCGAGGGGAAAACCAACGGCGTGGTGCTGGATATCCACGGCGGCGGTTGGGTGATCGGCAATGCACAGATGGATGACGACCTCAACCTGGGCATGGTGCAGGCGTGTGGTGTGGCGGTGGTGTCGGTGGATTACCGGCTGGCGGTGGACACGCCGGTTGAGGGGCTGATGGAGGACTGCCTGAATGCCGCGCGCTGGTTACTCAGCAGTGATGAGTTTGCCGACTTGCCGGTGTTCGTCGTGGGTGAGTCTGCCGGTGGGCATTTGGCGGCCGCAACCTTGCTGGCGCTTAAGCAATGGCCGGACCTGCTCAAACGTGTCAACGGCGCGGTGCTGTACTACGGCGTATACGACTTGACCGGCACACCGAGCGTGCGCACGGCGGGGCCGCAGACGTTGTTGCTGGACGGACCAGGCATGGTCGAAGCGCTGCGCATGCTCACGCCGGGCTTGAGTGATGAGCAACGTCGGCAGCCGCCGTTGTCACCGTTGTTTGGCGACCTGACCGGCTTGCCGCCGGCGTTGATGTTTGTCGGCGAACTTGACCCGTTGCTGGACGACACGCTGCAGATGGCCGAGCGCTGGGGCATGGCCGCGCAGGTTGAGGCGCACCTGTTGCCGGAATCTGCCCATGGGTTTATTCATTTTCCGGTGGCGATGGCGGATGACGTTCTTGCTTACAGTCGGCGGTGGATATCGGCGAGAATCCAGTCGGTACTCGCTTGTAGTGGTTAGCCATTCACCTGCACCCCGCGTAACCTCTGACACCCTGGTTTCCAGATTCCCGCAAGGACGCACACGTGACCATTTCCCATGCAGTTGTAGGGCTGTCGGCATTTTTGCTGGTGGCAGGTGTTCAAGCCGCCGAATACAACTTCTCGTTTGATGTGCCCTACGGGCAGTACGAGCGGCAATTCAAAATGAAGACCCCAGGTGACGGCACGTTGAGCTGCACGGTGTTCATCGAAAAAGAGTACCGGGGCGAGAAGTGGGTGCCGGCAGTGATTCTGGCGGCTGCCGAAGACGATGCCGAAGACGACACGCTGTTTCTGTCCAGTTCGACCGAGCCCAACGGCGGGCCGCGCACGTTCCACCTGCGCACGTTCAACCAGGCGAAGCCGGTCCTCGACAAGACGCAGTGGGAGGCCCCGGATGAGAAGGGCGTGTATAAAATGGCCGTGTCGTGGTATGCCAATGGCGCCATCGGTTATCAGTACGGCATCTACGCGAGTTGGCAAGAGAAGCAGTTCGTCGAGAAGCCAGGTTTTTCCACGCGGCATGTCAGCGTCCATGCGTCGGGCGTGAAGGGCTCTGCTTTGTGCTACGTGCATACCAAGTGACACGGAGCGATCGAGATTGTATGGCACAACGCCTGACCATTCGGACGGTGACGGCCGCCGACCTTCCGCAGGTGCTGGCCTTTGTTCTGCAGGCCCGTGCCGAGCTTTTCCCCAAGCTCAGCGCCACGGGCCTGCCGGATGACTTGGCGCGATTTGAGGCCGTTTACCTAAAGGGTGACGGCCAGTTTCTGCTGGCCTGTGTTGAAGGTCAAATCGTGGCTGCCGTCGGCTATCTGCCGTATGACGGGCGCTTCCCGCAGTTGAGTTACCAGGGCCGCAAGGTCGTCGAAGTGGTGCGCCTGTTCGTGCTGCCGGCGTTTCGCCGTTTTGGTTTGGCAGGGGAGTTGTATCGCGCATTGGAGATGAAGGCACAGGCGGATGGGGTGGAGGTGGTTTACCTGCACACCCATCCGTTTTTGCCGGGTGCGATTGATTTTTGGCGGCGGCAGGGGTTTGAGGTGATCGACGTCGAAGCCGACCCGGTGTGGCAGACCACGCATATGCAGCGGTATTTATAGATCAAGGTGGGAGCTGGCTTGCCTGCGATAGCCAAAGAACGGTTAGAAGTCTGTCGCAAGTGGACTGTTGTGGCGAGCAGGCTTGCCCTGCGTTGGGCTGCGAAGCGGCCCCAAACCCAGACGCTGAGTACTTTCAGGAAAATTGCAGTGCCTTTACTGGGGCTGCTTCGCAGCCCAACGCAGGACAAGCCTGCTCGCCACAGGAGAAATTGGATGCCTTTAAAAGTTGTGTAGGTACCTATGCTGCGATAGCGGTGTGTCAGCCCCAGCTATGGCACTGATCCGCCGGCATCGCAGGCAAGCCAGCTCCCACCTTTGCGCGGTGTGCAGTCCATTAAATGGGGCGTAACCGCAGGATTTGCGCGCCGTCGAACGGGTCCGTGAGGTAATGCGCCTGCACCCCGAATGTTTCCTGTAGCCGCTGCGGCGTCAGCACCTCCAACGGCGTGCCCAATGCCACCAGGCAGCCGCGATCCAGTATTGCCAAACGATCACAGGTCAGCGCCTGGTTCAGGTCATGCGTGGCAGACGACACATATGCAGCGGGCTCTATAGATCAAGGTGGGAGCTGGCTTGCCTGCGATAGCCATAGGTGTCTACACAACGGTTAGAAGTCTGTCGCAAGTGGGCTGTTGTGGCGAGCAGGCTTGCCCTGCGTTGGGCTGCGAAGCGGCCCCAAACCCAGACGCTGAGTACTTTCAGGAAAATTGCAGTGCCTTTACTGGGGCTGCTTCGCAGCCCAACGCAGGACAAGCCTGCTCGCCACAGGAGAAATTGGATGCCTTTAAAAGTTGTGTAGGTACCTATGCTGCGATAGCGGTGTGTCAGCCCCAGCTATGGCACTGATCCGCCGGCATCGCAGGCAAGCCAGCTCCCACCTTTGCGCGGTGTGCAGTCCATTAAATGGGGCGTAACCGCAGGATTTGCGCGCCGTCGAACGGGTCCGTGAGGTAATGCGCCTGCACCCCGAATGTTTCCTGTAGCCGCTGCGGCGTCAGCACCTCCAGCGGCGTGCCCAATGCCACCAGGCAGCCGCGATCCAGTACCGCCAAGCGATCACAGGTCAGCGCCTGGTTCAGGTCATGCAGCGCAATCAGCGTGGTCACCGGCAGCGCCTGCACACCTTTCAAAATCGCCAGTTGATGTTGGATATCCAGGTGATTGGTCGGCTCATCCAGCAACAAGATCTGCGGTCGTTGCGCCAATGCGCGGGCGATGTGCACGCGTTGGCGCTCGCCGCCAGAGAGGCTGCGCCAGGCGCGTTGGCTCAGGTGGATGGCATCGACGTCGTGCAGCGCCTGGCGCACGATGGCATCGTCTTCGGCAGACCACGGGCTCAGCGCCGACAGCCAGGGCGTGCGGCCCAGCGCCACGGCATCGAACACGCGGATGGCATCGTCGGTATCAGCCTGCTGCTCCACCACCGCCAGGTGTTGCGCAACAAGGCGACGGGGCAGTTTGGTCAGGCGCTGGCCGCCCAGTAACACCTCGCCGGACGCAGGCACACGCAAACCGGCGAGCAATTTAAGCAGGGTGGATTTGCCCGAGCCGTTCGGCCCGACAATGCCCAAGGTTTCACCTGGCTGAACTTCAAGATCAATGTCGCGCAGCAAATGCGCTTCACGCACCTTGAAGCCCAGGCCGGTGCAACTGAGTACCGTCATCGCGCATTCCTCCGGCCAATCAGGATCAATGCAAAGACTGGCGCGCCGACCAAGGCAGTGACCACACCGACGGGAATCACCTGGCCTTTGATCAAGGTGCGCGACAGCACATCAGCAGCGATCAGAAACAACGCGCCACCCAGCGCACTGGCGGGCAGCAACCGCGAATGCCCGGTGCCCAGCAGCAGGCGCACGGCGTGGGGAATCACCAGCCCGACAAAACCGATGGAGCCGACAATCGACACCATCACCGCCGTCACCAGCGCCGCGCAACCGACAAGCACAAATTGCACACGGCGCACTGGAATACCCAACGAAGCCGCCGAGTCGGTGCCAAAGGTAAACGCATCCAGCGCACGCCGATGCCACAAGCACACCGCCAGGCCTGCGACCGCCACCGGCACCGCCAGCCACACCGACGGCCAGCGCACGCCGCTGAGGTTGCCCAGCAGCCAGAACATGATGCCGCGCGCCTGTTCGGAACTGGCGGACTTGGTGATCAGGAACGCGGTGAGGGCATTGAACAGCTGCGAACCGGCGATGCCGGCGAGGATGATCTGGCCGGTGCCGCTGACTGAGCCGCTGGCCCGTGCCAGCAATATCACCAACGCAAACGCCGCCATCGCGCCGACAAACGCGCCCGCCGACAGCGAAATCAGCCCACCGCCCACACCCATCAATGCCACCAACACTGCACCGGTCGAGGCGCCCGCGCTGATGCCCAGCAGGTACGGATCGGCCAACGGGTTGCGCAGCAGCGACTGCAGGATCACCCCGCAGGTGGCCAGCCCGGCGCCACACGCGGCGGCAACCAGCGCCCGTGTCAGGCGGTAGTTCCACACCACGCCTTCATCGATCGGGTCGAGCACGTAACCGGCCGCCCAGAGTTTGTTGGCCAGCACCTGCAAGACCACTTGCGGTTCGATGGCGGTTTCGCCGATGGCGGTGCCGGCGAGCACGGCCATCAGCAACACGGCGAGGGCGAGTAGGGTGCGCATCATTTCGACAGGTCGTAGCCGTCGATGGCACCGGCCAGTTGTTCCAGGCCATCGAACATGCGCAGGCTTGCCTGCAACGCCAGGGCATCAATAATGAGGATGCGGTTGTTTTTCACCGCGTCCATGTTGCGGGTCACCGGGTCGCTGCGCAGGAAGGCGAGTTTCTTTTCATGGTCGTCGGCCGGGTAGCGACGGCGGTCCATGCGCGCGATCACCAGGAAGGTCGGGTTGGCCTTGGCGATGGTCTCCCAACCGACGGCGGGCCATTCTTCGTCGGACTGCACCACGTTGTGCAGGCCGAGGGTTTGCAGCATCAATTCGGGAATGCCCTTGTGGCCAGCTACATACGGGTCGGCGGCCATCTCGCTGCTGGAAAACCACACCAGTGCACTGGCGTGCTTGAGGCCTTTGCCTTGCGCGGTGGCGACCGACTTGGCCAGGCGGGCCTTGAGTTCGTCATTCAACTGTTGGCCACGCGCTTGCACGTCGAAAATCTCAGCCAACTGGCTGATGCTTTTATAGATCGTGTCGATGCGAAACGGCTCCAGCCGCGTGCCATCGGCGCCCACCAGGTTGTCCTTGCCTTCGCAGTCGGAGGGCAGCACGTAGGTGGGAATCTTCAGTTCGTGGAATTGCTCGCGGGTACCGACCACGCCTTGCGGGCCGACCACCCATTCCAGCTCGGCGGCCACCAGTTGTGGGCGTTTGGCGATCACAGCTTCGAAGCTCGGCTCGTTGTCGGCCAGGCGCTCGATCTTGTCGTTTTGCGCTTTGAACTGCGGTAATACGCTGTTGAACCACAGCGAAGTGCCGACCACTTTGTCCGCTACGCCCAGAGCGTAAAGCATCTCGGTGGCGGCCTGGCCGATGGTCACGCTGCGTGCCGGGGCTTGTTGGAAGGTGACGCTGCTGCCGCAGTTTTCCACCGTGAGCGGGTAGTGAGTCGGCGTGGCGTGGGCCAGGGCACAAAAGCCCAGGCCGGTGATCAGGGCGCAAACGCGTAGCAGCATGGGGCAATCTCCGAGTGAACCGTACGGGAAACAGGGCAGGTACGGCTCGGAAACACACCTTTGAACGCTGCAGGTTTGCAGGGCGCGGATGTCCTTCCCGGACACCCCGCCGGTGAGTGATAACGCTGGGCCGGCAGGTCTCCTGACTGATGCGTCGTCGCCTCGCTCCGGCCTTCCCGGACGTGGTCCAGTGGCAATGGGGAGCAGGCTCGGCACCTACAGTTGCGGGGGCAGTTTCGATTGGCGCGATGGGCCGCGCTTCGAATTCCCTATTAGTCCCGTTTGGGAACCGGCGCAGTATGGTAGTCGATTGCGGGGTGCGGGGGGAATTGGCGCCATTCCTGCGAAGAATAAGAGCTATGCCTTGGGCCTGCCTACTGCTCGCCGGTTCAGTTGGGGACGCCTGCGCTTTTGAAGGCCTGGAGAAGGTGACCATGCCTACCAACCGAGTAACGCGCGAGCAAGTGCTGGAAGCGAGTAAAGGCAAGCTGCAAAAGCAGTGGGCAACGTGACGGTCGACTAATCGATAAGCACCGCAGATCAAAGGTGGGAGCTGGCTTGCCTGCGATGGCAGTGGGTCAGCCAAGGAGTTGTCACTGATGCACCGCTATCGCAGCATAGGTATCTACACAACTTTTTAAAGCAGCCTATTTCTCCTGTGGTGTCTGGGTTTGGGGCCGCTTCGCGGCCCAACGCAGGACAAGCCTGCTCGCCACAACAGCCCACTGGCCACTAACCGGTTGTGTAGATACCTATGGCTATCGCAGGCAAGCCAGCTCCCACAGTTGAAGGGTGTTGCCGGTTTTATTTGCGATCCAGCCACACGGTCTGCGCGTTGCAGAATTCGCGTACGCCAAAGTGCGACAGTTCGCGGCCAAACCCACTCTTTTTCACGCCGCCAAACGCCACGCGTGGGTCTGACACGCTGAACGAGTTGACGAATACTGCGCCGGTTTCCAGTTGGTTGGTGATATCCCGTGCCTTCGCCGAGTCGGTGGTGAAGATACTGGCGGTCAAGCCGAACTCGCTGTCGTTGGCCAGGGCCACGGCGTGGTCAGCATCGCGGGCGGTGATGATCGAGGCCACGGGGCCGAACAGTTCCTGTTTGAACGAGGTCATCTGGTCGGTGACGTTGGCCAGTACGGTCGGCTCATAGTAGTTGCCGGCGCCGGGCACTTTATTGCCGCCCAGCAGCAGGGTCGCGCCTTCTTCCAGGGTGGCTTGGACTTGGCCATGCAGCTCGTCGCGCAGGTCGAAACGGGCCATCGGGCCGACGTAAGTGTGGGTCGAGGTCGGGTCGCCCATTACCAGCGCGCGGCTGGCCTGAAGGAATTTGGCTGTGAAAGCTTCCACCACACCTGCTTCGATGATCAGGCGCTTGGCGGCGGCGCAGACCTGGCCGCTGTTCTGGAAGCGCCCGATCACGGCGGCCTGCACGGCGGCATCAAGGTCGGCGTCGTTAAGCACGATAAACGGGTCGGAGCCGCCCAATTCCAGCACGCATTTTTTCAGCGCTGCACCGGCTTGGGAGCCGATGGCGATACCGGCGCGCACGCTGCCAGTGAGGGTGACGGCGGCGATGCGTGGGTCGGCGATGGCCTTGGATACGCCGTCGTTGGTCACGTTGACCACTTCAAAAATACCTTCGGCAAAACCGGCTTTCTGGAACGCCTGCTGGATCAGGTAGGCGCTGCCCATCACATTCGGCGCGTGTTTGAGCACGTAGGTGTTACCGGCCAGCAAGGTCGGCACGGCGCCGCGCAGTACTTGCCACACCGGGAAGTTCCACGGCATGACGGCGAAGATCAGGCCCAGCGGACGATATTCGATCTGCGCGCTGCCGTTGTCCACCAGGGTCGGTTCCGGTGCGAGCATGGCTGGGCCTTGGGCGGCGTACCACTCGCTGAGCTGTGCACATTTTTCGATTTCGGCGCGGGCCTGGGCGATGGGTTTGCCCATTTCCAGGGTGATCATCTGGGCCATGTCTTCGGCTTGCTCGCGCAATGCACCGGCCAGGGCCAGCAGCAGTTCAGCGCGTTGGCTCACCGGCTGGCGGCGCCAGCTGCGGAAAGCGTCAGTGGCGCGGTCTAGGGCGGCGTCCAGTTGCGCCGCGGTTTCGTAGGGGTAGCTGGCGACCGTTTCGCCATTGGCGGGGTTGATCGACAAGGCGTGGGTCTGGTGAGTAATAGCGTTCATGGCACCGTCCGGCTGAATGAGTGGAATGGGGTCAGCCTACGGGGATGCATGTTTTCTGGAAACTGAATAATATTAAGTGATACGTTCTCGAATTGAGAATGGATGTTTGATTTTGGACGCGGAGCGTCCTTGGCGGCATTCCCGCGCAGAGCGTGGGAACGATCACATACGTTCACGATTGGAGAATGACTTGGATCTGGTGCAGCTGGAAATCTTCAAGGCCGTTGCCGAGCAAGGCAGCATCAGCGCCGCCGCGCAGTTGATTCATCGCGTGCCGTCGAACTTGACCACACGCATCAAGCAACTGGAGCAGGATTTGGGCGTGGAGTTGTTTATCCGTGAGAAAAGCCGCCTGCGCCTGTCGCCAGCCGGCTGGAATTTCCTCGGTTATGCGCGGCGCATTCTTGATTTGGTGCAGGAGGCCCGCGCAACCGTGGCCGGGGAGGAGCCTCAGGGCGCGTTTGCGCTTGGCTCGCTGGAGAGTACGGCGGCTGTACGCATTCCGGCGCTATTGGCGGCGTATAACCAGAAACACACCAAGGTCGAGCTGGACCTGAGCACCGGGCCGTCGGGCACGATGATCGAGGGCGTGTTGTCGGGGCGCCTGGCGGCGGCGTTTGTCGATGGGCCGGTGCTGCATGCCACGCTGGAGGGCGTGGCGGTGTTTGAGGAGGAGATGGTGGTGATTGCGCCGCTGCACCATGCGCCGATCACGCGGGGCCAGGATGTGGCGGGGGAGAGCATCTACACCTTTCGTTCGAACTGCTCGTATCGCCATCACTTCGAACGCTGGTTTTCACAGGATGGCGCGGTGCCGGGCAAGATCTTCGAAATGGAGTCCTATCACGGCATGCTCGCCTGCGTCAGCGCCGGGGCCGGCCTGGCGCTGATGCCGCGCAGTATGCTGGAGAGCATGCCGGGGTTTACGACGGTGAGTGTGTGGCCGTTGACCGACGCGTTTCGCCTGCTCAATACCTGGCTGATCTGGCGCCGAGGCACGGTGTCGCAGAGTTTGAACAGCTTTGTGAAGTTGCTGGAGGAACGCGGCCTGGTAGCCACTTAGATCTCATGTGGGAGCTGGCAAGCCAGCTCCCACCTGTTGATCTGTGTCAGCCGCCAAATTGCAGGGTGCCCATGGCCAGCTTGGCCATTATCGCCGTGGCGCCCAACTGCACCAGCCACAAGGCCAACCCACCCAGGAACACGCCCAGCGCCACTTGCAGCACCAGACTTTTCTGGCGCTTGGCTTGCGGCGCGCGCGGGGTGTAGTCATGCAGTTCGTCGCGGTCGGCGCGCAGGTCCAGGTCGTCGTTTCTCATAGGGCTCTCACAGCAAAGGGGCGATCAGGGTTCAGTCTAGTGGGTTCGCCAATAAAAAGGGGGAAGCCATCGGCTTCCCCCTTCGTACGACGCTGGCAGGTTTATAGAACCTGAACAATCGCTTTTGTTACCGCACCAATGTTCGACTGGTTCAACGCGGCCACGCAGATACGGCCGGTGTCGAGCGCGTAGATGCCAAACTCGGTGCGCAGGCGGGTGACTTGCTCAACGGTCAGGCCGGAGTAGGAGAACATCCCACGCTGGCGACCGACGAAGCTGAAGTCGTGGCCCGGTGCAGCCTTGGCCAGTTCGGCGACCATCTGCTCACGCATGCCGCGGATGCGCAGGCGCATTTCGGCCAGTTCCGCTTCCCATTGGGCGCGCAGCTCAGGGTTGTTCAGCACGGCCGCCACGATCGCCGCGCCGTGGGTCGGCGGGTTGGAGTAGTTGGTGCGGATAACGCGTTTGACCTGGGACAGGATGCGCGCGCTTTCTTCCTTGGATTCGCTGACGATCGACAGCGCGCCCACGCGTTCGCCGTACAGCGAGAACGACTTGGAGAACGAGCTGGAGACAAAGAAGGTCAGGCCCGATTCAGCAAACAGGCGCACAGCAGCGGCGTCTTCGTGGATGCCGTCGCCAAAGCCCTGGTAGGCC
This sequence comes from Pseudomonas sp. PA-6-3C, assembly GCF_021605825.1. NCBI lineage: Bacteria > Pseudomonadati > Pseudomonadota > Gammaproteobacteria > Pseudomonadales > Pseudomonadaceae > Pseudomonas > Pseudomonas sp. PA-6-3C. The sequence goes on from NZ_WKDV01000007.1 coordinate 18,889, forward strand.
ATGTCGAGGAACGGCACCAGGTTCTTGGCCTTGATTACGTCCAGCACGTTTTGCCAGTCGGCCGGGCTCAGGTCAACGCCGGTCGGGTTGTGGCAGCAGGCGTGCAGCACCACGATGGACTGTGGCGGCAGGGCGTTGAGGTCTTCGAGCAGGCCGGCACGGTTGACGTCGTGGGTGGCGGCGTCGTAGTAGCGGTAGGTCTGCACCGGGAAGCCGGCTTTTTCGAACAGGGCCTGGTGGTTTTCCCAGCTCGGGTCGCTGATAGCGACGACGGCGTTGGGCAGCAGTTGCTTAAGGAAGTCCGCGCCGATTTTAAGCGCGCCGGTGCCGCCGACCGCTTGGGCGGTGATCACGCGGCCGGCGCTCAGCAGTGGCGACTCAGCGCCGAACAGCAGCTTTTGCACGGCCTGGTCGTACGCCACGATACCGTCGATCGGCAGGTAGCCACGGGCGGCGTGTTGCGCCACGCGAATGGCTTCCGCTTCGGCAACGGCACGCAAGAGTGGAATCTTCCCCTCCTCGTTGCAGTAAACGCCCACGCCAAGGTTGACCTTGGTGGTTCGTGTATCGGCGTTAAATGCTTCGTTGAGGCCCAGGATTGGATCGCGTGGTGCCATTTCGACAGCGGAGAACAGGCTCATTTTTGCGGCAGCTCTATGGGGGAATGGAGGGACGTGTCGCGCTCCAGCCGAATGCACTAGAGCGGTGCACAAACGGGGAGCTAGTATAGAGGCCATCCAGGCTCAGGGCGACAACCGAAACGGCTTTTCGGCCAAGTTTTTCGGTTTATTTGCCCACCGTTAGTCTTATTGCAATATTGATCAGCGACGGCAGGTAGGACGATTGCCTTGAAACCCGTCACATTCGCCACCACTTCTACAGCTATCATGGTTTTTTCCTGCAACCTGCGAAGACTATTCGCGGGTTGCTGAGCTATTTCGTCCCTGGCGGTTTCGAGTCTGGGGTGACTTCACGAGGTACGTTATGTCGGATTTCCAGCTCGTCACCCGTTTTGAACCCGCCGGCGACCAGCCCGAAGCCATTCGCCAGATGGTCGAAGGCATCGAAGCCGGCCTGGCGCACCAGACGCTGCTCGGGGTGACCGGTTCAGGCAAGACCTTCAGCATCGCCAACGTGATCGCGCAGATCAACCGTCCGACTCTGGTGCTGGCGCCGAACAAAACCCTGGCCGCGCAGTTGTACGGTGAGTTCAAGGCGTTCTTTCCGAACAACGCGGTGGAGTACTTCGTCTCCTACTACGACTACTACCAGCCCGAAGCCTATGTGCCGTCGTCCGACACCTTTATCGAGAAGGATGCGTCGATCAACGACCATATCGAGCAGATGCGGTTGTCGGCGACCAAGGCGCTGCTGGAGCGCAAGGACGCAATCATCGTCACCACGGTGTCGTGCATCTACGGCCTGGGCAGCCCGGAAACCTATTTGAAAATGGTGCTGCACGTCGATCGCGGCGACAAACTCGACCAGCGCGAACTGCTGCGCCGCCTGACAAGCCTTCAGTACACCCGCAACGACATGGATTTTGCCCGTGCCACCTTCCGTGTGCGTGGCGATGTGATCGACATTTACCCGGCCGAATCCGACCTGGAAGCGATCCGCATTGAGCTGTTCGACGATGAAGTCGAGAGCCTGTCGGCCTTCGACCCGTTGACCGGCGAGGTGATCCGCAAACTGCCGCGCTTCACCTTCTATCCGAAAAGCCACTACGTGACGCCGCGGGAAACCCTGATGGGGGCGATCGAAGGCATCAAGGCCGAACTGGTAGAGCGTCTGGAATACCTGCGCGCCAACAACAAACTGGTGGAAGCCCAGCGCCTGGAGCAGCGCACCCGCTTCGATTTGGAGATGATCCTGGAGCTGGGCTACTGCAACGGCATCGAAAACTACTCGCGCTACCTGTCGGGGCGCGAAGCCGGCGCCGCGCCGCCGACGCTCTATGATTATTTGCCCGACGACGCGCTGCTGGTGATCGACGAATCCCACGTCAGCGTGCCGCAGGTCGGCGCCATGTATAAGGGCGACCGTTCGCGTAAAGAGACGTTGGTGGAATACGGCTTCCGTCTGCCATCGGCACTGGATAACCGGCCGATGCGTTTTGACGAGTGGGAGGCCATCAGCCCGCAGACCATCTTCGTGTCTGCAACCCCAGGCAACTATGAAGCCGAACATGCCGGCCGTGTGATTGAGCAGTTGGTGCGGCCGACCGGGCTGGTGGACCCGCAGATTGAAATCCGCCCGGCGCTGACCCAGGTCGATGACTTGCTCTCGGAAATCACCAAGCGCGTGGCCCTGGAAGAGCGCGTACTGGTCACCACGCTGACCAAACGCATGTCCGAAGACTTGACCGATTACCTGGCCGACCACGGCGTGCGTGTGCGTTATTTGCACTCGGACATCGACACCGTGGAGCGCGTGGAGATCATCCGCGACTTGCGCCTGGGTGTGTTTGACGTGCTGGTGGGCATTAACTTGCTGCGCGAAGGCCTGGACATGCCGGAGGTTTCGCTGGTGGCGATTCTGGATGCGGACAAGGAAGGCTTCCTGCGTTCCGAGCGCTCGTTGATCCAGACCATTGGCCGTGCCGCGCGTAACCTCAATGGCCGGGCGATTCTGTATGCCGACCGCATCACCGGCTCCATGGAACGGGCGATTGGCGAGACCGAGCGCCGTCGTGACAAGCAGATTGCGTTTAACCTGGAGCATGGCATCACCCCCAAAGGGGTGTTCAAGGACGTCGCCGACATCATGGAAGGCGCCACCGTGCCGGGCTCGCGCAGCAAGAAGCGCAAGGGCATGGCCAAGGCGGCCGAGGAGAGCGCCAAGTACGAGAACGAACTGCGCTCGCCGAGTGAGATCACCAAGCGGATTCGGCAGTTGGAAGAGAAGATGTACCAGTTGGCGCGCGATCTTGAGTTTGAGGCGGCGGCGCAGACGCGCGATGAGATTGGCAAGTTGCGTGAGCGCCTGTTGGCTGTTTGATTTTTCGCTAGCCGGTCTGGCCTCATCGCGGGCAAGCCCGGCTCCCACAGTTGATGTGTGAACACAGTCAAAATGTGGGAGCTGGCTTGCCTGCGATAGCGACACCTCGGTCTGCCAGAACCCCCCGCGCTGGTGTTACCATTCGCCCCTTGTTTCAATTTTCAGTTTTATCGCCCATTCGAGACCTGCCATGACCACCGTCCGCACGCGCATTGCGCCATCGCCTACTGGGGATCCCCACGTCGGTACTGCCTACATCGCCCTGTTCAACTACTGCTTTGCCAAGCAGCACGGCGGTGAATTCATCCTGCGGATCGAAGACACCGACCAGGTGCGCTCCACCCGTGAGTCGGAGCAGCAGATTTTCGATGCCTTGCGCTGGTTGGGCATTACCTGGGCTGAAGGCCCGGACGTCGGCGGCCCGCACGGCCCGTATCGTCAGAGCGAGCGCAGCGACATCTACAAGCAGTACACCCAGCAACTGGTCGACATGGGCCACGCCTTCCCGTGCTTCTGCACCGCCGAAGAACTCGACCAGATGCGTGCCGAGCAACAGGCCCGTGGTGAAACCCCGCGTTACGACGGCCGCGCGCTGCTGCTGTCCAAGGAAGAAGTGGCCCGGCGCCTGGCCGCCGGCGAGCCGCATGTGATCCGCATGAAAGTGCCGAGCGAAGGCGTGTGCGTGGTGCCGGACATGCTGCGCGGTGACGTCGAGATCCCGTGGGACCGCATGGACATGCAAGTGCTGATGAAGACCGACGGCCTGCCGACGTACTTCCTGGCCAACGTGGTCGACGACCACCTGATGGGCATCACCCACGTGCTGCGCGGCGAAGAATGGCTGCCCTCGGCGCCTAAACTGATTCTGCTGTACGAGTACTTCGGTTGGGAGCAACCGCAGCTGTGCTACATGCCGCTGCTGCGTAACCCGGACAAGAGCAAGCTGTCCAAGCGCAAGAACCCGACGTCGGTGACGTTCTACGAGCGCATGGGCTTTATGCCTGAGGCGATGCTCAACTACCTGGGCCGCATGGGCTGGTCGATGCCGGACGAGCGCGAGAAGTTCTCGCTGCAGGAAATGGTCGATAACTTTGATTTGTCCCGCGTGTCCCTTGGCGGGCCGATCTTCGACATCGAGAAGCTGTCGTGGCTCAATGGCCAATGGCTGCGTGATTTGCCGGTGGACGAGTTCGCCAGCCGCGTGCAGCAGTGGGCGCTCAACCCCGAGTACATGATGAAGATCGCGCCGCTGGTGCAGGGCAGGGTAGAGACGTTCAGCCAGGTCGCACCGCTGGCCAGCTTCTTCTTCGCCGGTGGCGTGAACCCGGACGCCAAGCTGTTTGAGTCCAAGAAGCTCTCCGGTGATCAGGTTCGCCAGTTGATGCAGTTGATCCTGTGGAAGCTCGAAAGCCTGCGTCAGTGGGAGAAAGAGGCGATCACCGCGACAATCCAGGCAGTGGTGGAATCGTTGGAATTGAAATTGCGCGATGCCATGCCGCTGATGTTTGCCGCGATCACCGGGCAGGCCAGTTCGGTGTCGGTGCTCGATGCGATGGAAATTCTCGGCCCGGACCTTACGCGTTTCCGTCTGCGCCAAGCCCTTGATTTGCTTGGGGGTGTGTCGAAGAAAGAAAACAAAGAGTGGGAAAAGCTGCTGGGCGCTATCGCTTAAGCAGGCTGTTGTTACGACGAAACCCCGGTTTTCCGGGGTTTCGCCGGTAAGTGATTGTTATCCCGGCAAAAAAGTTTGGAAATTGTTGAAAATAAATTTGACACACTTCCAAACCGCCATTAAGATTCGCCCCGTCCTCACCGATGAGGGGCTATAGCTCAGCTGGGAGAGCGCTTGCATGGCATGCAAGAGGTCAACGGTTCGATCCCGTTTAGCTCCACCAATTTACAGGTTCAAGGTCTGGCCACACCGTCCTTGAATTGATCAGAACTCAGCTCTGATCGGTTGTACAGAAGGTTTTGTCCCCTTCGTCTAGTGGCCTAGGACACCGCCCTTTCACGGCGGTAACAGGGGTTCGAGTCCCCTAGGGGACGCCAGTTTCAACAAGCAGCTCGAAAGGTCTGCTGCGTCGCGAGACGAAAAATCCGGGGCTATAGCTCAGCTGGGAGAGCGCTTGCATGGCATGCAAGAGGTCAACGGTTCGATCCCGTTTAGCTCCACCAATTTACAGGTTCAAGGTTCTGGCCACACCGTCCTTGAATCGATCAGTTCTCAGCACTGATCAGTGTATAGAAGGTTTGTGTCCCCTTCGTCTAGTGGCCTAGGACACCGCCCTTTCACGGCGGTAACAGGGGTTCGAGTCCCCTAGGGGACGCCACGATTACCCGCTCTGCGGGATTTTTAAGGGTCATTCAATTATTGAATGGCCCTTTTGTTTGTCTGGCGTTTGGCCAATTCTCTCCTCAGTGCCCCTTATTCTGTCCTGACCAGCGGTCATGCCTGTCGCTTGCTAAATATTATTATGGTAATAATATTCAACCCATGAGAGACGGAGGCACTGATGAGCGATAAAAAAGCGCAAACCCGCGAACGCATTTTGCAGGCTGCCAGCGCGGCGTTGATCCAGCGCGGCCCGGCTGAGCCGAGTGTCGGCGAAGTCATGGGCGCAGCCGGGCTCACGGTCGGCGGTTTCTACGCGCACTTTGAAAGCAAGGACGCGCTGATGCTGGAGGCCTTCACCCAGTTGCTGGCTCGGCGGCGTGCGTCGATCGACGACATGGACGCGCAACTGACCGGTGAGGAGCGCAGAAGCCTGGTGGCGGCGTTCTACCTGTCGCGCAAGCACCGCGACTCCACCGACCACGCCTGCCCGATCCCCGCCACCGTGGGCGAGATGAGCCGCCTGCCGGACGAGTTCCGCCTGGCGCTCAACGAGCACACCGAATTGATGGCCGCCCAGTTGGCCGCCAGCCCCGAAGACACCGACAAGGCCCTGGCCGACATGGCCTTGATGATCGGCGGCCTGGCGCTGGCTCGTGCGCTTGGCCCGGGTGAATTGTCCGACCGCGTGTTGCGCGCCGCCAAGTCGGCAGTGCGTTAAAGAGGAGTCGCATGATGGGCGCATTAACCTGGATTCGTGGTTTCCATGGCACCGTTGGCCGTTTGGCACCGCGAACGGTGGCCAGCAAATTGCGCCGCACCTTCATGACACCGCGCAACTTGCCGCCGCGAGATTGGGAGCTGCCGCTGCTGGCGCAATCGGAGCGCATCACCTTGCGTTTCGGCTTGTCAGCGTTGTGCTGGGGCCAAGGCCCAGCAGTATTGCTGATGCACGGTTGGGAAGGGCGCCCCACGCAGTTCGCCAGCTTGATCACCGCGTTGGTGGACAATGGTTATTCGGTAATAGCCCTGGATGGCCCGGCCCATGGTCGCTCGCCGGGGCGTGAAGCGCATGTGTTGCTGTTTGCCCGCGCCATGCTCGATGCTGCCGCTGAGTTGCCGCCGCTGCATGCGGTGGTCGGGCATTCCATGGGCGGAGCCAGTGCGATGCTGGCGGTGCAATTGGGGTTGCGCACTGAAGCGCTGGTGAGCATTGCCGCGCCCTCGCGCTTCCTGGATGTGCTGCGTGGCTTTACCCGCATGGTGGGCTTGCCGCCGCGTGCGCGCTCGGCGTTTATCCAGGAGGTCGAACAGACTTTCGGAATGCCGCTCAAGCACCTGGATGTGGCCCACTACCAGATGAACCTGCCGGGGTTGATCGTGCACGCTGAAGACGACACGTTCGTCCCGGTCAAAGCCTCGCAAGCCATTCATGAGGCTTGGTTCGACAGCCGCCTGCTGCGCCTGGAGCAGGGCGGTCATCAGCGGGTGCTGGCCGATCCACGGGTGATCGAGGGTGTGTTGGCCTTGTTGGCCGGCAGTCGTTTACAGGAGCGGCAAACCGCCTGATACACTGCCCGGCGACATTCATCGACTGGAGCAAGGCATGGGCTGGGATCTGGCAGCGCCGTTTATCATCGACCTGCAGGTCGCCGCTGAAGACATCGATGGCCTTGGGCACGCCAATAATGCGGTGTACGTGTCCTGGCTGGAGCGTTGTGCGTGGCGTCACTCCCAGCGTCTGGGGCTGGACCTTACCGCGTATCGCCGGCTGGACCGCGCCATGGCCGTGGTGCGTCATGAGATCGACTACCTGGCGGCCGGCTACGAAGGTGACGAGTTGCAACTGGCTACCTGGATCGTTGACTGGGACCAGCGGCTGAAGATGACTCGGCGCTTCCAGTTGGTACGCCCCAGCGATGGTGCGACCCTGCTGCGTGCGCAAACCACCTTTGTTTGCATCGAGCTGTCCAGCGGCAAACCCAAGCGCATGCCTGCCGAGTTTCTCGACGGTTATGGCCCGGCCCTGACAGGGGGTTAACGATTCCTGCGGGAAACCCAGTAAACTGCGCCACGATTTTTGTTGAGTGTTTCCCATGCAAATTGCTTTGGCGCCCATGGAGGGGTTGGTCGACAACATCCTGCGGGACGTGTTGACCCGCGTGGGCGGTATTGACTGGTGCGTGACCGAGTTCATTCGCGTCAACGACCGCCTGCTCACCCCGGCCTATTTCCACAAGCTCGCCCCCGAACTGCTGCACGGTGCCCACACCGCAGCGGGCGTGCCGTTGCGCGTGCAGTTGTTGGGCTCGGACCCGGTGTGCCTGGCGGAAAACGCTGCGTTGGCGTGCGAATTGGGTTCCGAGGTGATCGACCTGAACTTCGGCTGCCCGGCCAAGACCGTCAACAAATCCCGTGGCGGTGCGGTATTGCTCAAGGAGCCCGAGCTGCTCAACCAGATCGTCGAGCACGTGCGCCGCGCCGTGCCGGCGCATATCCCGGTCACTGCGAAAATGCGCCTGGGCTTCGACAGCCCCGACGGTGCGTTGGTATGCGCCACGGCACTGGCCGAAGGCGGCGCGGCGCACATCGTGGTGCATGCGCGCACCAAGACCGATGGCTACAAGCCGCCGGCCCATTGGGAGTGGATTCCGCGGGTGCAAGACGTGGTCAAGGTGCCGGTGTTTGCCAATGGCGATATCTGGAGCGTCGAAGACTGGAAGCGTTGCCGCGAAGTCAGCGGCGCCGAAGACATCATGCTTGGCCGTGGCCTGGTGGCCCGCCCAGACCTGGCGCGGCAGATTGTGGCGGCGAAGGCAGGCGAAGAGGTGGTAGAGATGACGTGGGCAGACATGCAGCCGATGCTCCAGGAGTTCTGGCGCCAATCGGTGGCGCAACTGACCGAAAAGCAGGCGCCGGGCCGTTTGAAGCAGTGGCTGGCGATGCTCACGCGCAACTACCCCGAGGCAGTCGAGTTGTTTACCGCGCTGCGCCGCGAAACCGGGCTGGAGCAGGTCAGCCGCTTATTGGGTATGAAGCATCCTGACCCGACGTAGTGAAGTGACCACCGCCGCCTTTGTTGCAAAAATGCTCTGTATTGAAAGATACGGAGCATTTTTGCATTTAAAGGTATTACCGAGGCGGCTCACCTGGCTTGAAAGTTGGCGTTTTTTTTTGCCGGTTGAAGCTTTTTTAGTGCTGGAAAGTAACAGGCGCTATCGGCCAGCGTTCAGTAGTTACTACAGGGCTGTTCTGGAAAGTTAGTGTTTTTTTATTCGCGCAATAGGTGTTGCGAAAAGTGTTTCGCTGAGTGCGGTATAGCATGCGGTGTCATTTTACTGGTCGGCTAATTATTTCTCTTAATTGCAGTCTTGGCAGTTTATAAGTGCATGTGTCCGTCGTCATGCGGGTAGGGGCGAGCGACGTCTTGGTTTTTTGTGAATAGCTACGGGGAAAAGTCCTAAAGGTTGATTTGGTTTCCTTATATGAAGCGCGATTTCTGGAACTCAATAATCTCGCGCTCCACAAAAGTGGGGACTGTGAAGCAACGCGGTTGCTTGCAGCACTTAAAACAACTGTCGCTGTTCTAGGTGTTTAATTGCCAAGGCTGCGCTTAATTAGGAAATTGTTAATGTCTTTTTCGATCAATAACTCGCCCTTTATCAAAAATGATGCGTTGCCCCTTGACTCGAAACCGTCAAAACGTCCCGATGTCGGCACGACGCTAAGCATGTCCGGGGCTGGTTTTGGGCATACTCCTTCCGCCCCTAAAACTGAATTTTCCGCAACGCTGCAGCGTGACGGGTTGAATAATGCCGGCGTGCTCACGAAACTGTTTGATATGTTTGATCAACTTATCAGTGCCATGCGTGAGATGTTTTCGGGCAGAGCTGAAATCGCTAATCGATTGCCTCAAACCAATAGCACGGTCCTCGCCAAACAGGACCCAGGCGTTCAGATCGTTGCGACGGCGTACACTAAATCGCAGGTGAAGGGTTCCACTTCCGAGACTCAATCGAAAAGCAAACTGGAAGATGGCGCGCAGCAAAAGGACGCAGCCGTTGCAGGCGACCAAACCAAAACGACAACGCAAACAGGCCAGTTGCTTAAGAACACTGCGGCTGTAGAAACTCAATCGAAAAGCAAACTGGAAGAAGGCGCGCAGCAGAAGGACGCAGCCGTTGCAGGCGCCCAAACCAAAGCGACAACGCAAACAGGCCAGTTGCTTAAGAACACTGCGGCTGTAGAAACTCAATCGAAAAGCAAACTGGAAGAAGGCGCGCAGCAAAAGGACGCAGCCGTTGCAGGCGCCCAAACCAAAACGACATTGCAAACAGGCCAGCCGCTTAAGAACGCCACGGCTGTAGAAACTCAAACGAAGCGCACGCTGGAAGAAAGTTCGCAGCACAAGGACGTACACGTTGCAGGCGTTCAAACCAAAGAGCGGCTGCCAGTCGGTGTGTTGTCCAAGGTTATATCGGATGTTGCGAACCAACTGAAAAAGAAGTCGAGTGAGGATTCGCATCAAGCAGAAACGCGTGCCCCCGGGCTCCGTGTTTTACCTCAGGCACGTGAACCCGGCATTAATGTGATAACGGAAGCAAACCCACAGATCAAAGTGGAAGTTAATGTCAACCACTGCCACTGCCCTGAGACCTCGGGTGACGCCGGCAAGGCCTCGCGAGCCGTCGCCGGTGTGACGTCCAAGACTAACGCGCCTTTGCCGCCTGAAAAGCCAGTACTGACTGATAGTGTGGAAGGGCACGTAAAGTCAGTCATCACTGAGGGCCAGAACAGTGAGCTCGTCACTGAGGCCAAGGACAGTCATGTCGAGACGGCCAAGACCGATGGCAAGGACGCAAAGCTCGTTACTGAGGCCAAGGACAGTCATGTCGAGACGGCCAAGACTGACGGCAAGGACGCAAAGCTCGTCACTGAGGCCACGGACAGTCATGTCGAGACGGCCAAGACCGATGGCAAGGACGCAAAGCTCGTTACTGAGGCCAAGGACAGTCATGTCGAGACGGCCAAGACCGATGGCAAGGACGCAAAGCTCGTCACTGAGGCCACGGACAGTCATGTCGAGTCGGCCAAGACTGACGGCAAGGACGCAAAGCTCGTTACTGAGGCCAAGGACAGTCATGTCGAGACGGCCAAGACCGATGATATGCACGGCAAGAACGGTGAGCACGATTCCGATCACCTTACCGGTCTGCGCCGTAGCCGTGATGAAGTCGCGGAGTCTGAAACCTCTGGCACGCGCGAGGCGACCTTGGAGGTAAGCACCCAGACCAAGCGTGGTGTAACCAGCCCAGGCCCTGCTGAAAATGAAAGTGATCGCTGGAACCAAGACTTCTCCAGCCGCTCCCGGCTAAGGAACTGACACCCGCCAGGGTGTTTTTACTTCGCCGATAACGCCGCGTTTCCTCGGGCCCAAGGTTCGGGGAAACGTTTGAAAACGTGGAGCAAGTCATGGTGTATTACCGAATTGATAACAGTGCTTACCCAGATGTGCGTCAGCTGCCAAGCATGGATTTGCATGGCGCACCCAATGAGCGCGCGTCCTTTTACGCGCCAAGACATGCCGGTTCGCGCTGGAGCTCGGTGCCGGTGCCCAGTGATAGGCCTGGGCAACAAAGGGCTCAAAGCCTGGTGGACAGGGTTGCCGCATTTTTAGCGCAATTGGCCAGTGGTCCCTCGCAGCCAAAGGCTAAGGTCTTTCCCGATGTGCCCCCACAACCCCAAGTGAATCCCCAGGCGGTGAGGCGTGCCGCGCCAGCTGACTCGGCGCTCGTGCTGACTTGCGCGCCTGCGCAGGCGCATGGAGGCGATATCCCGGGTTTGTCCGATAAGCGTAATGGCGCAAAGCCTTTGAATATTTGGAGTGGGTTCCGTCAGGGGCCAGGCGGTAACTGTGCCACGGTAGCGACGATCAAGGCTGCCATGCACACATTCGGTCAAAGCCCGACAGACATCTACCGCGAAGTCAGGCGGCTGGACGGTGGTTATCGGGTAACGATGCGCGACAATTACACGCTCACATTGACCGACCGAGAGTTGGCAGTCGCCTCGCGCGCTTCGCAGTTCATCGGCCCCGATAAAGGCATGCTCAAGGATGCGCACTTTTTGTTTGCCGTCAGTGCCAAGCGTGCACATGAGGAGAACAACGACACAACGGCGGGTGAGAGCTTTGACGCGGGTGTGGAGAGTTTGAATGATGGTGAGGATGAGGAAAAGCCTGGCGAGGGCTTCCTGCGGTTAGGGCTAATTCACTATATGAAAAACGTCAGCGTGCGTGAGCTTGCCGAAGGTCACGTGGGCGTGAGTAATCGGCGGGGGCACTCGGTAGCAGTCATCAATGGCCTTGAAGAGATTTGGGGGCGGCCCGGGGCTGAGCCTCGGCGAGGGGAGGCTGTGGCACTCAAGCGCACTCCTTGCTGTCAAGGCCTGGCCTCGCTGGGCGCGAATGATCAGGTAATAAAAGATAAGCGTTGACCGTAACTTTCTACTTATCGCAACTCATTGATTTAACTCTTCTTCTCAACGTGTATTGATTGACAGACTGCAGGAGTCATTTTTGTGGACGTAGCCAGGCTTAACCTCTCTACTCGTTCAACACCCGTACATTCCCTGCCTTTTACAGGGCCGATCTCACACTCCACAGACGTTAAATTGCTGGACGTTGTCAACGCATTCAATGCCCCTCAAAGACGCTTTGGTGAGGACTATGACGCCAGTGCTCACTTAGCGGTTATCAAAATGATGATGGTTACTTTTGGTCAACGCCCTTCGGACTTGTTTACGAAGGTCAAACGTGCCGAGCAGGGGTATGAGGTCACGCTTAGAGATGGCAACAAAGTTCACGTGTCCGATCTCGAGTTACGGCAAACAGCCGCCGGCTCAAGAATTGTTGGACATGACCCGGCGGCGATCAGTGATGCGAACTTTGCATTGGCTGTGTTTGTTAAACGTAAACAACTAATGGGCGTTCAGGCAGGTAATAATCAGGGGTTTAAGAGTGCATTATCAAATTCGTTGCGTGGTGAGACGACTTATAATGTGCTCAAGGGCCTGGGCATGGCCGGTTTTTTACGCCAAGTACCGTCGGCGCAGTTGGCAGGCAGCGGGGTCGGCGTCATGCAAACCCATACATTTGGCGGTGCCCTGGTCTATGGGGGCGTGAGCCATGAATATGGGGGCCAGCGACCTGTCGAGCGTCCCTATGTCTACGTGCTGGTTAATCACAATACGTCCGTTGAGGTGCAGGGTAATGCCTCTGGTTTGAGTGCCAGCGCTCAGCCTCAGAGCCCCTCCGACCCCGGCGTGCCGCCAATGAGCGATTTGTCTCCCGACATCCCTGTTCGAGCAAAGGGGCAGAAACCTGTCGATATGGTAAGAAGTTTTGACGTCGCTGAACGACGGTTCGGTGAGGGCGATACCCGTCGGCATGCGTCAGTGATCAAAATGATGATGATGAGGTTTGGTCAAAGTCCGCAGGATGTGTTCGACAAGGTCGTGGCGGCCGCAGAGGGCTATGACATCACCATGAAGGACGGTTTTTCTTTACATCTGTCCAAAGAAGAATGGAGTCGCACTGCCGGGGTCTCGCGGTTTACCGGCGGTGACGGCGGTATTGTGATGGATGCCAATTTCATCTTGGCGGCCTATGTAAAACGTGTGCAACTGTCCAGTACGGACCCTGATAAACAGGGGAGCTTCGAGCGCGCGTTATCCGCGGTCATGCTTAATGATACGGTGTACCGGGCATTAAAAGGGATGGGGATGATCGGTTTCCTGCGCATTGTCGAACCCGAAAAAATGTTGAAAAAAGGCGCCGTTGCCGTCGTGGATAGTTACGCTGGTGAGTTTGTACTGGATGGCATCAAATACTCGTCGGGAAAACAACAGCCTGTTGTCAAAGACTATGGCTATATGCTCGCCATGCAGCCGCCGAGCACTTCGTCGGCGCAACCGGGCGGGAACATTTCAAACCTCTCCAGTCGTCAGGTGGGCGTCAAGCCTGACAATATCTGGAGTGGGTTCTATCAAGGTTCAGAACTCAACTGCGTCACCGTCTCTGCGATCAAGGCCGCGATGATGAAGTACGGTCAAAATCCCCAGGGCATTTATAAACGCATTACCGAGACACCCGAGGGTTATACCGTGACCATGCGTGACTCATGCACGGTACACCTGACCCACGATGAGTTGAAAAAAGCGCAAAAAGGTTCGCACTTCTTCGGTGAAGATAAAGGTCTTTTGCACGATGCGATTTTCATGTTCGCGGTGAGCGCAAAGCGCGCGCAAATGGAAAATCACGAGTTTCGGGCTGAAGCGAGTTTTGAGGCCGCCATGGGGACGCTCAATGATAGAGAAACCCCTGGCGAAGCACTTCGGCGCCTTGGCTTGTATGCCTTCACGCGTGGCAGCACTGCCGAGGAATTGGCCAGTGGCGTTGCGGGCACTCTTGCCAATCATGGCCACTCCGTAGGCGTTTTTGACGGAATTATCGATTTTTATGGGTCAACAATAAAATTGGCCGGTTCGGACTGGGAGAAAGGCGCTCACGCGTTAAAACTGGTGTAGACCGGGTGAGGGCGGTTGGACCAGTAACTGCCTGAACGCCTTGATCGGCAACGGCCGGCTGTGCAAATACCCTTGGAACAAATGGCACCCCAGCTTTTGCAGGAACGCCAGTTGCTCCGGCGTTTCCACGCCCTCGGCAATTACATCAAGGTTGAGGCTGCGGGCCATGGCCACGATGGCGCGGATGATTTCCGCGTCGTTGGGGTCATGGGTGGCATCGCGCACGAAGGACTGGTCGATCTTCAGCGCATCCACCGGCAGGCGTTTGAGATAAGTCAGCGACGAATAGCCGGTGCCGAAGTCATCCATGGCAAAGCTCACGCCGAGCTTTTTCAGGCGGCGCATCTTGGCCACGGTGTCGTCCAGGTTCTGGATGACGATGCCTTCGGTGATCTCCAGCTTTAACAGGCTGCAGGGCAGATGATGCTGTTTGAGGCTGTGTTCTACCCGCTCCACAAAGTCGTTCTGGCGAAACTGCCGGGGGCTGATATTCACGCACAGGCTGAAATTTAGCGGGTCTACCAGGCCCTCGGCAATCAGCTGCGCAAAGGCGCCGCAGGCCTCATCGAGAATCCAGGTGCCGACCTCCAGGATCAGGCCGCTGTCTTCTAGTACCTTGATAAATTCGGTGGGTGACTGCGCGCCCAATTGTGGGTGCTGCCAGCGCACCAGCGCCTCGGCGCCGACAATTTTGTTGCCGCGTGCATCCACCTGGGGTTGGTAATGCACGCTGAACTCACCGCGTGACAGCGCCAGGCGCAGGTCGGTCTCCATGCGCAGACGCTCACTGGCGGTTTTCTGCATGCTGTTGTGGAACATTTGCGTGGTGTTGCGCCCCGAGTCCTTGGCGCGATACAGCGCAATATCGGCGCGCTTGAGCAGGTCGGCCGGTGTGGAGCCATGATCGGGTATAAGCGCCACGCCGATGCTCGGTGTGACCTGCAAGCGGTGGCCATCCAGGAACATCGGCTCCGACAGCAGTTCGCGCAGCGTGTCGGCCAATACTTGTACTTGGCCGCTGACCGCTGTACGTGTGCCTTCCAGGCCACTGAGCAACACCACGAATTCATCGCCGCCCAGGCGCGCCACGGTGTCTTCCAGGCGCACGCTGGCTTCCAGCCGTGCAGTGACTATTTTCAGCACGGTGTCGCCCACCGGGTGACCGAGGGAATCATTGATGTGCTTGAAGTGGTCAAGGTCGAGGAACAATAACGCGCCGCGCAGGTTATGGCGTTTGAGTAGGGCGATCTGCTGACTGAGACGGTCCATCAGCAGCGCGCGGTTGGGCAGGTTGGTCAGAGGGTCGTGGTAGGCCAGGTGACGAATCTGCGCCTGGGCGTTTTTCAACAGGCTCACATCCCGTGCAGTCAACAGCAGGCACGGGGTTTCATTGAGGGTGATGGGTTCGACCGAGACTTCCACCGCCAACACTTCACCGCGCTTGTTGTGCCAGAGCATTTCCAGGTGATGAATGCGGCCCTTGATCTGCAGTTCGGCCAACAATGCCGCGCGCTGGTTTTCATCGGCCCAGATGCCGATCTGGTAGAGCGTGAGGCCGATGGCTTCTTCGGCGCGGTAGCCGGTCAGGCGGCAGAAGCCGTCGTTGACCTCGACATAACGGCCGGTGTCGCGCTCGGTAATGGAAATCGCGTCAGGGCTGGAGTGAAAGGCCTTGGCGAACTTCTCTTCACTGGCCTTGAGCGCGGCTTCCGAGCGCTGTTGCTGGGTGATATCGCGCAACGTCGTGACAATGCAGGGTTGGTCACCGACCTTGATCAACCGGCTGGAAATCACGCAGGTCAGGCTGTGGCCGTTCTGGTGATGCACCACCAGGGCCACATTGCTCAACGATTGTTCGCGAATCACCTGCTCAATGCGTTGCAGGCGCTGGCTCGAATCGTCCCACAGGCCGATCTGCTCGGCGCTGTTGCCGATGACGTCGGCAGCGGTCCAGCCGAAGGTCTGGGTAAAGGCCGGGTTGATCTCGATAAACACGCCGCTGTCCAGGCAGGTTACGCAGATCGGGTCGGGGCTGGCCTGGAACAGGCTGGCGAATTTTTCTTCGGAGGCGGTCAGGCGTTGTTCGCGTTCAACCTGGTCGGTGATATCGAGCAAGGTGCCGGCCATGCGCAGCGGCTTGCCGGCGTCATCGCGATACAGGCGTGCACGGCTTTCCAAGTAGCGCGGGCTGCCATCTTCCATTTCTACGCGGTAGGTCAACTGATAGTTGCCGTCCGGGCCTTCGCGCAGGCTGCGGTAGGCGTTGCGCATGCCCTCGCGGTCGGCATCGGACATGCCTTCAAAAAACGCATCGAAGGCTTCGTGGAACGGTTCGGGCGGCAGGCCGTGCAACTGGGCAGCGCGGGCCGAGCCGTAGAGCATGCCGGTGGGGATATGCCAGTCCCAGGTGCCCAGTTGCGCCGAATCCAGGGCCAGGTCGAGGCGCTCCTGGCTGTCCTTGAGGGCCTGCTCGGCGTTCTTGCGGTCGGTGGTGTCAAGAAAGGTGCTGATCAGGTAAGCCTCGCCCTCAAGCTCGACCTTTTGCGCGCTGAGGGTGCCATCGTGAATCTGGCCGTTGCTGGCGCAGAACTGCACGTCCATGGTGATCGGCTCGCCCTTGCGCTGGGTGGCCTTGACCAGCAGCGCGCGCTCCTCGGGGTGGCGCCACAGGCCCAGCTCCAGGGTGGTGCGGCCGATGGCTTCGGCCACGGGCCAGCCAAAGTGAATCTCGAAGTACTGGTTGGCTTCGCTGATGCGGCCGTCGGACTGGCGGGTGAGCAACACCATGTTGGGGCACAGGTGAAACAGCGTGGCGAAGCGTTTTTCCGATTGCATGAGGGCGTGTTCGCGCTCGCGCTGGCGAGTGGTTTCGCGAATTACCCCGATCATGCGGCGCCGGCCGGTTTTGTCCGGCGCCAGGCTGCCGTTGATTTCCAGCCAGTGATGGCTGCCATCCGGCCATTGGATGTGGTGGTGCATGGCCTGCTCGAACGGCTCGCCCGCCAGCACCGCATGGAACGCGCGCACCACCCGGGCGCGGTCCTGCGGCGCCAGCAGGTCCAGGTAGTCGAGGTCTTTGGGCAAGGGTTGCCGAGGGTCGTAGCCAAACAACGCCTGGGTGCCGCGTGACCAGCTGATCCTGCCCGTATCGATCTCCCAGCACCACGCGCCAAGGCGGGCAGCATTGAGGGCCGCCAGCAATTGTGGAGCACTTTCCCAGCTTTGTTCCGCCTCTTGAGGGTCCAAGGCGTAAATGCGCGGCAGGGGCGGTACGGAATCGACGGGGTTGCGCATTATCAATGGGCCTTGGCTCAATGGGCGTTCGGCGCGGGATTATTCAGGCTTTATGGGCCGCACAGCTTCATGCCGGTATCCCTGGCAGATCGACCTGTGCATCCAATAGGCTCATGAAAGCCCGCGCAGCGTTCGACAGCGTCCTTTCGGTGTGCACGATATAGCCTAGCTGGCGACTGAGCTGTATGCCCGGCAAAGCGATACTTGCCACCTGATCATCGAGCATGGTGCGCGGCAAAACGCTCCAGGCCAGGCCGATGGAGACCATCATCTTGATGGTTTCCAGGTAGTTGGTGCTCATGGCGATGTTGGGCGTGAGGCCCTGGGCCTCGAACAGCCGTCTGACGATATGGTGGGTAAAGGTGTTGCCGCCGGGAAAGACCGCCGGGTGTTTGGCAATGTCGGCGAGGCTGACCATACCGTTGCCGGTCAAGCTGTGTTCCGGTGCCACCACGAAGTCCAGCGGGTCGTCCCACACCGGCGTGGCGCGCACCAGGTTGTGCGGTTCAGGTGCCAGGGTGATGACCGCCACTTCGGCACGGCCATGGAGGATTTCTTCGTAGGCCACTTCCGAATCAAGGAACTGAATATCCAGTGCCACATTGGGATATTGCCGGGTAAAGGTGCGCAGAATGGGCGGCAGGCGGTGCAGGCCGATGTGATGGCTGGTGGCCAATGTCAGCCGGCCGCTGACTTCGCCGGTCAGGTTGGTGAGCGCCCGGCGTGTATCGTCCAGCACATTCAAAATCTGATAAGCGCGTGGCAGCAGGGCGCGCCCGGCTTCGGTCAGGCCGACTTCACGGCCCAGGCGATCGAACAGGCGCACCTTTAATTGTTGTTCCAGCCCGGCGATGCGTTTGCTGATCGCAGGCTGGGTCAGGTGCAGGCGATCACCGGCGCCGGAAAAGCTGCCGGTCTCGGCGATAGCGATAAAGGCGTTGAGGTTGGCCAGGTCCATGGTGGTATTCCAGTTGGTAATCCAAAGCATAAAAAATATGAATTTGAGTTATTTAATGTAGCGCCATACCATCAGCCTCACAAGCCAAAGGGTTATTGAAAAGCCCGGCGTATAGATGCACCTGTGATGAGGACCGACTGATGGCCGGCAAAACGCTTTACGACAAGCTTTGGGATTCCCATGAAGTGAAACGGCGCGACGATGGCTCGTCGCTGATCTATATCGACCGTCACATCATCCATGAAGTGACCTCGCCCCAAGCGTTCGAAGGCCTGCGACTGGCCGGGCGCAAGCCTTGGCGCGTCGACTCGATCATCGCCACCCCGGACCACAACGTGCCGACCACCCCGGAACGCAAGGGCGGGATCGACGCCATCGTCGACACCGTGTCGCGCCTTCAGGTGCAGACCCTCGACGACTACTGCGACGAATATGGCATCACCGAATTCAAGATGAATGATGTGCGTCAAGGCATCGTCCACGTGATCGGCCCGGAGCAGGGCGCCACCTTGCCGGGCATGACCGTGGTCTGCGGCGACTCCCACACGTCCACCCACGGCGCGTTCGGCGCCCTGGCGCACGGCATCGGCACCTCCGAGGTGGAACATGTGTTCGCCACCCAGTGCCTGGTCGCCAAGAAGATGAAAAATATGTTGGTGAAAGTCGAAGGCAAATTGCCGTTCGGCGTGACCGCCAAAGACATCGTGCTGGCCGTGATCGGCAAGATTGGCACCGCCGGCGGTAACGGCCACGCCATCGAATTCGCCGGCAGCGCGATTCGCGACCTGTCCATCGAAGGCCGCATGACCATCTGCAACATGTCCATCGAAGCCGGTGCCCGCGTGGGCATGGTGGCGGCGGACGAAAAAACCGTTGAATACGTCAAAGGTCGCCCATTCGCACCGGCGGGCGCCGATTGGGATGCCGCCGTTGAGGCCTGGAAAGACCTGGTCTCCGACACCGACGCGGTGTTCGACACCGTGGTCGAGCTCGACGCTGCCCAGATCAAGCCGCAAGTGAGCTGGGGCACCTCGCCGGAAATGGTCCTGGCGGTTGACCAGAACGTGCCAGACCCGGCTAAAGAAACCGACTTGGTCAAGCGCGGTTCCATCGAGCGCGCCCTGAAATACATGGGCTTGCAAGCCAACCAGGCGATTACCGACATTCAGTTGGATCGCGTGTTTATCGGTTCCTGCACCAACTCGCGGATCGAAGACCTGCGCGCTGCGGCGGTGATCGCCAAGGGCCGCAAAGTGGCTTCGACCATCAAGCAAGCCATCGTGGTGCCGGGTTCGGGCCTGGTGAAGGCTCAAGCTGAAGCCGAAGGCCTGGACAAGATCTTCCTCGAAGCCGGTTTTGAATGGCGTGAGCCGGGCTGCTCGATGTGCCTGGCGATGAACCCGGACCGTTTGGAATCGGGCGAGCATTGCGCGTCCACTTCCAACCGAAACTTCGAAGGGCGTCAGGGCGCCGGCGGGCGTACTCACCTGGTCAGCCCGGCCATGGCCGCTGCGGCTGCCGTCAACGGTCGTTTCATCGACGTTCGCGAATTGATCTGAGGAGTACCCGATGAGAGCTTTTACCCAACACACCGGCCTTGTCGCCCCTTTGGATCGCGCCAACGTCGACACCGACCAGATCATCCCCAAGCAGTTCTTGAAGTCGATCAAGCGCACCGGTTTCGGCCCTAACCTGTTCGACGAGTGGCGCTACCTGGACGTGGGCTACGCCTACCAGGACAACTCCAAGCGCCCGCTGAACAAAGACTTCGTACTCAACGCCGAGCGCTACCAAGGCGCCAGCGTATTACTGGCGCGGGAAAACTTCGGTTGCGGCTCCAGCCGTGAACACGCGCCGTGGGCGCTGGAAGAATATGGCTTTCGCAGCATCATCGCGCCAAGCTACGCCGACATCTTCTTCAACAACAGCTTCAAGAACGGCTTGCTGCCGATCATCTTGAGCGATGCCGAAGTGGATGAGTTGTTCAAGCAGGTGGAAGCTGATGTGGGCTACCAACTGACCGTTGACCTGGCCGCGCAGACCGTGACCCGCCCGGACGGCAAGGTGTATCACTTTGAGGTGGATGCATTCCGCAAGCATTGCCTGATCAATGGCCTGGATGATATCGGCCTGACCCTGCAGGACGGCGATGCGATTGCTGCGTTTGAAGCCAAACACCGGGCGAGCCAGCCCTGGCTGTTTCGCGATGCCTGATTGGCGGTAACCGTGCGGGCCCCATCGCGGGCAAGCCCGACTCCCACCCTGGAATGCATTCCACTGTGGGAGCTGGCTTGCCTGCGATAGCGCCCGTACAACCACCCCAACACCCAAGGAAAGCCACCATGACCACCACCGCCCACACCCAAGTCGTGCAAAAACAATTCGGCGAGCAAGCCTCCGCCTACCTGAGCAGTGCCGTGCACGCCCAAGGCACCGAATTCGCGCTGCTCCAGGCCGAATTGGCCGGGCAGGGCGCTGCGCGCCTGCTGGATTTGGGCTGCGGTGCGGGGCATGTGAGTTTCCAGGTGGCGCCACTGGTCAACGAGGTCGTGGCCTACGACCTGTCCCAACAGATGCTCGACGTGGTTGCCGCAGCTGCTATAGACCGCAACCTGGCCAACATCCGCACCGTACACGGCGCCGCCGAGCGCCTGCCATTCGCCGACGGCGAGTTCGACTTCGTGTTCAGCCGCTACTCGGCCCACCACTGGAGCGACCTGGGCCTGGCGCTGCGCGAAGTGCGCCGGGTGCTCAAGCCCGGTGGCGTGGCAGCCTTCGTCGACGTCTTGTCACCGGGCAGCCCACTGTTGGACACTTACCTGCAAACCGTCGAAGTGCTGCGTGACACCAGCCACGTACGCGATTATTGCGCCGCCGAATGGATGCAACAGCTCAGCGAATCCGGCTTGCATGTGCGCACCAGCAGCCGTCAACGCCTGCGCCTGGAATACACCTCGTGGGTCGAGCGCATGCGCACGCCAGAGGTATTGCGCGCGGCGATCCTTGCGCTGCAACAGGCAATGGGCCAGGAAGTGCGCGATTACTACGAGATTCAAGCCGACGGCACCTTCAGCACCGACGTGCTGGTGGTTTTCGCTGAACGCTGATTGATTTTTCCCGACCTGCCCACGGGCGGGTCGCTTGATGAAATGAGGAACGCATGAGCAAGCAGATTCTGATTCTCCCTGGCGACGGTATTGGTCCGGAAATCATGGCCGAAGCGGTCAAGGTCCTGGAACTCGCCAACAGCAAGTACAGCCTGGGCTTTGAGCTGAGCCACGACGTGATCGGCGGCGCGGCCATCGACAAGCACGGCGTGCCGCTGGCTGACGAAACCCTGGACCGCGCCCGTGCGGCCGATGCCGTGCTGCTCGGCGCCGTGGGTGGCCCGAAATGGGACAAGATCGAGCGTGACATCCGCCCTGAGCGCGGCCTGCTGAAAATCCGCGCGCAACTGGGCCTGTTCGGCAACCTGCGCCCGGCCATCCTCTACCCGCAGTTGGCCGACGCGTCGAGCCTCAAACCGGAAGTGGTCGCGGGCCTGGATATCCTGATCGTGCGTGAACTGACCGGCGGTATCTATTTTGGCTCGCCACGCGGCGTGCGCGAGTTGGAGAATGGCGAACGCCAGGCCTACGACACGCTGCCGTACAGCGAGAGTGAAATCCGCCGTATCGCCCGTGTCGGTTTCGACATGGCCCGTGTGCGCGGCAAAAAGGTCTGCTCGGTCGATAAAGCCAACGTACTGGCCTCCAGCCAACTGTGGCGCGAAATCGTCGAGGAAGTCGCCAAGGACTACCCGGACGTCGAGCTGAGCCACATGTACGTCGACAACGCTGCCATGCAACTGGTGCGTGCGCCCAAGCAGTTTGACGTGATCGTCACCGATAACCTGTTTGGCGACATCCTGTCGGACCAGGCCTCGATGCTCACCGGCTCCATCGGCATGCTGCCGTCGGCGTCCCTGGACACCAACAACAAGGGCATGTACGAGCCTTGCCACGGTTCGGCGCCGGACATCGCGGGCCAGGGCATTGCCAACCCGCTGGCGACGATTTTGTCGGTCTCGATGATGCTGCGTTACAGCTTCAACCTGAGCGAAGCGGCGGATGCCATCGAGAAGGCCGTAAGCCTGGTGCTGGATCAAGGTTTGCGCACCGGTGACATTTGGTCACAGGGTTGCACCAAAGTCGGCACGCAAGAAATGGGCGACGCAGTAGTCGCCGCGCTGCGGAATCTGTAATCTCTCCGGCCCGCTTGCAGTTGTTGCTGCAAGGCGGCCCACTTTTTAACAAGGTGTAGTTGCGATGAAACGTGTAGGTCTGATCGGTTGGCGCGGTATGGTCGGTTCCGTGCTCATGCAGCGGATGCTGGAAGAGCAGGATTTCGATCTTATTGAGCCGGTGTTTTTCACCACTTCGAACGTAGGTGGCCAAGGGCCGTCCGTGGGCAAGGATATCGCCCCGCTCAAGGACGCCTACAGCATTGAAGAGCTGAAAACCCTCGATGTGATCCTGACCTGCCAGGGTGGCGACTACACCAGCGAAGTCTTCCCCAAGCTGCGCGAAGCCGGCTGGCAGGGTTACTGGATCGACGCCGCCTCCAGCCTGCGCATGCAGGACGACGCGGTGATCATCCTCGACCCGGTGAACCGCAAGGTCATCGACCAGCAACTGGATGCCGGCACCAAGAACTACGTCGGCGGCAATTGCACCGTCAGCCTGATGCTGATGGGCCTGGGCGGCTTGTTCGAAGCCGGCCTGGTTGAGTGGATGAGCGCCATGACTTATCAGGCGGCGTCCGGCGCCGGTGCGCAGAACATGCGTGAACTGATCAAGCAGATGGGCGCGACCCACGCCGCTGTTGCCGATCAACTGGCCGACCCTGCCAGCGCGATCCTCGACATCGACCGCCGCGTGGCCGAAGCCATGCGCAGCGACGCTTACCCGACCGAGAACTTCGGTGTGCCATTGGCCGGCAGCCTGATCCCGTGGATCGACAAGGAACTGCCAAACGGCCAGAGCCGCGAAGAGTGGAAGGCCCAGGCCGAGACCAACAAGATTTTGGGTCGCTTCAAGAGCCCGATCCCGGTCGACGGCATCTGCGTGCGCATCGGCGCCATGCGCTGCCACAGCCAGGCGCTGACCATCAAGCTGAACAAAGACGTGCCGATCGCCGATATCGAAGGGTTGATCAGCCAGCACAACCCGTGGGTCAAGCTGGTGCCGAACAACCGCGACATCAGCATGCAGGAGCTGAGCCCGACCAAGGTCACCGGCACCCTGAATGTACCGGTGGGCCGTCTGCGCAAGCTGAACATGGGCAGCCAGTTCCTCGGCGCGTTCACGGTCGGCGACCAACTGCTGTGGGGCGCTGCCGAGCCGCTGCGTCGCATGCTGCGGATCTTGCTTGAGCGTTGATCGCTTGAAGCCGTAAGAGAAACCCGCGTACTGGTGACAGGCGCGGGTTTTTTGTTGCCCTTGAGGCCGCCATCGCAGGCAAGCCAGCTCCCACATTGTGTTTTGTAAACACATTCAAGGGTGGGAGCTGGCTTGCCTGCGATGAGGCCATCAGCCTCACCACAAAGGCCAGCTTAATTGCCTCACCCCGAGCCACCCGGTAAAGTGCCGCTCCCCCCGCAATGCCCGAGGCAGCCTCCATGACCCAGACCTTTGAAATCGCCGTGATCGGCGCCACTGGCACCGTCGGTGAAACCCTGGTGCAGATTCTCGAAGAACTGGATTTTCCGGTGGGCACCCTCTATCTGCTGGCCGGCAGCAATTCGGCCGGCGCCTCCGTGCCGTTTCGCGGCAAGAACGTGCGGGTCAAGGAAGTCGATGAGTTCGATTTCAAAAAAGCGCAGTTTGCCTTCTTTGCGGCCGGCCCGGCCGTTACCTTGAGCTTTGCCCCGCGCGCCACCGCTGCCGGTTGCGCGGTGATCGACCTGTCTGGCGCCTTGCCTGCTGAACAGGCGCCTCACGTGGTGCCAGAAGCCAATGCCCATGTACTGGACAGTTTGAAAAAGCCCTTCCAGCTGAGCAGCCCAAGCCCATCGGCGACCAACCTGGCCGTGGTGCTGGCGCCGTTGCGTGAATTGTTGGAGATCCAGCGTGTCAGCGTCACCGCCAACCTGGCGGTATCCGCCCAGGGCCGTGAAGCCGTCAGCGAGCTGGCACGACAGACCGCCGAACTGTTGAACGTGCGCCCGCTGGAGCCCAAGTTCTTTGATCGGCAAATGGCCTTCAACCTTTTGGCACAAGTCGGCACGCCAGATGCGAAAGGTCATACAGCCCTGGAGAAACGTCTCGTACACGAACTGCGCGCGGTGCTGGAAACTCCATTGCTGAAGATTTCTGCAACCTGCGTTCAAGCCCCGGTGTTTTTTGGCGATAGCCTGACGGTGTCGTTGCAATTGGGCGCGCCGGTCGATCTGGCAGCGGTGAACCGTGCATTGGAAGCGGCGCCTGGCATCGAACTGGTTGAAGAGGGCTATTACCCCACGGCTGTGGGCGATGCGGTCGGCCAGGATGTGGTCTACGTCGGCCGTGTGCGTGCAGGTGTGGATGACCCGGCGGAACTAAATCTGTGGCTGACGTCAGATAACGTACGCAAGGGCGCGGCACTCAACGCCGTACAGCTGGCGCAGTTGTTGATAAAAGGCCTTGTGTAAAAGATACTTGGC
The DNA here is from genome assembly GCF_021605825.1 of Pseudomonas sp. PA-6-3C. Lineage (NCBI taxonomy): Bacteria > Pseudomonadati > Pseudomonadota > Gammaproteobacteria > Pseudomonadales > Pseudomonadaceae > Pseudomonas > Pseudomonas sp. PA-6-3C. The sequence continues at coordinate 43,741 of NZ_WKDV01000007.1, forward strand.
GGCAATTTGTAGATTGATTCTAGCCAGGCGCTATGCTTGGCCCCAAGCGGTAAAGAAGCGCGTCGGTAACCTATCGGCTCGCCATGCCTTATGGCAGCGGTTACCAACCTTCTCGCAGGCCGGGGAGTGTTCAGACAAAGGATGAGGCTATGGTTCAAGTTCGCAAACTGGTGTTAGCAATAGCGGCCGCCTCGGCGCTGTCCTCCGGTATGGCGCAGGCGCTGCAACTTGGGGAGATGACCCTCAAATCGAAGCTGAACCAGCCGTTGTCGGTGGAAATCGAATTGCTCGACGTGGGCGGCCTCACGGCTGCCGAGATCACCCCGAGCCTGGCCTCCGACCAGGCGTTTGTCGATGCAGGCGTTGACCGCCAGGCGTTTCTCAATGACCTGACGTTTACCCCGGTGGTCAACCCCAGCGGCCGCAGTGTGGTGCGCGTCACCTCCAGCAAGCCGCTGCCCGATTCCTACGTACGTTTCCTGCTGCAGGTGCAGTGGCCCAATGGCCGCCTGATGCGCGACTACAGTGTGTTGCTCGACCCGGCCAAGTTCGAGCAGCCGGCGCCGACCGCCAACGCGCCCGCGCCGCGCTTGAGCGCACCGGCCAGCACTGCGGCCGCCAGCCCGGCGAAGACCGCCAGCAAATCCGCTCAACACACCACGACCTCTCACGACACCTTGTGGGAAATTGCCGAAAAGAATCGCAACGGTGCGTCGGTGCAGCAAACCATGCTGGCCATCCAGGCGCTTAATCCTGATGCCTTTGTCGACGGCAACATCAATCGCCTGAAAACCGGCCAGGTCCTGCGCCTGCCGGACCGCCAGCAAGCCACCAGCTTGCCGCAGCCCGAGGCGATTGCCGAAGTGACTGCGCAAAATGCTGCCTGGCGCGCAGGTCGTCGCGCAGCCAGTAACCCGGTGGCGGGCAAGCAACAGCTGGACGCGACCAAGCGCACCCAGGCGGGCAATGCGCCGTCGAGCACCACGGCCAAGGACAACTTGAGCCTGGTCTCGGCGGAGTCGGCCAAAAAAGGCGCAAAGGGCAAGGCCGGTGATAGCCGAGCGGTGAGCGATAAACTGGCGATGACCCAGGAGCAGCTGGACACCACCCGTCGCGACAATGAAGAGCTCAAAAGCCGTGCGGCCGACCTGCAAAGCCAGCTGGACAAGCTGCAAAAACTGATTCAACTGAAAAACGATCAACTCGCCAGGTTGCAGGCCGGCAACCCTGAGCCAGCGGCACAGGCGACAGCGGCGATGCCGGCTCAATTGGCGGCTGAACCTGCGGCCACGCCAGCACCGGCTGAGGCGGCGCCCGTTGCCGCAGCACCCGCGCCTGAGCCAATCAAGGCGCAGGACACGCCTGCCACCAACGAAGGCAAGTTCAACGAGCTGCTGACCAATCCGATCGTCCTTGGTGTAATCGGTGGCGCGGCTGGCTTGCTGGTGTTGTTGCTTCTGCTGCTGTGGGCGCGCCATCGCAATGCGCGCCTCGAAGAGGAAAAGCACCTGCGCATGGCACGCGCGCTGGCCGAAGAACCGGCATTTACGCCAAATGTGGATCACGATCTGCCTGCGGACAGCTTCGAAGGCCTTGAGGTGGCAGCGCCGAACGTTAAATTGGCTGCTGCTCCAGCGCCGGCGGCGGTTGCTGAGCCTGTGGTGGTGCCATCGGTCGCCTCCGTGCTGGCGCCATTGGCCGTCGCCGTCGCCCCGGAAAACTCCAGTGATGCACTGGCGCAAGCGCAATCCCATATCGACCGTGGCCACCTGAACCAGGCCGCCGATGTGCTGGAGCAGGCGATCAAGCGCGAACCCAAGCGCAGCGACCTGCGCCTGAAGTTGATGGAAGTCTATGGCCTGCAAGGCGACAAGGACGGTTTCGTCACCCAGGAGCGTCAACTGGTGGCCAATGGTGAAAACCATGCCCAGGTCGAGCAGCTCAAAAACCGCTTCCCGGCCATGGCCGTGTTGGCGGCGGGCGTCAGTGCTGCGGTGGCAGCGGCGGCCCTGGATGCTCAATACGTCAAGGACTTGCTCGAAGACAAGCCCGCCGCGCCTGCCCCGGAGCCTGAGGCGTTCGACACCGATTTCGACCTGAGTCTGGATGACCTGGAAGCGGCGTCACCCACCGTAGTCAGCCCGAAAGACGCGCCGAGCTTTGAGTCGGTGCTGCAACAGCAGACCGAAGCCAAGGCCAGCCCTGATGACCTGTCGGACTTCGACCTGGACTTGCAGCTTGAGGCTCCGTCTTCGCAGGCCGATGACGACTTCCTGTCGGGCCTGGAAGATCAAATGAAGGACGTGCCGGCTGTTGAGCCGCCGACCCTCAAGCCGGCTGCGCTGGACGATTTTGACCTGCCGGAGGACTTCGACCTGTCCCTGGCGGACGAGCCGCAAGCCCCGGCCGTTGCCAAGCCTGATGCATTCGCCTCGGAGCTCGATGACGTCAACGCAGAACTCGATCGCCTGTCTTCGAGCCTCGAGCATCCGCCGATCGAGCCTTCCTTCACCGCTGAAGACGCGGCGTTGGGCGCTGATGAGCCGGAGTTTGACTTCCTTTCCGGCACCGACGAGGTCGCCACCAAGCTGGACTTGGCCCAGGCTTACATCGACATGGGCGATGCGGATGGCGCAAAGGACATCCTCAATGAAGTGCTGACCGAGGGCAGTGAAGAGCAGCGCGGTGAAGCCAAGGAAATGCTCGGCAAAATCTAACAATTGATACAAACCCCCTGTGGGAGCTGGTTTGTGCGGGAGCTGGCTTGCCTGCGATGGCGTCAACCGGGTCTCAACTGTAGACCGAGGTGCCTGTATCGCAGGCAAGCCAGCTCCCACACAACAAAAGCGCCCCGCATAGCTCCAGCGCCTTTATAATGCCCGCCTTCGCGCAACTCATCGGGCTCTCAGTTCTTGGCAAATATAGATAACGCGGCTGCCGAAATGGCGGCCGCAGGCTTTAACCGCATCGCCTTGGGCGTGGAATATAAAGGTTCGCGCTATCGCGGCTGGCAGCGCCAGGCTTCAGGTGTGCTGACTGTGCAGGAAACCCTCGAAAACGCGTTGTCGAAGGTGGCGGATTCGCCGGTCTCGCTGATGTGTGCCGGGCGTACCGATGCCGGTGTGCATGCCTGTGGCCAGGTGGTGCACTTTGACACCCAGGCCGAGCGCACGCTGAAAGCCTGGGTGATGGGCGCTAATATCAATTTGCCCCATGACGTCAGCGTGACCTGGGCCAAGGTCATGCCTGCGCATTTTCATGCGCGCTTCAAGGCCATTGCCCGGCGCTACCGCTATGTGATCTACAACGATCAGATCCGCCCGGCGCACCTGAATCAAGAAATCACCTGGAACCACCGCCCGCTGGATGCCGAACGTATGGCCGAGGCCGCCCAGCATCTGGTCGGCGTGCATGATTTCAGCGCCTTCCGTGCGGGGCAATGCCAGGCTAAATCGCCGATCAAGGAAGTCCATCACCTGCGCGTGACCCGTCACGGCAAGATGATCGTGCTGGATATCCGCGCCGGTGCTTTCCTGCACCACATGGTGCGCAATATTGCCGGTGTGCTGATGACCATCGGCACTGGCGAGCGCCCGGTGGAGTGGGCGCGGGAAGTGCTGGAGAGCCGCGTTCGCCGCACCGGCGGTGTCACGGCGCACCCGTTCGGCTTGTACCTGGTGGATGTGGAGTACCGCGACGAGTTTGAATTGCCGCAGCGCTTTATCGGTCCACATTTCCTCACAGGTTTCAGCGAACTTGACGGCTGACGCCTGCAAGCGCTTTTGTTACCATCCGGGACTTTCTCGGCCCAACCCCTGAGGTTTCCACGACATGCCAGCCGTTCGCAGCAAGATTTGCGGGATTACCCGCATAGAAGACGCGCTGGCGGCAGTCGAAGCGGGGGCGGATGCCATCGGTTTCGTGTTTTATGCCAAGAGCCCGCGCGCGGTGAATGTGTTGCAGGCGCGGGCGATTATCGCTGCGCTGCCGCCATTTGTGACCACCGTGGGGCTGTTCGTCAACGCCAGCCGTTGCGAACTCAACGAAACCCTGGATGCCGTGCCGTTGGATATGCTGCAATTTCACGGTGACGAAAGCCCCGATGAATGCGAAAGCTACCAGCGCCCGTACATCAAGGCGCTGCGCGTCAAGGCCGGAGATGACATTGCTGCTGCGTGCGCCGCCTATACTGGCGCTCGCGGCATTTTGCTGGATACCTATGTCGAAGGCGTGCCCGGCGGCACGGGTGAGGCGTTCGACTGGACGCTGATTCCCGAAGACTTGAGCAAGCCGATCATCCTCGCTGGAGGGCTCAATCCCGCGAATGTCGCGGCGGCCATCGAGCAGGTCCGGCCTTATGCGGTGGACGTCAGCGGCGGAGTGGAGCAGGGCAAGGGCATCAAGGATCACCACAAGATTCGCGCATTCATGCAGGCCGTGCGCAACAGCAGTGGCGCGATGTGACGGCTGGCAGTCTGCCGCCGTCCATAACTACCACTGTGTAGAACAGCACCGGCGCCGCCTGCGGGAGGCCCGGAAATGAAGTGGCAACCCTGCGTTGGCAGGTTGTCTGGAAGGCTGAGGATACAGGCGGGAAATGGCCGGTCGAACGTCTGACCCCGTCCAGCCTGTGTCATCGCCATATATGAATTTAGCTCAAGGGCATACGCGGGGCTGTGTTCAAGCCACCGGTACTGGAGAAAGAAAGCATGAGCAACTGGTTAGTAGACAAACTGATCCCTTCGATCATGCGTTCCGAGGTGAAGAAAAGCTCGGTTCCTGAAGGTCTGTGGCACAAGTGCCCATCCTGCGACGCGGTGCTGTACCGCCCGGAGCTGGAAAAGACCCTGGACGTTTGCCCCAAGTGCAACCACCACATGCGTATCGGCGCCCGCGCGCGCATCGACATCTTCCTTGATGCCGACGGCCGTAACGAGCTGGGCGCAGACCTGGAGCCGGTTGACCGTCTCAAGTTCCGCGACGGCAAGAAGTACAAGGACCGCTTGACCGCAGCGCAGAAGCAGACCGGCGAAAAAGACGCGCTGATTTCGGTCAGCGGCAAGCTGCTGGGTATGCCGGTGGTAGTGTCCGCGTTCGAATTTTCCTTCATGGGCGGTTCCATGGGTGCCATCGTCGGCGAGCGTTTTGTACGTGCCGCCAACTACGCGCTGGAAAATCGTTGCCCGATGATCTGCTTCGCTGCCTCTGGTGGTGCGCGCATGCAGGAAGCGCTGATCTCCTTGATGCAAATGGCCAAGACCTCTGCGGTACTGGCGCGTCTGCGTGAAGAAGGCATCCCGTTCATCTCGGTACTGACTGACCCGGTTTACGGCGGTGTTTCCGCCAGCCTGGCGATGCTGGGTGACGTGATCGTCGGTGAGCCCAAAGCACTGATCGGCTTTGCCGGCCCGCGCGTGATCGAGCAGACCGTACGTGAAAAGCTGCCGGAAGGCTTCCAGCGCAGCGAGTTCCTGCTGGAGCACGGTGCGATCGACCTGATCATCCCGCGCGGTGAGCTGCGCCCACGCCTGGGTAACCTGCTGGCGCAAATGATGGGCTTGCCGACGCCTGTGTACGTCGCACCTAAAATCGAACCTATCGTTGTTCCGCCGGTGCCAGCAAACCTATGACCCAACGTACCCTGGGCGAATGGCTCGCTTACCTTGAGCAGTTGCATCCGTCAGCCATCGACATGGGCCTGGAGCGCTCGCAACAGGTAGCGGCCCGCCTCGGGTTGGGCCGCCCGGCGCCGCGTGTAATCACGGTGACCGGCACCAACGGCAAAGGCTCTACCTGTGCCTTTGTCGCGGCGCTGCTGCAAGCCCAAGGGCTTAAAGTAGGCGTCTACAATTCTCCGCACCTGCTGCGTTATAACGAGCGGGTGCAGCTCAATGGCATCGAAGCCACTGACGCGCAGCTTTGCGAAGCCTTCGCTGCACTGGATGCCGGCCGTGGCGAAATTTCCCTGACTTACTTTGAAATGGGCACCTTGGCGGCTTTCTGGCTGTTCGAGCGTGCGCAGTTGGATGTGGTCGTGCTGGAAGTCGGGCTTGGCGGGCGTCTGGATACCGTTAACGTGGTGGACGCCGATATCGCGCTGGTAACCAGCATTGGTGTCGACCATGCGGACTATCTGGGCAACACTCGCGAGTCGGTGTCTTATGAAAAGGCCGGGATCTTCCGCCAAGGCAAGCCGGCGCTGTGTGGTGACCTGAACCCGCCGCAGCCTTTGCTGGACAAGGTGCGCGAGCTGGATTGCCCATTTTACCTGCGCGGCCGCGAATTCAATCTCGAAGTTGGCGACCAGCATTGGCAGTGGCGCGGGTGTGATGCGCGTGCCCAGGTGGTAGAGCTGCGGGATTTGCCGCTGCTGAACCTGCCGATGGAAAACGCCGCGCTGGCGCTGCAAGCGTACCTGTTGATGGATCTGCCGTGGAATCCCGAGCAGATTGCTGCCACGTTGCTGGCTACTCCTGTGGTGGGGCGCCTGGATCGCCGCACATTCGAGTGGGAAGGCAAGCGTTTGAACCTGCTGCTGGATGTGGGGCACAACCCGCACGCCGCCGAGTACCTGGCGCAACGTCTGTCACGCACGCCACCTGCCGGTCGTCGCCTGGCGGTGTTCGGGCTGTTGGCTGACAAGGATCTGGACGGTGTGGTTGCGCCGTTACTCGGCAATGTCCAGGCTTGGGCGGTAGCGCCGCTGGACACGCCGCGCAGTCGCCCGGCTGCCGAACTGCAAGTGGCATTGCAGAACCTTGGTGCGTCGGCGGCGTCGTATGCAAGCGTCACTGCAGCACTTGAGGCGCAATGTGCAGTGGCGACGGCCGAGGACGAGATTCTGTTGTTCGGATCATTTTATTGTGTTGCCGAGGCGCTTGAGTGGTTGGCCCGGCGCTCCACGGAGGAAGCTGCACATGGCATTACTGGATAGCGCATACAAGCAGCGAATGGTCGGAGCCCTGGTATTGGTGGCGTTGGCGGTGATTTTCCTGCCGATGCTGTTTTCGCGCCAGGACGAACAGCGCCAGGTCGTGGTCGAGGCACCGGCAGCGCCACAGGCGCCAGCGATGCCGCAAGTTCAGGTGGAGCCTGTGGTGGTGCCTGAGCCGCAGACGCTGCCTGAAGAACCGGTGCCGAGCGATGATGAGGTGGCTGCGCAAACGGCTCCAGCGGCGCCAGCAGTGCCGGTGCAGCAGAGTGTGCCGGTAGTCAGGGCGGCGCCCGCTCCAGCGGCCCCGGTGGTGGCTGCCAAACCTGCTGCGCCAGCCCCTGCGCCCAAGCCGGTAGCGCCACAACCTGCCGCGCCGGGCAAGCCGGATGTCGGTCAAAGCCGTATCGACCCGAATGGTCTGCCGATCAGTTGGTCGATCCAGCTCGCCAGCCTGGCCAACCGTGAAAGCGCCGATGCCTTGCAGAAAAAGTTGCGTGCCCAGGGGTATAACGCCTATATCCGCAGTGCCGACGGCAAAAATCGCGTATTTATCGGGCCGCTGATCGAGCGCGCCGAAGCGGACCGCCTGCGTGACCTGCTGGGGCGACAGCAGAACCTGAATGGGTTTGTGGTGCGGTTCCAGCCTGAGCGCGGCTGAGTAAAGGGTTGGAATGCAGGCCAAATGTGGGAGCTGGCTTGCCTGCGATAGCATCACCGCGGTCCAGCTTAAAGACCGAGGCGCCTGCATCGCAGGTAAGCCAGCTCCCACATTGTTTTTGGGTGGTCTTGAGATTGCTCAACCCATTGATTTGCAAAGCACCCACAATCACAGCTTACCGATAGCCCAGCGCTCTGCTAAAATGCGCCGCCTTATCCGTACGTAGGCTGCACTGTGCCATTTACCTGGGTTGATTGGGCGATCGTAGCAATCGTCGCCATCTCCGCTTTGATCAGTCTAAGCCGCGGCTTCGTAAAAGAAGCACTGTCGTTGCTGACCTGGATCATCGCAGGAGTTGTAGCCTGGATGTTCGGTGGTTCACTGTCGGTTTACCTGGCCGGGTATATCGAAACACCTTCGGCTCGCGTCATTGCGGGCTGCGCCATCATGTTCATCGCCACGCTGTTGGTGGGGGCAATGGTCAATTATCTTATTGGCGAGTTGATACGTGTCACCGGCCTCTCCGGGACCGATCGATTTCTCGGCATGGCCTTCGGCGCCGCACGTGGTGGCTTGCTGGTGGTTGTGGCGGTCGGGCTGTTGAGCCTGGGGCCGGTACAGCAGGATTCGTGGTGGCAGGAGTCGGTACTCGTGCCAAAATTTCTATTGGTTGCAGATTGGTCCAAGAACCTCATATTGGGGTGGAGCAGTCAGTGGCTGGCCAGCGGAATCAGCGTACCCGCTGATCTTCCGTTCAAGGAACACCTCTTGCCGGCCAAAACGCCTCAGTAAGTAGTGTTCAGTCAAGATTCATTAAGTAGGGGTTGCGTCGCATGTGTGGCATCGTCGGTATCGTCGGTAAGTCGAACGTCAATCAGGCGCTGTATGACGCGCTAACCGTCCTCCAGCACCGCGGCCAGGACGCTGCCGGTATTGTGACCAGCCACGACGGCCGGTTATTCCTGCGCAAGGACAATGGCCTGGTGCGTGACGTGTTCCATCAGCGTCACATGCAGCGCCTCGTCGGGCACATGGGCATTGGCCATGTGCGTTACCCGACTGCCGGTAGCTCGACCTCGGCCGAAGCTCAACCGTTTTACGTCAACTCGCCTTACGGCATCACCCTGGCGCACAACGGTAACCTGACCAACGTTGAACAGCTGGCCAAGGAGATTTACGAATCTGACCTGCGCCACGTCAACACCAACTCCGACTCGGAAGTGCTACTCAACGTGTTCGCACATGAGCTGGCCCAGCGCGGCAAGTTGCAGCCGACCGAGGAAGATGTATTCGCTGCCGTGACCGACGTGCACAACCGTTGTGTTGGTGGTTATGCCGTCGTCGCAATGATCACCGGTTATGGCATCGTCGGTTTCCGTGACCCGCACGGCATTCGCCCGATCGTGTTCGGCCAGCGTCACACCGACGAAGGCGTCGAGTACATGATCGCGTCCGAAAGCGTGTCCCTGGACGTGCTCGGCTTCACCCTGATCCGCGACCTCGCGCCGGGCGAAGCCGTTTACATCACCGAAGACGGCAAGCTGCACACCCGTCAGTGCGCGATTGCGCCGAAACTCACTCCGTGCATCTTCGAACACGTCTACCTGGCGCGTCCGGACTCGATCATCGACGGTGTTTCGGTGTACAAGGCGCGCCTGCGCATGGGCGAGAAGCTGGCCGAGAAAATCCTGCGCGAGCGTCCCGAGCACGATATCGACGTGGTGATCCCGATCCCGGACACCAGTCGTACCGCTGCGCTAGAGCTGGCCAACCACTTGGGCGTCAAGTTCCGCGAAGGTTTCGTCAAGAACCGTTATATCGGCCGTACCTTCATCATGCCTGGCCAGGCGGCGCGTAAGAAGTCGGTGCGCCAGAAGCTCAACGCCATTGAGCTGGAATTCCGCGGCAAGAACGTGATGCTGGTCGACGACTCCATCGTGCGCGGCACCACCTGCAAGCAGATCATCCAGATGGCCCGCGAAGCCGGTGCGAAGAACGTGTACTTCTGCTCCGCCGCGCCTGCCGTGCGTTACCCGAACGTGTACGGTATCGACATGCCGAGCGCCCACGAGCTGATCGCCCACAACCGTTCGACCCAGGATGTAGCCGACCTGATCGGTGCCGACTGGTTGATCTATCAGGACCTGCCGGACCTGATCGAGGCGGTCGGTGGTGGCAAGATCAAGATCGCCGAGTTTGACTGCGCCGTGTTCGACGGCAAGTACGTGACCGGTGATGTCGACGAGGCCTACCTGAACAAGATCGAGCAGGCGCGTAACGACTCGTCGAAGATCAAGACCCAGGCGGTCAGTGCGATCATCGATCTGTACAACAACTGAGTAAACACCGGCCCTGAGGGGCCGGTTTTGTATCTTAAATAGAGTATTGAGTAAGGAGTCGCAGCATGAGTCAGGAATGGGATGCCGGTCGGTTGGACAGCGACCTCGATGGCGTAGCTTTCGATACCCTGGCTGTGCGCGCCGGTCAGCACCGCACCCCGGAAGGTGAGCACGGTGACCCGATGTTCTTCACCTCCAGCTATGTATTCCGCACCGCTGCCGACGCGGCTGCGCGCTTTGCCGGTGAAGTGCCGGGCAACGTTTACTCGCGTTACACCAACCCGACCGTGCGTGCGTTCGAAGAGCGTATCGCGGCCCTGGAAGGCGCTGAGCAGGCGGTGGCCACGGCGACCGGTATGGCTGCGATCCTGGCAGTGGTGATGAGCCTGTGCAGTGCTGGCGACCATGTGCTGGTGTCGCGCAGTGTGTTCGGCTCCACCATCAGCCTGTTCGAGAAGTACTTCAAGCGCTTCGGCATCGAAGTGGACTACGTGCCCCTGGCGGATCTGTCCGGCTGGGATGCGGCGATCAAGGCCAACACCAAGCTGCTGTTCGTCGAGTCGCCGTCCAATCCGCTGGCCGAGTTGGTAGATATCGCCGCGTTGTCCGAAGTGGCCCACGCCAAGGGCGCGATGCTGGTGGTCGACAACTGCTTCTGTACGCCGGCGCTGCAACAGCCGTTGAAGCTGGGCGCGGACATTGTTGTGCACTCTGCCACCAAGTTCATCGACGGCCAGGGCCGTTGCATGGGCGGCGTAGTCGCCGGCCGCAGCGAGCAGATGAAGGAAGTGGTGGGTTTCTTGCGCACCGCCGGGCCGACTCTGAGCCCGTTCAATGCGTGGATCTTCCTCAAAGGCCTGGAGACCCTCAGCCTGCGGATGAAGGCCCATTGCGCCAATGCCCAGGCCCTGGCCGAGTGGCTGGAGCAACAGGACGGGATCGAGAAAGTCCATTACGCCGGTCTCAAGAGCCACCCGCAACACGCGCTGGCCCAGCGTCAGCAGCGTGGTTTCGGCGCGGTGGTGAGCTTTGAAGTAAAAGGCGGCAAAGACGGCGCCTGGCGCTTTATCGACGCAACGCGCCTGATCTCCATCACGGCCAACCTGGGTGACAGCAAGACCACCATCACCCACCCCAGCACCACCTCCCACGGGCGCCTGGCGCCACAGGAGCGTGAAGCGGCCGGCATCCGTGACAGCCTGATCCGCATTGCAGTGGGCCTGGAAGACGTAGCCGACCTGCAAGCTGACCTGGCTCGCGGGCTGGCTGCCTTGTGATCGAGTGGTCCATGGAAACAGCAGCGGCCGGTAACGGCCGTGTTGCGCTGGTGACGGGCGCCGCCCGAGGCATTGGCCTCGGCATCGCGGCATGGCTGATCAGCGAAGGCTGGCAGGTGGTGTTGACCGACCTGGACCGCGAGCGCGGCTCCAAGGTGTCCAAGGTGCTGGGTGACAACGCCTGGTTTATCAGCATGGACGTGGCCGACGAGAAGCAGGTCGCCCAGGGCGTTGCCGAAGTGCTCGGTCAGTTCGGTCGCCTGGACGCGTTGGTGTGCAACGCCGCCGTGGCCGACCCACGCAATATCACCCTCGAAAGCCTCGACCTGGCGTACTGGAACCGCGTGCTGGCGGTGAACCTCAGCGGGCCGATGCTGCTGGCCAAGCACTGTGCACCGTACCTGCGTGCCCATGGCGGCGCGATCGTCAATCTGGCCTCGACCCGCGCGCGTCAATCGGAGCCCGACACCGAGGCCTACGCGGCGAGCAAGGGCGGGCTGCTGGCCCTGACTCACGCGCTGGCCATAAGTCTTGGGCCGGAGGTGCGGGTCAATGCCGTCAGCCCTGGCTGGATCGATGCGCGTGATCCAGCGGCGCGGCGTGCCGAGCCTTTGACCGATGCCGATCATGCCCAGCATCCGGCGGGCAGGGTGGGCACGGTTGAGGACGTGGCGGCGATGGTGGCGTGGCTGCTGTCGCGTCAGGCAGGGTTTGTCACTGGCCAAGAGTTTGTGGTCGACGGCGGCATGAGCAAGAAGATGATTTACAGCGAGTAGGGCGGGTAGCCGCCTTGAAGCAATTTTGTCTTTTTCAGAAAAACTTCAAGCAGGCTATTGACTTAGGTCTGCTACCTGCGTAAATTTCGCGGCCTCAACGAAGCAAAGGGTGATTAGCTCAGCTGGGAGAGCATCTGCCTTACAAGCAGAGGGTCGGCGGTTCGATCCCGTCATCACCCACCACTTCTTGAGAGTTTTGCCTTCGGGCAAGACGCAACGTTAAAGGTTGCACCGACGCGCAGCGGTAGTTCAGTCGGTTAGAATACCGGCCTGTCACGCCGGGGGTCGCGGGTTCGAGTCCCGTCCGCTGCGCCATATTTTCCAGGTCCGATTTGTCGGGTTTGAGATTGAAAGGCTTAGGCTGATCAGTCAGACGTTTAAAGACAGTTGAGGGTTTAGGTTCAACTGGTCAAGCGATACGCAGCGGTAGTTCAGTCGGTTAGAATACCGGCCTGTCACGCCGGGGGTCGCGGGTTCGAGTCCCGTCCGCTGCGCCATATCTGCCCCAAGGCCCACTGAACGCCTTGGAGCACAAAGCAAGCGTTAAGCTGCTTTGACCCGATAGCAAAGACCCTGGTCGAAAGACCGGGGTTTTTTGTGTCTGCGATTTGATATTTTGGGTTGAGCTTCTTCTGAAGTTGCCACTGGTCAATGTGGGGGCTGGTTTGCCTGCGATAGCTACACCTCGGTCCAAGGTATGGCCATCGTCGGCAGCCAGCTATCGCAATCAGAACCCCAGCTTATCCCGCAGCCCGTAATACCAGGCGCCCATCGCCGCAAACGGTGTGCGCAACAGTTGCCCGCCCGGGAACGGGTAGTGCGGCAGGTCGGCAAACGCATCAAAACGCTCTGCCTGGCCTCTCAACGCTTCTGCCAGCACCTTGCCCGCCAGGTGCGTGTACGTCACGCCGTGGCCACTGCAGCCCTGGGAGTAATAGATGTTGTCGCCCAGGCGACCCACCTGTGGCAGGCGCGACAGGGTCAGCAGGAAATTGCCGGTCCAGGCGTAATCGATCTTCACATCCTTGAGCTGCGGGAAGGCCTTGAGCATCTTCGGGCGGATGATCGCTTCGATGTTGGCCGGGTCGCGCGCGCCATACACCACGCCGCCGCCGAAGATCAGGCGCTTGTCACTGGTGAGGCGGTAGTAGTCCAGCAAGTAGTTGCAGTCCTCGACGCAGTAGTCCTGCGGCAGCAAGGTCTTGGCCAGTTCATCGCCCAGCGGGGCGGTGGTGATGACCTGGGTGCCGCACGGCATCGACTTGGCCGCCAGCTCCGGCACCAGGTTGCCCAGGTAGGCATTGCCCGCGACGATGATGAACTTGGCCCTGACCTTGCCCTCGGCGGTATGTACCACAGGGTTGGCGCCGCGTTCGATGCGCACCGCCGCAGACTGCTCGTAAATCGTGCCGCCCAGGGACTCTACCGCCGCTGCTTCGCCCAGTGCCAGGTTGAGCGGGTGAATATGGCCGCCGCTCATGTCCAGCAGGCCGCCGACATAGTTGTCACAGGCCACCACTTCGCGGATACGGCGCTCATCCAGCAACTCAAGCTGCGTATGGCCGTAGCGCTCCCACAGGCGCTGCTGCGACTCCAGGTGGCCCATGTGCTTGCTGTTGAGTGCAGCGAACACGCCGCCGTCCTTCAAGTCGCACTGGATCTGGTACTTGGCCACGCGCTCACGAATGATCCTGCCGCCCTCAAACGCCATCTGCCCCAGCAACTGCGCCTGCTTGGGGCCAACGCTGCGTTCGATCACGTCGATGTCGCGGCTATAGCTGTTGACGATCTGCCCACCATTGCGGCCCGAGGCGCCAAAGCCGACCTTGGCGGCTTCCAGTACCGTCACGCGAAAACCGTTCTCCAGCAGAAACAGCGCGCTGGACAGGCCGGTATAACCGGCGCCAATCACGCAGACATCGGTTTCGACTTCACCTTGCAGCACCGGGCGTGGCGGAACCGCATTCGCGGACGCGGCGTAATACGACTGGGGGTAGGGGGTGTTCGCCATCCTGGAACCTCTGTTTTATATTTTTTACGAGTGCGCCGATCCTACCTGAGTTGAAAATTGCCTGCCAGCCACCCGAAAACCCCGGGCATGCCTTTCACAAATAAAAAATTCGCATATTCATAGGGTTAGCTGCAAAAAAGATGTTGACACCCCTTCGGAATTCCGTAGAATGCCGCCTCACAGCAGGCACGTAGCTCAGTTGGTTAGAGCACCACCTTGACATGGTGGGGGTCGTTGGTTCGAGTCCAATCGCGCCTACCAAACAAAATCCGCTCTGCTGGGCGGTCTGGAAGGGCTCACCGAAAGGTGGGCCCTTTTTTGTTGCCTGCGATTTGTAAAACTTCCTTATCAACACTCCCGCCGCCATCGTTATGCTTTTACCCGTCGTGCTGCTGCTCTTCTGCAAGCTTATCGAATGCCGCCTGGGCGTTCATCACAGCTTCAGAATGTTGGAGCGTCCACCTATATAACGCACGAAATGGCTCTTCCAGCGTATGCCCCAGGTCGGTAACGCTGTACTCGACCGCGACTTGAGAAGAGGGAATGACGCGGCGCGACAAAATGCCGTTGCGCTCCAGGCGACGCAGGCTTTGCGTGAGCGCTTTTTGCGTAATGCCGTCGAGTCGACGTTTGATTTCATTGAAGCGCAGCGGGCTTTTACAGAGCGTTGCCAGTATCAATACGGACCATTTGTCCGCGATCTGATCGAGCAGTATCCGGCTGGTGCAATCAGCGGCGTAGACGACTGGAGGGTTCTCGTTTTGCCCCAACGCCTGAATAGCTTTTTCCTGCATGTAGTTTCCTCGGGTATACCTGAGCACTTTTAAGTGCCTTATTGATATTAGGTATACACCTTATACCATGGAGTTTCCTTTTGCTCGGAGCATCTCTCAATGAGTTCTACGAATCTCGACTCTCTATTTCAGCCGTTCACGATCAAGTCCTTGACCCTGAAGAATCGAATTGTAATGGCGCCTATGACGCGCGCTTTCGCCAAGGGCGGTGTGCCTGACGAACAAATCGCCGCTTATTACCGCAAGCGTGCGGAAAACCAGGTCGGGTTAATTCTGTCTGAGGGGACTGTGGTGGATCGTCCGGGCGCTCGTAATATGTCGCGGATTCCGTTTTTCCATGGCGATGAATCACTCGCAGGCTGGAAAGCAGTAATCGATGGTGTTCATCGTGCCGGTGGCAAAATGGGGCCGCAGATCTGGCACGTCGGGGCCGCGCCCAGTTTCCAGGAAGACTGGGCGCCCGCCGGTGGGTTTGAGAGCCCGTCGGGGCTTGCCGGTCCTCAAAAACCACTGGGGCAGGCCATGAATGATGAGGCGATTGCCGACACCATTGCGGCGTTCGCCAAGGCCGCTGCTGACGCCAAGCGGCTGGGGTTTGATACCGTCGAAATACACGGTGCCCACGGATACCTGCTGGACCAGTTTTTCTGGACAGGTACGAATGAACGCTCCGACCACTTCAACGGTGCAACGATCAAGGAGCGTTCACGGTTCGCGGCGGAAGTGGTCAAGGCCATACGCGCAGCCGTAGGGCCGGATTTCCCGGTCATTCTGCGTCTGAGTCAGTGGAAGCAGCAGGATTACAGCGCCCGATTGGCTACGACGCCTGAAAGCATGTCCGATTGGCTGGTGCCACTGGTGGAGGCCGGCGTGGACGTTTTGCATTGCTCTCAACGGCGCTTCTGGGAAGCCGAGTTCCCGGAACTGGACGGCGAGCAGGGTCTGAACTTTGCCGGCTGGGCCAAAAAGCTGACAGGCGCTGCGACTATCAGTGTCGGCTCTGTGGGGTTGTCCGGCGACTTCCTCGGCGCCTTCAGCGGCGAAAGCTCCCAACCGGCAGCGATCGACAATTTGGTGCAGCGATTGGAGAAAGAGGAGTTCGACTTGATCGCTGTTGGGCGAGCACTGCTGAGTGACGCGCAGTGGGTGAGGAAAATTCGAACGGGCAATTCGGCCGACTTGAAGCCTTTTGACGTAAAAGATTTGGCCGAGCTGGCCTGAGTCTCACACTTCTGACACGTGCAAAACCTTGAGTGTTGAAGGGCTCACCGAAAGGTGGGCTCTTTTTTTGGCTGGAATTTTGCCAATACCTGCCCATACCGCTTTGCGGGTTACTGCGCTGAGAACTGCTAGCAGAACAGCGTAGCCACCGATAACAGGCAGATAATCTGTGCAAACATCTGGCACCGTATCTCACCATTTGTTGTCGCCATACTCGTTTGTCCGGCGTACATAGCGGCTGCCTCCATCGGCAATACTGCGCTGAGCGCTGCGCAGGACCGCGCAACACTGTATTGAGTATAGGTCTGGAACGAGATCCATGCTGTCGAGACGACTTAAGGTGATTGAGCGCCGCTGGGTTAATGAAACTGGCGCAGATCCACTCAGGTTTGGTGCGCCCAAGGCATACTGAGGAGCGATTGAATTCAACCCATGGAGTCCGTAATGGAATTGGCAATGGAAGTATCGTTCGACGTGACGGCGCAGGAGCGCGAGGCCATTCTCAAGCCGCTGCGGGCTTTCAACCGCAGCCACACCGGCCAGATGCCGTCCGAAACGGTCGGTATTTTGCTGCGTGATCCCGCTTCTCAAGAAGTAGTGGGCGGTCTTTACGGGGAGATTTCCTTCGGGTGGTTGTTCATTGAACTGTTGAGCATTCCCGACCAGATGCGCACCCAAGGCACGGGGACGCGATTGATGCGTGCGGCTGAAGACCTGGCCCGTGAACGCGGTTGCGAGGGCATCTGGCTGGACACTTTCAGCTTCCAGGCGCCCGGGTTTTATCGCAAACAGGGCTTCACTGAATTTGGCCACATTGCTGATTTCCCGCCGGGCCATAAACGCCATTTTTTCCACAAGCGCTTGAGCTGAACTCCCTCAAAGCGCCGGGCCACCCGGCGCCCATCACCGACAAAATTTATTGGTTTGCAGCAACAATTTTTCTTGTTGGACACCTCCCGCCCCCAAGCAGCACAGTTGCCGCCACTGACGCTCGACCTCCCAGGTCAACAATAAAAAACCACGTCGGGCTGCACGCCACTTTCATGCTGTGAACCCTTTGTTCACATCCTGCCGTCATGGCGCCGCAGCGCGCATTCTAGGACTTAATCGTCATGCAAACTGTTGTGAACCTATGGCCGTTGATCGGCGTACTTGTCATCGTGGTTGGCTTTGTCCTGCGCTTCAATCCGTTGCTGGTGGTGACCGCCGCAGCCATCGCCACGGGGCTTGCCGCCCACTTCCCGCTGGAAAAAATCCTCGCCAGCATGGGCGAAGGCTTCCTTCAGACCCGCGCCTTGCAATTGATCCTGTTGCTGCCCCTGGCCGTTATTGGGCTGCTGGAGCGCCATGGCCTGCGCCTGCATGCGCAGAACTGGATCGCCCGCTTCGAGCGCGCCACGGTGGGGCGCTTGTTGATCATGTATCTATTTGTGCGCGAGTCCACGGCCGCCATGGGCCTCACCAGCCTGGGCGGGCATCCGCAGATGGTGCGGCCGTTGTTGGCGCCGATGGCCGAAGGCGCAGCGGAAAAACGCTACGGCAAACTGCCGGACAAACTGCGCCACAAGGTGTTGGCCATGTGTGCGGCGACCGATAACGTCGGGCTGTTTTTCGGTGAAGACATCTTTGTTGCCTTTGGTGCGATTGCGCTGATGCACACCTTCCTGCTCGGTTCGGGGATTGATGTGGAGCCGTTGCACATCGCGGTGTGGGGCATTCCGACGGCGATTTGTGCGTTTATCATCCATGCGATTCGCCTGCACCGGTTCGACCGAAGGCTTACCCGCGAGATGACGCCCGTCGCGACGCCGGTGGAGTCTGCGCAATGATTATCTCCATCGAGTACCTGTACTGGCTGGCCGGCATTCTGCTGTTGATTACCGCAGGCATGATCCTGCTGGATCGTACCCATCCCAAGCGCTGGTCCAGCGCGGCATTCTGGTTGCTGTTTGCCATTCCGTTCCTGGTCGGGGAGCGTTTGCCGCCGGTGGTTATCGGCGTTGGCGTGGTGGTGATGGCGTTGATCGCAGGTTTGGGCGGCGTGGGGCGTGGCGCGCATGCCCAGTTGCATGACAAGTCTGCCCGCGCCAGTGCCGGTCGGCTTGGCCACAAGCTGTTTATCCCGGCGTTGGCCATTCCGCTGACCACCGTGATTGGCTCGGTATTGCTCAAGCACACCGAAATCGGCGGCGTGCCATTGCTGGACCCGAAAAACACCACTTTTGTCTCCCTGGGCATCGGTTGCCTGATCGCCCTCGGCCTGGCCTGTTGGTTGACCCGCGACACACCGGTGCAAGCCTTGCGTGAATCCCGACGCCTGACCGAAGCCTTGGGCTGGGCCATGGTGCTGCCGCAAATGCTCGCCATGCTCGGCTTGCTGTTCAATGAAGCCGGGGTCGGCACAGCGGTTGCCCATGTCACCACCACCTATATCAACCTGGATTTCAAGCTGGTGGCGGTGATGGTGTATGTATTGGGCATGGCGCTGTTTACCGTGATCATGGGCAATGGTTTTGCGGCGTTCCCGGTGATGACCGGCGGTGTCGGCGTGCCGGTGCTGGTGGGCATCTACGGCGGCAACCCGGCGGTAATGGCGGCGATTGGCATGTTCTCCGGCTATTGCGGCACGTTGATGACGCCGATGGCGGCCAACTTCAATATAGTTCCGGCAGCCTTGCTGGAGTTGCCGGACAAGAACGCGGTCATCAAGGCGCAATTGCCCACGGCATTGATGATGCTGGTGGTCAATATTGTGCTGCTCTACCTGTTGATGTGAGGCGAGGATGAAAACGTTACTGTTGATGGGCTTCGAGCCCTTTGATCAAGACTCGGTAAACCCGTCCTGGGAGGCCGTGCGCCAGTTGGATGGGATGCTTTTGGGTGAGGGTGTGCAGATTGTTGCGCGCCGACTGCCTTGTGCATTTGCCTTGGTGGAGGAGTGCCTGGCTGAGTGGATCACCCAATTGCGCCCGGCGATGGTGATCGCCACGGGGCTTGGGCCTGGGCGCGACAGCATTTCCATGGAGCGGGTGGCGATCAACGTTAACGACGCGCGCATCCCTGACAACCTGGGTGCGCAACCCGTCGATACGCCGGTGGTGGTCGATGGGCCGGCCGCGTACTTCAGCACACTGCCGATCAAGGCCATGGTCAAGGCGTTGCGCGAGGCCGGGGTGCCTGCGGCGGTTTCGCAGACCGCGGGTACGTTTGTGTGTAATCAGGTGTTTTATCTGTTGCAGCACGCGCTGGCCGGCACGGACGTTCGCAGTGGGTTCATCCATGTGCCGAACTTGCCGGAGCAGGTGGGGACTGGGCTGGCATCGATGCCATTGGTGACAACCTTAGAAGGCTTGCGCCTGGCGGTGCAGGTGGCATGGAACACACCGGTTGATGTGGTGCAGGCCGGTGGCCAGGTCAGTTGACCCGGCTCGCGGTGTTCAGGCTTCGCGCCTGGGGAAAAACAACTCAAAACAGGTCACTCCGGCCTCACTGGTGACCCGGTAGCGGCCGTTATGCAGCTGCATGATGGTCGCGACAATCGACAGCCCCAGCCCATTGGACTGGGCCGAGCGTTCCCGTGACTCATCCACCCGGTAAAAACGCTCGAACAGGCGCGGCAAATGCTCGGCGGGAATGGTCTGCCCCTGGTTGCTGACGCGCAAGTTGATGCCCTCGGCGTCTGGAATGGCCTGAATCAGCAACTGCGAACTGGGTGCGCCGTACTTGATGGCGTTTGCACACAAATTTGCCAAGGCGCGGCGCAACAGCATCGGTTCGGCCCAGATCAGGCCTTCGCCCTCGGCCTGAATGTGAATATCCACATCGCTCGCCAACCCTTCGAAGTAGTCGGCTATACGCTCCACTTCATCCGCCGCACTCAGTTCCTGGCGTTGGCGCAGTGCGCTGGCCGGGTCGGTACGGGCGAGGAACAGCATGTTGTCGAGCATTCGTGCCAGGCGTTCGAGTTCTTCGACATTGGACGCCAGCAGTTGCTGGTAGCTCTCAATGTTACGGCTCTGTTGCAGGGCGACCTGGGTTTCCCCCAGCAAGTTGTTGATCGGCGTGCGCAGCTCGTGGGCCATGTCGGTGGATACCTGGCTCAGTTGCACAAAGCCCTTGGCCAACCGTTCAAGCATGGTATTGAAGGCGTCGATCATCGGCAGCAGCTCTTTGGGCGCGCCGTGGCTGTCGAGGCGTTCGGCCAGGTTGCCCACGCCGATACCTTGGGTGTGCACGGCCAGGCGCCGCAGTGGCACCAGCCCGCGGTGCACCAGCAGGTAGCTGATGATGGCGAGAATGACCGCGGCGATGCTGGCGAGGATAAACACGCTCAAGCGATAGCTGGCGAGCATCGCCGTGCGTTCGGTCATCAGGCGCCCGGTGGTGACTTGCAGGATGCCCAGGTCGCCCGAGTCGATGGACGCGGCCACGGTGGCGAAAGGCACGCCATTGATACCGGGTAAATGGTGCACGTCGGCAAAGCCCAGTTCACGGTTGGTGGGCACGGGCGGCACATCTGGCATTGCAATGTTGCCCGGGTTTACCAGCAGCAACGGCTTTTGCCCCGGCGCCGCGATGCTCAGCACCGACTCGCTGTTGCCCAGCATGTTCTGGAACAGCTCCGGCTTGGTCTTGATCAGGTCCAGGGTATTGCTGTCCTTGAGCAGGTTGCGCAACTGGTCGGCGCGATAAATCAGTGCGGCGTCGTCACGCTTGATCAGTTCACGCTCAAGCTCGCGGTACAACGCAACGCCCAAGGTGGCGAGCAGCGCGAAGGCGAGCAGGGCGAAGATCAGCGCCAGGCGCAGGGTCAGCGAATAATGGCGGCGAGGGTTCATGGCTGGGTGTCGAAGCGGTAGCCGATGCCCCGCACGCTGTGGATCAATTTGAGCTGGAATGGGTCGTCGATTTTCAGGCGCAGGCGCCGCACGGCGACGTCGACCACATTGGTGTCGCTGTCAAAGTTCATGTCCCAGACCCGCGAAGCAATCATCGAGCGTGATAACACCTGGTCCTGGTGCGTGGCGAACAGGTGCAGCAGGGCGAACTCCTTGTTGGTCAGCGTTATGCGCGTGCCGTTGCGGGTGACGCGGCGCTTGAGCACGTCGATCTGCAGGTCGGCGATGTGCAGTTGCTCTTCTTCGCGACTCGGGCCGCGACGCGTCAGGGTACGCAAGCGCGCGACCAGTTCGGCGAAGGAGAAGGGCTTGATCAGGTAGTCGTCGGCGCCCAGTTCCAGGCCCTTGATGCGGTCGGCGATGTCATCGCGGGCAGTGAGGAACAGCACCGGCGTGTCAGCCTCTTTGCGCAGGCGGCGCAGCACTTCCCAGCCGTCCATTTTCGGCATCATCACATCCAGCACGATGACGTCGAAGGGCGTTTCCAGCGCCTGGTGCAAGCCGTCTACGCCGTCGCGGGCAAGGCTCACCGAGTAACCCAGTTCCTGCAGGCCATTGAGCAGGTAATTGCCGGCCTTGGGTTCGTCTTCGACTACGAGGATGTTCATGGGAAGTGCCCTGGTTCGCTGCGTTGCGCAAGTGTAGCCGGATCAATTGTCACTGGGGCAACCGATGCCTTGCACCTGGTAGTCCAGCACGTGTTCACGGTCTTGGGAGTCGAGGTATTTGAGTTGTGCCGGGACGATCCCGCATTGGCCGTAGGTGTCGGTGCTCGACAGCACTTTGGCCACGTCCAGGTGCACGAAGAAGCCGGTTTTGTCGTGGATCACGTTAGTTTCAGGGGCTGTGTCGGCAGCGAACGCAGAGCCGGTAGCAAGCAAAGCGGCAAAGCCCAGGATAAACAGTTTCATGGCAGTAGCTCTCTTTAAGGGTTGGCTGCCGGGGCTGGCAGTGAGTTCACAGTAACCAGGCACCCCAAACAGCCAGCCAACAGGATCATGACAAGTTTGTAATGCGTGGTTTAAGGCTGGCGGCCGGACGCTTCGAGGATCAGGTCGGTGATTGCCTTGGCGTTGGACACCAGCGACAAGTGGCTCGACGGCAGTTCGATGGTGGTCGCGTTCATGCGCTTGGCCAGAAAACGCTCCAGGTCCGGGTTGATGGTCTGGTCATTGCTCGACACTGCGTACCAGGACGGCTTGGTGTGCCAGGCGGCATTCACCGTGCGGCCGTTGAACAGGGTCTTGGCGATCGGCTGTTGTACCGCGAACAGCTGCAGGGCTTTGGCGCGCGGCACGTCAGCGGCGAAGTACTTGAGGAAGGCGTCCTGGTTCAGCGTCAGGTAACCGTCGTGCTCGACGACACCGGCGCGCACCGGCGTGCTGGGGTATTTGGCAGACAGGGCGACGAAGTCTTCGTTGGTGTCCGGTGCACGGGCGGCCACGTACACCAGTGAGCTGACCTTGGGGTTCGCCCCGGCGTCGCTGACCACGGTGCCGGCGTAGGAGTGACCGACCAGCACGGTAGGGCCGTCCTGTTGGTCCAGCACGCGGTTGGTGGCAGCGACGTCATCGGCCACCGAAGTCAGTGGGTTTTGTACGGCGGTCACATGCAGCCCGGCGGCCTGCAGGCGCGTGATCACCTCGGACCAGCTCGAGCCGTCAGCCCAGGACCCGTGCACCAGCACCACATTGTTGGCCTTGATCGGCGCGACAGTGCCGGCCATGGCGGTGCCGGTGCCCAGCATCAACAGGCTGGCGGCGATCAGGCAGAGTTTGCTGGCAGGTTTCATCGTGCGGCCCTTCATCATCAGTGGGAAGTTGTGCCACCCGGTGTGGGTGACTGACGACGCCACTGTATGAAGCGAGGGTGCTGACAAGCCTTACAGGCTCATTACAAACCTGTCATTCAATCGCAGGGGCCGCCAGATACCGCTGGCGTTTACAAGCGAGGAGGTGACCCGTAGATTGCATCGGGCCGATTATTTGTTACCGCCTATGAGGAAGCCACGCAGTGTCCATTCGAGGTCCAGCCGTATTCACCCAACGTTACCGCGCCTTCCTGTTTGATATGGATGGCACCCTGCTCAACTCCATTGCCGCCGCCGAGCGCGTGTGGAGCATCTGGGCTGAACGCCACGGTCTGGAGGTGGCGGCGTTCCTGACCACCATTCATGGCGCACGCGCCATTGACACCATTACCCGCCAGGCGCTGCCAGGGGTAGATCCCGAAGTTGAAGCACAGTGGATTACCGAGGCCGAAATCAACGACGTCGAAGGCGTGGTGGCGATTCCCGGTGCTGTCGGGTTTCTGAATAGCGTGCCTGGCGATCAATGGGCACTGGTCACGTCTGCGCCCAAGGCGCTCGCGCTACGACGCCTGGCTGCGGCCGGTATTACGCCCCCAGCCGTGCTGGTGACGGCCGAGGACGTTGCCAGCGGCAAGCCCGATCCCGCCTGTTACGTGCTGGGCGCCCAGCGTCTGGGTGTGCCGGTGCAGGATTGCCTGGTGTTCGAAGACGCTTCGGTGGGGATTCGCGCCGGGGAGGCGGCCGGCGCGGATGTGCTGGTTGTAACCAATACACACCTGACGCCGATCGTCACGGCGCATGCCTGCATTAACGACTATCAGCCGCTGCAGGTTCTGCGCGATGCAGAGGGCACGTTACGCTTGCAGCGCCTGGAAGACTGAAACGAAAAAGCCGAGCCCGTTATTGGTCTCGGCTTTGTGCGCAGGAAGGCGAGTCGGGTGGCGCCTGCAGTCGGCTGCTCTTGATGCCTTGGCGCGAAAGCACCATTTCCCTGAGGATTTCATTGGCAAGCCGGGCAATCGCCTCGGGGCCATGGTAGTGCGCGCGCACGATGCCGGTAATCGCGAAATGGTCGGTTTCCGGACCACTAAGGATGGCGGAAAGGGTGCCGTCAGCGTGTAACGTACAGGTGATCGCATAGCTGGGCAAACGCGCCGCCAGGGCCGCTTCGATTTGAGATTTGCTGAGGGTATCCATCTGCGTCAATGCCTTTCGGAAACCGTGCAAGCCCAAGCATAGATCCTGCCGCCGACCTGTAAATACCGGCGATCTAATAGCAGATTAGCCGCCATCAACGTGCGGTTTTCGGGTGCTCACGTTGCGCGGCGCGCTGGCATAATTTGCGCAAAATGGCTTTCTGGATAGGCTGTAGGCAGAACACGAACAGGTAGCCGCACAAGAAGAGTGTAAGTTCCATCGACGAACGCTTGCCGGGGTCACTGACTGTTTCGATCTCGAACTTCACGCCATATCCCAGCACCACGAAGGCCAGCCCTATCAGCAGGGCGATCCCCCAAGACTTGGAGGCAAGCGGTTGTTTTGCAATCGGTCTCATCGACGTGCTCCTGAACGCACACTGATGGTAGGGTTATAGTCAGTGGATTCGGCCGCGAATTACGCAACAAGTTCCAGTCGCCAAGACAGTTTTATCTTGCAGCGTAGCTGAAAGCATAAAGCACGCCGATCATGCAGGAAGCGCGAGTGGGCGGAAGGGTTTTCGCCAGCCATCACAATGAACGAAAAGGCTGGCTACTGAGTGAGGCGTCAAGGAGTCTGGTTTTTGTCCGGAGCTGTCAGGCCAGCCTGAATGCGCTGGTAGATCTCCTCGCGATGCACGGCAACGTCCTTGGGTGCGTTGATGCCGATTCGTACTTGCTGGCCGCTGACGCCCAGGATGGTGATCGTGATGTCATCACCGATGTTTATGCTTTCACCAACTTTGCGGGTGAGTATCAGCATGGACTTCTCCTTGATTACTTTTAAGGACACATGTTTCAGACAGGGCAGGTGTCGGATGTGTGTAGCTTACTGCTAAGCGCTTCCCTGTGACTGCCTCTTTTAGGACGCATAGAGGCGACATTAATTCCCATGGCGGCATCATACAGGTCTGCGATACATCATTCGCATTGTTTAAGCCAACGTTTATGACGGCCAGAATAGACAGTGAATGATAAAGTTGCCTCTTTATCCTTAAAGGAGCAGGGCAGTGCGTAAAGTAGCGATGGCAATTGCGGTGTTGGCGTTGGCCGGTTGCGGTGAAGGTAAACCGGTTGACGCCCCCAAGGCCAAGCCTGCCGTGACCGAGAGCCAGCCACAAACCGGGGCGATTGCCGCTCAGGAATGGGATGTGTGGGTAGGCCCGCCGGACCATAAGCTGCAAGCAATCACCGACCTGACTGCCTGGTTGCTCGAACATGGTTTCAACTTCTATATCGTCAAAACAGACGGCAAGGACGAGGTGTATCTAGGCCCGTTCGCGAGCAAGGCCGAGGCTGAAGCCAAGCAGGCGCTGCTGACCGAAAAGCTCGCACGGGCCAAGAAAAACGATACCGAATCAGAGGTTATCGAGCACAAGGTCGCGCAATAACCGGCAGGGTGGGCGGCAACTCCGCCCACGCTCAACCGCAGGTCTTCAGGTTTACCGGGCCGACGAACTCGTTACCGCGCCCCATCACACACGCCACAGTCTGGTTGCGCTGGCGCTCCCAGGGTTGCACCGGATAGGTCTTGTTCCAGGCTTCATACAGCTGGCGGTCCTGTTTTGACAGGCGCAAGCCGTATTGTTTGCTCATGTAAAAATACGTTCGGGCGATCATTCCGCGAATAGACGGGCGGGGCATGACTTTTTTGGCCTTGAAATCGACCTGGGTCAGGCATGAGCCGTACTGCCCGCGTTGCGCCGGCAGCCAGCCAAAACTGAAGTTGTTACGGTCGCCATTGACCTCGCCGATGCTCGGCACCAGGTTGTGCAGGTCCGCCTCGGCGCGCTTGAACACATCATCGTGACGCGTACAGTTTTTGCGCCCGCCGGCTTGCCAGCACTGGCGCTGATGTCCGATCTGCCAGGCCGGGACGATATGTTCCCATTCGATGCGTGCGGCACGGTTGGCATTTTTGCGCGGTACGTAACCGCAGGCTTTCAAATCGACCCGGTTGCCGGTGTATTTGCAGCCACAGTAGAACTCCGTGGATTGCGGGGCGTAGAGCTTCCAGGCGACTTTCTTGGCCTCGCTGAAGGTTCGAGGCGCCTGTGCGTGGGCTGTAACGGCAAAAAACAGGCAAAAAACAGCAATAAAACGGCCACTCATTGAATCAATCTTCCTTCGGCACAACCCAGAAAATCTGCACGCCACCGTCATCCCGGTAGGCGAGGGTGACGTTGTCGTTCTCCGCAATCTCCTCCAGCAAGCGCGCCCATTCCTCCTCAGGCTCATCCGGCAAGCGGAAGATCAAGGCCGCCTTGGCTTTCTGGGCGTTGGTCGAATTGATGATTTTTTGCACGCGAACGGCAAGGCGTGCGTAGGCGTCAGGGGTTGGCGCTGCAGAAGAGGACGTTGCCACGGAGTATTCCTTAGTGTGCTGTACGGGCATACAGTATTTAACTGTTACGATTTTCGCAACTGCTTAAAATTCAGAAGGTTTATGTGGCGGCGATTCGAGCGGGGTTATGCAGCGCGGGGAGTTGTATCCAGGTGTAAGAGGAGAGGTAGAGGCGGGCAAACCCGCCTCTACGCGTGTTACCGGGGGATCAGTATTCCCAGAACATCCGTTGCAGCTCTTTGCTGTCCTGGGTCTTGGTCAGGGCAACCATCGCCAGAATCCGGGCTTTTTGTGGGTTCAGGTCATGTGCGACGACCCAGTCGTACTTGTCGTCAGGCTGTTCGGCATTGCGCAGAACGAAACCACCGGCATTCACGTGGGAAGAACGAATGATCTGCACACCTTGCTTGCGCAGTTCCTGCAGGGCAGGCACCACCTTGGAAGACACCGAACCGTTACCGGTACCGGCATGGATGATGGCTTTGGCGCCGGCCTGGGCCAGGGCTTTGACAGCCGTGTCGCTCACGTTGCCGTAGCCGTAGGCGATTTCAACGTCCGGCAGGCTCTTGATGGTCTTGATGTCGAATTCGGAATCCATGGTGTGACGCTTGGCAGGCAAGCGGAACCAGTAGGATTTGCCTTCAACCACCATGCCCAGCGGGCCCCATGGGCTCTTGAACGCTTCAGTCTTGATGTTGATCATTTTGCTGACGTCGCGACCCGATTGGATCTCGTCGTTCATGGTCACCAGTACGCCCTTGCCGCGCGCGTCTTTGCTGCCGGCAACGGCCACGGCGTTGTACAGGTTGAGCATGCCGTCCGCCGACATGGCGGTGCCTGGGCGCATGGAGCCGACCACCACGATTGGCTTGTCGGTTTTTTCCACCAGATTGAGGAAGTAAGCGGTTTCTTCCAGGGTGTCGGTGCCGTGGGTGATCACGATACCGTCCACGTCCTTGCTGTCGGCCAGTTCGGCAACACGACGGCCCAGTTGCAGCAGGTTTTCGTTGTTGATGCTTTCGGACGCAATTTGCATCACTTGTTCGCCGCGTACGTTGGCGATCTGACTAAGCTCAGGAACGCCGGCGATCAGTTGTTCGATGCCGACTTTGGCCGCCTGGTACGTGGCACTGTTGGCCGCACTGGCGCCGGCGCCAGCAATGGTGCCGCCGGTGGCGAGGATCACGACGTTGGACAGTTTGGTCTTGGTTTCAACTTCCTTTGCCTGGGCGGCAACGGGGAACAGCAGCAGGAGGGCGAGGGCGCCCGGAACAAAAGTCTTCAGTGCAGATTTCATTATTTTTCTCTCTGGTTTTTGATGAGTGCTGTAGCAGGTTCATCGAGAACACCCGGGCCGTTCTGAATGCCGCGAGGTGCTTGGAAAGAGCAGGATTTGTACCAAGCCCATGATGTTCGCGGTCATAAATTAACGTGTTGATTTAAAACAACTTATATTGAATTTTAAGATGAGTGGGCAGCGTGCTCGTCCGGCATTCCGAACAGCAGGGTGGTATTGCGTTCGGTTGTCCGAAAACCATGATGGAATATCAACGGTGGGTGTGGGACTTGGGCGCCATAGCCTGTCGTTTTAGACAGCGACCGGGAGAAGCTGAGGTTCAATCCTGCGACCCGCAGGGTGATAGGGAAGGTAACGGAGCGCCTGGATGAAAGACGCTTTTCACCCGTTGACAAATCTCGACAAGGTTCTCATAGTTTGAACAACGCAAACGTTTGCGAGATGTTTCGCAGTGCAAGCGTTGCTCACAATAATCATAAGATCGGAGTGAACCCATGAAGCTGCCATTTGCTGGACGTCTTCTTGCTGTCGCTGTGCTTGCTGCCGCATCCGCTGCTCTGCCCCTTTCCTCTGCTTTTGCCGATGACGCCGCCGCCAAACCCAAGGTCGGCCTGGTGATGAAGTCCCTCGCCAACGAATTTTTCGTGACCATGCAGGACGGCGCCAAGGCTTATCAGAAAGAACACGCCGCCGATTTCGACATGATCACCAACGGGATCAAGAACGAAACCGACACCAGCGCGCAGATCGATATCGTCAACCAGATGATCCTCGCCAAAGTAAACGCCATCGTGATTGCTCCGGCTGATTCCAAGGCGCTGGTCACCGTGTTGAAGAAAGCCTCCGATGCCGGCATCAAGGTCGTCAACATCGATAATCGCCTTGACCCGGACGTGCTCAAAAGCAAAAACCTCGATATCCCGTTCGTAGGTCCGGACAACCGCAAAGGCTCCAAGCTGGTGGGTGACTACCTGGCCAAGCAACTGAAGGCAGGTGACAAGGTCGGCATCATCGAAGGCGTGCCGACCACCACCAATGCCCAGCAGCGCACCGCAGGCTACAAGGATGCGATGGACGCCGCGGGCATGAAGATTGTTTCCACCCAATCGGGTAACTGGGAAATCGACCAGGGCCAGAAGGTGGCGTCCGCCATGCTGAGCGAATACCCGGACCTCAAGGCACTGCTGGCGGGTAACGACAACATGGCCCTGGGCGCTGTCTCTGCCGTGCGTGCGGCGGGCAAGGCCGGCAAGGTGCTGGTGGTTGGCTATGACAATATCGAAGCCATCAAACCTATGTTGCAAGACGGCCGCGTACTCGCGACCGCCGACCAGGCCGCAGCCCAGCAAGCGGTGTTCGGTATCCAGAACGCGCTCAAGCTGGTCAAGGGTGAAAAAGTCGATGCCAAAGACGGCGTGATCGAAACCCCAGTCGAACTCGTCCTCAAGAAGTAATCCTGGCAGCACCCAACAGCGCCCGCTCGTCCTGAGCGGGCGCCTGGAGATTTTCCTATGTCATCTTCCGCCCCGAACGCTGTCCTCTCGGTCAGCGGTATCGGCAAGACCTATGCCCAACCGGTACTGTCCGACATCACCCTGACGCTCAATCGCGGGGAAGTGCTGGCGCTGACCGGTGAGAATGGCGCAGGTAAAAGCACCTTGTCGAAAATCATCGGCGGGCTGGTCACGCCGACCACCGGGCACATGCAGTTCAATGGTCAGGATTACCGTCCCGGCAGCCGCACCCAGGCTGAAGAGCTGGGCGTGCGCATGGTCATGCAGGAACTCAACCTGCTGCCGACCCTGACCGTGGCCGAAAACCTGTTCCTGGACAACCTGCCCCGCAACTGTGGCTGGATCAACCGCAAGCAACTGCGTAAAGCTGCGATCGAAGCCATGGCCCAGGTCGGCCTGGATGCGATCGACCCGGACACCCTGGTGGGGACGCTGGGCATTGGCCATCAGCAGATGGTCGAGATCGCCCGCAACCTGATCGGCGACTGCCATGTACTGATCCTCGACGAACCGACGGCCATGCTCACGGCCCGTGAAGTCGAGATGCTCTTTGAACAAATCACCCGCCTGCAGGCTCGGGGCGTGGCGATCATTTATATTTCACACCGGCTTGAAGAGCTCGCCCGTGTTGCCCAGCGCATTGCAGTACTGCGTGACGGCAAGCTGGTCTGCGTCGAGCCGATGGCCAACTACAACAGTGAGCAGCTGGTGACCTTGATGGTCGGCCGCGAGCTGGGTGAGCAGATCGACCTGGGGCCACGCACCATTGGCGGCCCGGCGCTGACGGTCAAAGGCTTGACCCGTTCGGACAAGGTTCGCGATGTGTCCTTTGAAGTGCGTGCCGGTGAGATCTATGGCATTTCAGGTCTGATCGGCGCCGGCCGCACTGAATTGCTGCGTCTTATCTTCGGTGCCGACCTGGCCGACAGCGGCACCGTGGCCCTGGGTTCGCCAGCCCAAGTGGTGAGCATTCGCTCGCCGGTGGACGCAGTGGGCCATGGCATCGCGCTGATCACCGAAGACCGCAAGGGCGAAGGCCTGCTGCTGACCCAATCCATCAGCGCCAACATTGCCTTGGGCAACATGCCGGAAATCTCCGGTGGCGGCGTGGTCAACAGCCGCGACGAAACTGCCTTGGCCAAGCGCCAGATCGATGCCATGCGCATCCGCAGCTCCAGCCCGGCGCAGTTGGTGTCCGAGTTGTCGGGCGGCAACCAGCAGAAGGTCGTGATTGGCCGTTGGCTGGAGCGCGACTGCGCGGTAATGCTGTTCGATGAGCCGACTCGCGGTATCGACGTCGGCGCCAAGTTCGACATTTATGCCTTGCTCGGCGAATTGACGCGCCAGGGCAAAGCGCTGGTGGTGGTATCGAGTGACCTGCGCGAACTGATGCTGATCTGCGATCGCATCGGTGTGCTGTCTGCCGGGCGCTTGATCGAGACCTTCGAGCGCGACAGCTGGACCCAGGACGAATTGCTCGCCGCCGCCTTTGCCGGCTATCAAAAACGTGACGCGCTGCTCAACGACGCAGTGCTTAGGGAAACACCATGAAAATCACTTCTTCCCCGGGCAAAACCGGCGGCAACTTCTACGGCCTGGGCACCTACCTGGGGCTGGCCGGCGCCTTGCTCGCGATGATTGCGCTGTTCTCGGTGCTCAGCGACCACTTCCTGTCCTATGACACCTTCAGCACCCTGGCCAACCAGATCCCGGACCTGATGGTGCTGGCGGTGGGCATGACGTTCATCCTGATCATCGGCGGCATTGATCTGTCGGTGGGCTCGGTGCTGGCACTGGCCGCTTCGGCGGTCAGTGTGGCGATTCTGGGCTGGGGCTGGAGCGTGTTGCCAGCCGCATTGCTGGGCATGGGCTGCGCTGCGTTGGCGGGCACCATTACGGGTTCGATTACCGTGGCATGGCGCATTCCGTCGTTTATCGTGTCCCTTGGCGTGCTGGAAATGGCGCGTGGCGTGGCCTACCAGATGACCGGCTCGCGCACCGCCTATATCGGTGACTCCTATGCCTGGCTGTCGAACCCGGTGGCTTTCGGGATTTCGCCGTCGTTCATCATTGCCCTGTTGGTGATCATCGCCGCTCAGTTGGTGTTGACCCGTACTGTATTCGGTCGCTACCTGATCGGCATCGGCACCAACGAAGAAGCCGTGCGCCTGGCCGGCATCAACCCCAAGCCTTACAAGATCCTGGTGTTCAGCCTGATGGGCCTGCTGGCCGGGGTGGCGGCATTGTTCCAGATTTCCCGCCTGGAAGCGGCGGACCCGAATGCCGGCTCCGGCCTGGAGCTGCAAGTGATCGCCGCCGTGGTGATCGGCGGCACCAGCCTGATGGGCGGGCGTGGTTCGGTTATCAGCACCTTTTTTGGCGTGTTGATTATTTCGGTACTGGCCGCCGGCCTTGCGCAGATCGGTGCGACAGAGCCAACCAAACGCATCATTACCGGCGCCGTAATCGTGATTGCCGTGGTCCTCGACACCTACCGCAGCCAGCGCGCCAGTCGGCGGGGCTGAACCATGGCAACGATCAAGGATGTGGCCGCGCTTGCAGGTATTTCCTACACCACTGTGTCCCATGTGGTGAACAAGACGCGGCCGGTCAGCGAGCCTGTGCGCATCAAGGTGGAAGCGGCGATCAAGCAACTGGACTACGTGCCGAGTGCCGTCGCGCGCTCGCTCAAGGCCAAGACCACTGCGACCATCGGCCTGCTGGTGCCCAACAGCCTTAACCCGTATTTTGCCGAGCTGGCGCGGGGTATCGAGGATTACTGCGAGCGTAATGGCTATTGCGTGATCCTCTGCAACTCCGACGATAACGCCGAAAAGCAGCGCAGCTATCTGCGCGTGTTGCTGGAAAAGCGCATCGACGGCCTGATCGTGACCTCGGTGGGCGGCGACGACAGTGGCCTTGCCGCAGGCTTGAGCGCGGTGCGCACCCCCATGGTAATTGTCGACCGAGCACTGGACGGCATTGATGTCGACCTGGTGCGCATCGATCATGAGCAGGGTGCCTACCTGGCAACCCGGCATTTGCTGGAGCTTGGTCACCGCGACATCGCCTGCATTGGCGGCCCCAGTCATACCCGCGTGGCGCAAATGCGTCTTGCCGGCTATCACCGCGCGCTGCGTGAGGCGGGCGTGGAAGTGCCAGCCAATCGCACCCAGGAAAGCGATTTCACCAGCACCGGTGGTTATGCCGCAGCGGTACAGCTACTGTCGGAAAACCCGCCCAGCGCGATTTTCGCCAGTAACGATATGATTGGTTTCGGCGTGTTGCGTGCAGCCGCCGAACGCAATATCCGTGTGCCTGGCGAGCTGTCGGTGATTGGTTTTGACGATATTCAAATGGGTCGCTACGTGTACCCGGCGCTGACGACGGTCGGGCAGTCGATCGTGCAACTGGGCGAGACGGCGGCCGAGCTTTTACTGCGACGAATTGCAACACCCCAACTGCCGATCGATCAGCGCATCGTGACGCCGAGCATTGTTTTGCGTGAGTCGACGGCGCCGTTTGCCGGTGTGTTCGCCCAATACCGCTGAACCGAATTGATGAGTACTGATGTATGCCAGCAAAAGTAGTGGTAATAGGCAGCTTGAACATGGACCTGGTCACCCGCGCCAGTCGCTTGCCGCGCGCCGGTGAAACCCTGATCGGCCAGACGTTTTCCACCGTGCCGGGCGGCAAGGGCGCCAATCAGGCGGTGGCCTCTGCGCGCCTTGGCGCTGAGGTGGCGATGATCGGCTGTGTGGGCACGGATGCCTACGGCGCGCAATTGCGTGATGCGCTGCTGGTGGAGGGCATCGATTGCCAGGCCGTCAGCACGGTGGATGGCTCCAGCGGCGTGGCGTTGATTGTGGTGGATGACAGCAGCCAGAACGCGATTGTGATCGTGGCTGGCAGCAACGGTGAGCTCACGCCCGCGTCGTTGCAGGCGGCTGACGCGGTACTGCAGGCAGCAGATGTCATCGTCTGCCAGTTGGAAGTGCCGATGAGCACGGTTGGCCAGGCGCTCAAGCGCGGTCGTGAATTGGGCAAGACCGTGATCCTCAATCCGGCACCGGCCAGTGGCCCGCTGCCAGAGGAATGGTATGCCTCGATCGATTATTTGATCCCCAACGAAAGCGAGGCCAGCGCCTTGAGTGGTGTGACGGTCGATTCACTCGACGGCGCCAAGGCTGCCGCAACGCTGCTGCTCAAGGCGGGTGCCGGCAAGGTCATTATTACCCTTGGCAGTCAGGGCGCGTTGTTTGCCGATGGCAAAGGTTTCGAGCACTTGCAGGCGCCCAAGGTCAAGGCGGTGGACACCACGGCTGCCGGTGACACCTTTGTTGGCGGTTTTGCCGCGGCGCTGGCCAATGGCAAAAGTGAAGCCGAGGCTATCCGGTTTGGCCAGGTGGCTGCCGCGCTGTCGGTCACGCGGGCGGGTGCGCAACCCTCTATTCCTACGCTGCAGGACGTACAAGGTTTTATCCCCTCATGAAAAAGACACCATTGCTCAATATTGCGCTGTCGCGCGTGATCGCATCCCTCGGCCACGGTGACATCCTGGTGATCGGTGATGCCGGCCTGCCAGTGCCGCCAGGCGTCGAGTTGATTGACCTGGCGCTCACCCAGGGCATTCCGGATTTCATCAGCACCCTGCGCATTGTGCTCAGCGAGATGCAGGTAGAAAGCCATGTGTTGGCCGAAGAGATCCTGCTCAAGCAGCCACCTGCGCTGACGCCACTTAATGTGTTGACCGAACAGGCCGCCTTGGGCGAGCGCCGTTTGGTCAGCCATGAAGAATTCAAGCAGCTCAGCCACAAGGCCCGCGCCGTGGTGCGCACGGGCGAGTGCCAGCCGTATTGCAATATCGCGCTGGTGTCCGGCGTTACCTTCTAGAGTTTCCCTACGACAAGGAGTGTTTCATGCAACGTGGTCTCCCAACCCTGAAAAATCTATTTCGGAGTGTCCTGCTTTTGTCCGCACTCACCGCAGCCAGCGCCCACGCGGCGGAAAAAATCGACCTGATCATCGACACCGACCCAGGCGCCGATGACGTCGTGGCGTTGCTGTTTGCCATGGCGTCCCCGCAGGAGCTGAGCATTCGTGCGCTGACCACCGTCGCCGGTAACGTGCGCCTCGACAAGACCTCCCGCAACGCGCGCCTGGCCCGCGAGTGGGCAGGGCGCGAAGACATCCCGGTGTACGCCGGCGCGCCAAAACCCATGCTGCGCACGCCGATCTATGCGGAGAATATCCATGGCAAGGAAGGTATTTCCGGGGTCGCCGTGCATGAGCCGAAAAAAGGCCTGGCCGAAGGCAATGCCGTTGACTACCTGATCAAGACCCTCAGCACCGCCAAGCCTCACAGCATCACCATCGCCATGCTCGGCCCGCAGACTAACCTGGCACTGGCGTTGACCCAGGCGCCGGAGATCACCCAAGGCATCAAGGAAGTGGTGGTGATGGGCGGGGCGCATTTTAATGGCGGCAATATCACCCCGGTGGCTGAGTTCAATCTGTTCGCGGACCCTGTCGCGGCTGAAATTGTGCTCAAAAGTGGCGTCAAGCTGACTTACCTGCCGCTGGACGTGACCCACAAGGTGCTGACCAGTGACGCGCGCCTGAAACAGATTGCCGACATCAAGAACAATGCGAGCAAGGTGGTGGGCGATATTCTCAATGAATACGTCAAGGGCGACATGGAGCACTACGGCATCCCGGGTGGCCCGGTGCATGACGCTACCGTGATTGCCTACCTGCTCAAGCCTTCCCTGTTCAGCGGCCGTGAAGTCAACGTGGTGATCGACAGCCGCGAAGGCCCGACCTTCGGCCAGACCGTCGTCGACTGGTATGACGGCCTCAAGCAGCCGAAGAACGCATTCTGGGTTGAGAACGGCGACGCCCAGGGCTTCTTCGATCTGTTGACCGAGCGCCTGGCCCGTCTGAAGTAAGGTGTTTGCCGGTCGGCGCTCGCCGGCCGGGTCTTATTCGCGCTCGGGGTTATGAGCGCCCATGTGGTCGGCCGGGTATTTCTCGAATACCTGGCCGATGAACGCCTGTGCGGCCTGAGTGCCGAGCTCCTTGACCAGCAGGTCGATTCCGATGATGGCCAACTCCTCCGGGCTTCCGGGGCTGTAGGAGCTTTGTCCTTGAGGCCACTTGGCTTTGATGTCGGCTTGGAGGGTTACGGTACTCATGGTCGGGGCTCACGGGGCGGGAAGGCTGGGCAATGCGCTGGAACGCGGTTCTAACCGGGGCAGTTAACCATTTTTGCGTAGGGTTTGGCAGTGCTACTTAGGCATGAGACGTTTCGGGATGAGGCCGATGCTGTGCGACACTGTTACCCCATTCAATTGCCGGGGACACCAGGTGCAGATCGATTTGAACAACCCCGAGAACCTCACGCTGGAAGCCGTGCGCCAGTTGCTCGCGAGTGCCAGTGACGACGAGCACACCCAGTTGCGGGTGACCAAGGGCGGTATCGCGTTTATTTCTTCCGGGAAGGCCGTAGGCGGAGTCGACATCGACGGCCTGCTGTTTCGCCTCGAGACCTGGGCCAAAGGCTCGGGTTATGTCGGTAACGTCGCGGCCAGCGATGAAGTCTGGGTCCGGCAGATTTTCAACGCGCTCCAGCAGAACTGGCCGAAGCCGCCGTTTGACTACATCGATATCTACTGAATTCGTTCATATCTGGTGACGATTGATCCGGCGAATGCTCGCCTTGA
This sequence comes from Pseudomonas sp. PA-6-3C, assembly GCF_021605825.1. Taxonomy (NCBI): domain Bacteria; kingdom Pseudomonadati; phylum Pseudomonadota; class Gammaproteobacteria; order Pseudomonadales; family Pseudomonadaceae; genus Pseudomonas; species Pseudomonas sp. PA-6-3C. Next base: position 79,532 of record NZ_WKDV01000007.1, read on the forward strand.
GTCAGGCAGACTTGCTCTTAGGCGATTTACGTCTTGAAACCAAACCGCCAGATCGCTGTCGCACGATCTCTGTCCATTTTTTTCATAGGAGGCTTCATGCCTTGGAAGCTCGCATCATTCGGTACTTTGTTGGCAGCACTCGCGTTGGCGGGTTGCAGCACCCCGGGTGCCCCTGAGCCGGGCAAAGATGCCGCCGTTGCCGATGCAGGTCACACTCGCTGCGAGTCGAAGGCTGCCGAATTCGCTATCGGCCAGAAAGCCTCGCCTCAATTGCTGGAGCAGGCGCGTACCCGTGCCGGCGCGCAGAACGCACGGATCCTCAAGCCTAACGACATGATCACCCTGGAATACCGCTCCGACCGTCTGAACCTGAACACCGACGACAACCTGGTGATCACGCGGGTCAACTGCGGCTGATCGCCTCCCGGCTTTTGCAGCGCCCATAAAAAACCCCGTCACATGGACGGGGTTTTTTTTAGCTCAGCGGAGAATTACTCGCCGCGAACCTGTGCAGCTTGCATACCCTTTTGGCCTTTCTCAGCCACGAAGGAAACGGTTTGGCCTTCTTTCAGGCTTTTGAAACCGTCGCTTTCGATAGCTTTGAAGTGTACGAACAGGTCGTCACCGCCACCTTGAGGAGTGATGAAGCCGAAGCCTTTTTCATCGTTGAACCATTTAACGGTGCCGGTTTGGCGATTAGACATGGTGTATCTCCAAGAAACATATATTTTCAGTAGTGCTGTGCTGCTCAGGCCAACTGGGCACACCGGGGTATCATAGTCGAAATGTTCGGCTTGTAAGCCCCCCCAAGGCATTGTTTGCTAATCAATAGCGTTGCGTTTAGTGCCTTGGTTGGCTGAAAGCCCCGATCTACGGGGCTTTGCAGCGAAATACCAGCTGTTAAAAAAAGCCGTAAAAGCTGAGTAATTTGTGCGAAATGGCAGTTTTCAGGCTGTTTTTTCAGTCAAATGGCCGTCTGATCAGTGGTCGTTGTTATTTTTTCTTCACGACTTTGCAGGACGAAATAGCCGCGACAGCTTTGTTTTTTAGCTCGGGGCTGGAGTTCGGGTTAGTCATGAGCTCTTTGATTTCAGCGGTGCTCAATTCGGCATTGATCTTGTCCGCGCCACATTCGCAATGGCTTTTGGCGGTTTTGGCGTCCACGTTTTGTTGGGCTGCCGAGCTGCAATCTTTGATGAAGCTGTCACGGGCACCTTCAGGCCAGTTCGAAGGGGCGGCGGCGTGTGCGCCAACAGACAAGAAAGCCAGGGAAGCGGCGAGAGCGAGGGTCGAGGTAAAGCGCATCATGAAGTGCTCCTTTGATTCGTGGGCAAACAGCGATTCTCAGCGGGTTTGAGGGCTTTCGTACAGCTCAAGTTCACTTTGACAGGCATCAAACACGGGATTTTATGTTTCATCAGGCGCGGCAGGCGCGATGACCGTTCATCTGTGCTAGCATCACCCGCTTGGCTATTTCCAGGCGCGCCCATTGCCGCCTTGCCATGTTTTTTGAGTTCACTCCAGTCACTCTGGTTCGATTATCGGTTGGCCGAAAGGCTCCTGCCGCTGTAAGGCAGGCGTTCATCATTGAACGGCCTGGTGTTGGATCTTGTACTGGCTCATCCCAACCCACGTGACCTTTGGTAGGGGTCACCACTAGGAGAGGAGGCGCCATGCCAACTATTACTCTTCCCGACGGCAGTCAACGTTCATTCGATCATTCGGTTTCCGTAGCCGAGGTCGCCGCATCCATTGGTGCAGGTCTTGCCAAGGCCACCGTGGCCGGCAAGGTCGACGGCAAGCTGGTTGACGCCAGCGACCTGATCACTGGTGATGCCAGCCTGCAAATCATCACGCCCAAGGATCAAGAGGGGCTGGAGATCATTCGCCACTCTTGCGCGCACCTGATTGGCCATGCGGTCAAGCAGCTGTACCCAACGGCAAAAATGGTGATCGGCCCGGTCATTGACGAAGGCTTTTACTACGATATCGCCTATGAGCGTCCTTTCACTCCGGACGACCTGGCCGCTATCGAAGCGCGCATGCACGCGCTGATCGAAAAAGATTACGACGTGATCAAGAAGGTCACGCCGCGCGCCGAAGTGATCGACGTGTTCACCGCCCGTGGCGAAGACTACAAGCTGCGTCTGGTGGAAGACATGCCGGACGAACAGGCCATGGGCCTGTATTACCACGAAGAATATGTCGACATGTGCCGTGGTCCGCACGTGCCGAACACACGCTTCCTCAAGTCGTTCAAGCTGACCAAGCTGTCCGGTGCCTACTGGCGCGGTGATGCGAAGAACGAACAATTGCAGCGGATCTACGGCACGGCCTGGGCTGACAAGAAGCAACTGGCGGCCTACATCCAGCGCATCGAAGAAGCTGAAAAGCGCGACCACCGCAAAATCGGCAAGCGCCTGAACCTGTTTCACCTCCAGGAAGAAGCGCCGGGCATGGTGTTCTGGCACCCGAACGGCTGGACCCTGTACCAGGTGCTCGAGCAGTACATGCGCAAGGTTCAGCGCGACAACGGCTACCTGGAGATCAAGACGCCTCAGGTTGTTGACCGCAGTCTGTGGGAGAAATCCGGGCACTGGGCCAACTACGCCGACAACATGTTCACCACGCAGTCGGAAAACCGCGACTACGCCATCAAGCCAATGAACTGCCCATGCCACGTGCAGGTGTTCAACCAGGGCCTGAAGAGCTACCGCGAGTTGCCGATGCGCCTGGCCGAGTTCGGTGCCTGCCACCGTAACGAACCGTCGGGTGCGCTGCACGGCATCATGCGTGTGCGTGGCTTCACCCAGGACGACGCCCACATCTTCTGCACCGAAGAGCAGATGCAGGCTGAATCCGCCGCGTTCATCAAGCTGACCATGGATGTTTATCGCGATTTCGGTTTCACCGAAGTCGAAATGAAACTGTCCACTCGTCCGGAAAAACGTGTTGGTTCCGACGAACTGTGGGACCGCGCTGAATCTGCACTGGCCGCTGCGCTAGACAGCGCGGGCCTTGCGTACGATCTGCAGCCGGGTGAGGGCGCCTTCTACGGTCCGAAGATCGAGTTCTCGCTGAAAGATTGCCTTGGTCGCGTCTGGCAGTGTGGTACCCTGCAGCTCGATTTTAACCTGCCGATCCGTTTGGGAGCCGAATACGTCTCCGAAGATAACAGCCGCAAGCACCCGGTTATGCTGCACCGGGCGATCCTCGGCTCGTTCGAACGGTTCGTCGGTATCCTGATCGAGCACTACGAGGGTGCATTCCCTGCGTGGCTGGCTCCGACCCAGGCAGTGATCATGAATATCACTGATAAACAGGCCGATTTTGCCGCTGAAGTTGAAAAAACTCTCAACGAAAGCGGATTTCGTGCCAAGTCCGACTTGAGAAATGAAAAGATCGGCTTTAAAATCCGCGAGCATACTTTGCTCAAGGTTCCCTATCTTTTGGTTATCGGAGATCGGGAAGTCGAGATGCAGACTGTCGCTGTGCGTACTCGTGAAGGTGCTGACCTGGGCTCGATGCCCGTCGCCCAGTTCGCTGAGTTCCTCGCGCAAGCGGTTTCCCGGCGTGGTCGCCCAGATTCGGAGTAATTATTATTAAGCGTGAAATGAGACAAGATAAACGAGCTGCACCGAAAGCCCCGATCAACGAGAATATCTCGGCACGCGAGGTTCGGTTAATTGGCGCTGACGGCGAGCAGATTGGCATCGTCTCGATTGATGAAGCGCTTCGTATTGCTGAAGAGTCCAAATTGGACCTGGTGGAAATCTCCGCCGATGCAATCCCACCTGTTTGTCGGGTGATGGACTACGGCAAATCGATCTTCGAGAAGAAGAAACAGGTTGCCGCAGCGAAGAAGAACCAGAAGCAGATTCAAGTAAAAGAAATCAAGTTTCGTCCAGGGACGGAGGAAGGGGATTACCAGGTAAAACTGCGCAACCTGGTACGTTTCCTGAGTGATGGGGACAGGGCCAAGGTATCCTTGCGATTCCGCGGCCGTGAGATGGCCCACCAGGAGCTGGGGATGGAACTCCTCAAGCGGGTTGAAGCTGACTTGCTCGAGTACGGTTCGGTCGAACAGCATCCTAAGATGGAAGGACGCCAGCTTATTATGGTCATCGCCCCGAAAAAGAAGAAGTAATCAACAGGGCACGGCAGGCCTTCTGATTATGTTTATCAACTGAATGCGGAGTACCGAACATGCCAAAGATGAAAACTAAAAGTGGTGCTGCTAAGCGGTTTCTGAAAACTGCTAACGGTATCAAGCACAAGCACGCTTTCAAGAGCCACATTCTGACCAAAATGTCGACCAAGCGTAAGCGTCAACTGCGCGGTAGCAGCTTGCTGCATCCGTCTGACGTGGCAAAAGTCGAGCGCATGCTGCGCCTTCGTTAATTTTAGTCAAGAATAGAGGAATAACTCATGGCTCGTGTAAAGCGTGGCGTCATTGCCCGTAAGCGTCACAAAAAAATTCTGAAACTTGCTAAAGGCTACTACGGCGCGCGTTCACGCGTATTCCGTGTTGCCAAGCAAGCGGTAATCAAGGCAGGCCAATACGCCTACCGCGACCGTCGTCAGAAAAAACGTCAGTTCCGCGCTCTGTGGATCGCTCGTATCAATGCTGGTGCACGTGTTAACGGTCTGTCCTACAGCCGTTTCATCGCTGGCCTGAAAAAAGCGTCCATCGAAATCGACCGTAAGGTTCTGGCTGAACTGGCCGTGAACGAAAAAGCGGTGTTTGCTGCGATTGTCGAGAAAGCTAAAGCCACCTTGGCTTAAGTACCCCCGACAGTCACCTTGGGCTGCTCCTGTAGCCCAAGGTGGTAAACGTCATAAATAGGGGAAGAGCCTTCAAGCTCTTCCCCTATTTTGTATCTGGAGTCTGTACATGGAAAACCTGGATGCGCTCGTTGCCCAAGCTCTTGAGGCTGTGCATAGCGCTGAAGATGTAAATGCCCTGGAGCAAATCCGGGTTCACTACCTTGGCAAAAAAGGTGAATTGACTCAGGTGATGAAGACCCTGGGGAATTTGCCGGCTGAAGAGCGTCCGCAAGTCGGCGCGCTGATCAACGTCGCCAAGGAGCGTGTCACCGAGGTGCTCAATGCGCGCAAGGCGTCGCTCGAGGAGGCCGATCTTGCGGCCAAGCTCGCCGCCGAGTCCATTGACGTCACCTTGCCTGGTCGTGGCCAGGCCTCGGGCGGTCTGCATCCGATCACCCGGACTCTGGAACGTATCGAGCAGTTCTTCACCCATATCGGTTACGGCATTGCCGAAGGCCCCGAGGTCGAAGACGACTATCACAACTTCGAGGCGCTCAACATCCCAGGCCATCACCCGGCCCGGTCGATGCACGACACCTTCTATTTCAACGCGAACATGCTGTTGCGCACCCATACCTCGCCGGTACAGGTCCGCACCATGGAAGCGAACAAGCCGCCGATCCGCATCGTCTGCCCAGGCCGTGTGTACCGCAGCGACTCTGATATCACCCACTCGCCGATGTTCCACCAGGTCGAAGGCCTGCTGGTCGATCGCGACATCAATTTCGCCGACCTCAAAGGCACCATCGAAGAGTTCCTGCGGGTGTTCTTCGAGAAAGAGCTGGCGGTGCGTTTCCGTCCATCGTTCTTCCCGTTCACCGAGCCATCCGCTGAAGTCGACATGGAATGCGTGATGTGCAGCGGCAAAGGCTGCCGCGTCTGCAAGCAGACCGGCTGGCTGGAAGTGATGGGCTGCGGCATGGTTCACCCTAACGTGCTGCGCATGTCCGGGATCGACCCGGAAGAGTTCTCGGGCTTTGCCTTCGGCATGGGCGTTGAGCGCCTGGCCATGCTGCGTTACGGCGTGAACGACTTGCGTCTGTTCTTCGACAACGACTTGCGGTTCCTCGCGCAATTTCGCTAGTCGTAACGAATCTTTAGGAGAGCAGGATGAAATTCAGTGAACAATGGCTGCGTGGCTGGGTAAGCCCGCAGGTAGATCGCGACGAGCTGGTTGCTCGTCTGTCGATGGCCGGCCTTGAGGTCGATAGCGTAACGCCGGCCGCCGGTGTTTTCACCGGCGTGGTGGTGGGCGAGGTGCTGAGCACCGAGCAGCACCCCGATGCCGACAAGCTGCGTGTGTGCCAGGTCAGCAATGGCGTGGAAACCTTTCAGGTCGTGTGCGGAGCGCCAAACGTGCGCCCGGGCCTGAAGATTCCGTTTGCCATGATCGGCGCCGAACTGCCGGGCGACTTCAAGATCAAGAAAGCCAAGCTGCGTGGCGTTGAGTCCAACGGCATGCTGTGTTCCCAGGCCGAGCTGCAAGTCGGCGAGGGCAACGATGGCCTGATGGAACTGCCGGCCGATGCGCCAGTGGGTCAGGACATTCGCGTTTACCTGGAACTGGAAGACGCCAGCATCGAGGTCGACCTGACCCCGAACCGGGGTGACTGCCTGTCCCTCGCCGGTCTGGCCCGTGAAGTGGGCGCGCTGTACAACGCCCCGGTCACCCGCCCGGTGGTGGCCGCAGTCGCTGCAGTCCACGACGAAGTGCGCCCTGTCGACGTACTGGCGCCAAACGCCTGCCCACGTTACCTGGGTCGTGTGATCCGCAACGTCGACCTGTCCAAGCCAACCCCGCTGTGGATGGTTGAGCGCCTGCGTCGCGCCGACGTGCGCAGCATCGATGCCGCCGTGGACATCACCAACTACGTGATGCTGGAGCTGGGCCAACCGCTGCACGCCTTCGATCTTGCCGAAATCAATGGCGGCATCCGTGTGCGCATGGCCGAAGAAGGCGAGAAGCTGGTATTGCTCGACGGCCAGGAAGTCAGCCTGCGCGCCGACACCCTGGTAATTGCCGACCATTCCCGCGCCCTGGCGATTGCCGGCGTGATGGGTGGCGAGCACAGCGGCGTGTCCGAAACCACCCGCGATATTTTCCTTGAGAGCGCATTCTTCGACCAGATCGCCATCGCTGGCAAGGCCCGTTCCTACGGCCTGCACACCGATGCCTCGCACCGCTACGAGCGTGGTGTGGACTGGAAGCTGGCCCGTGAAGCCATGGAGCGCGCCACTGGCCTGCTGCTGGAAATCACTGGCGGCGAAGCCGGCCCGATCACCGAGACCGTCAACGAGCAGTTCCTGCCGTCGATTGCACCGATCACCCTGCGCGCCAAAAGCGTCGAGCAAATGCTTGGCCTGGTGATTGAACCTGCGCAGATCGAGCAACTGCTGTCCGCACTCGGCCTGGGTATTTCCGCCGGTGGGGAAGGGCAGTGGCACGTAGAAGTGCCAAGCCATCGTTTCGACATCAGCCTGGAAGTCGACCTGATCGAAGAACTGGCCCGCCTGTACGGCTACAACCGCCTGCCGGTTCGCTACCCGCAAGCGCGCCTGGCACCGCAACCCAAGGCCGAGGCGCGTGCGCACCTGCCAGAGTTGCGTCGCCTGCTGGTTGCCCGTGGCTACCAGGAAGCGGTGACTTATAGCTTCATCGATCCAAAGCAGTTTGAGCTGTTCAACCCAGGTGTTGAGCCGTTGCTGTTGGCTAACCCGATCTCCAATGACATGGCCGCCATGCGTTCGTCGCTGTGGCCGGGCCTGGTCAAGGCACTTTCCCATAACCTGAACCGTCAGCAAGACCGCGTGCGCATGTTCGAAAGCGGCCTGCGTTTTGTCGGCCAGCTCGACGGTCTGAAGCAAGAGCCGATGCTGGCGGGTGTTGTCTGCGGTAGCCGCCTGCCAGAAGGCTGGGCACAGGGCCGCGATGGCGTGGACTTCTTCGACGTTAAAGCCGATGTGGAAGCGGTGCTGGGCTTTGCCGGTGCACTGGATGACTTCACGTTTGTGTCTGGTAGCCACCCGGCATTGCACCCGGGCCAGACTGCACGTATCGAGCGCGAAGGGCGTTTGGTGGGTTTTGTCGGTGCTATCCACCCTGAGCTGTCGAAAACCTTGGGTCTGGACCGTCCGGTCTTTGTTTTTGAGCTGGTTCTGGCTGAAGTGGCGTCGGGCAAGATGCCTAAATTCAGCGAGTTGTCGCGCTTCCCTGAAGTGCGTCGTGACCTCGCGCTGATCGCCGACCGTGAAGTGGCCGCCACTGCCGTTCTGGACGTAATCCGTGAAAATGCAGGGGAATGGCTGACAGACCTCAGGCTATTTGACGTCTATCAGGGTAAAGGCATTGATCCGCATAGAAAAAGCCTTGCAGTTGGCTTGACCTGGCAGCATCCATCGCGCACTCTTAATGACGATGAGGTGAATACCACGACACAAAATATCCTCACCTCGCTCGAACAAAGGTTGAACGCCACGTTAAGGAAGTGACGTATGGGGGCTTTGACGAAAGCTGAGATGGCGGAACGTCTGTACGAAGAGTTGGGTCTGAACAAACGCGAAGCCAAGGAATTGGTCGAGCTGTTCTTTGAAGAAATTCGGCACGCTCTGGAAGACAACGAACAGGTCAAATTGTCCGGTTTCGGCAATTTTGACCTGCGGGACAAACGCCAGCGGCCTGGCCGCAATCCAAAAACGGGAGAAGAAATCCCGATCACGGCTCGCCGTGTGGTCACCTTTCGTCCAGGGCAGAAGTTGAAGGCCCGAGTTGAGGCTTATGCTGGAACCAAGTCATAACGACGAGCTACCCGTCATCCCAGGCAAACGCTACTTCACCATTGGTGAAGTCAGCGAGCTCTGTGCGGTCAAGCCGCACGTGCTGCGCTATTGGGAGCAGGAGTTTCCTCAACTCAACCCCGTCAAACGCACCGGGAACCGTCGGTATTATCAGCGCCAGGATGTGCTGATGATCCGACAGATCCGTGCGTTGCTGTACGACCAGGGGTTCACCATCAGCGGCGCGCGTCAGCGTATGTCCGGTGATGAAGCCAAAGACGACACCACCCAATACAAGCAAATGATCCGCCAGATGATCTCCGAACTCGAAGATGTGCTGGTGGTGTTGAAGAAGTGATACAAGCTTTTAAAATACTTCCACATTTCAAAAGCTTGCGGTATATTCCGGATCGCTTCGTTACGAAGCAAACCCAGTAACACGCCTAGTCGGGGCGTAGCGCAGTCCGGTAGCGCACTAGCATGGGGTGCTAGGGGTCGAGTGTTCGAATCACTCCGTCCCGACCATATTCTCGATCAAGCCCAATCTGAAAAGGTTGGGCTTTTTCATGTGCGCGTTTTTTGGGGAACGCCCCAATTTTTCACCCTTGTACCGTCTGCCATACCCAAGCGCATCCCTAAGCAGGCAGTACTCTTATACGGTTTTTCGGCGCTTTAGAATGAAAGTATCCGAGATGAAAGGTTGCATAAAGCACCCAGCATCTTGGAGAAACTCATGAGTTGTGAACAGCAAACCCCTACCACCCATGCGCGTGGCATTGATGTGTCGCGCTGGCAAGGCGAGATCGACTGGCGTCGCGTCGCGTCAGCCGGTGTCACCCATGCCATTGTGAAGATGACCGAAGGGGGCACCTACACTGACCCTCGGTTTGCGACGAATTTTGCCGGGATGCTGGCCCAGGGTTTGACTGCGGGGGTTTACCACTACTTTCGTGCACTGAGCAGTACCCCCGGCGAACAACTGGCCAATATTCGGCAGCGGATCTGCGAGGCCAACTTCGAGGTCGGGAAGCACATCCTGGCCATTGATGTAGAAACCTCGCGCAACGAAACGGCGAGCGCGGATCAGATGGCCGATGCCTTGTACGAACTGGTAATGCTGCTCAGCACGCAGGTGCTCGATGGCGCCCATCCATACATCTACACGTCACCCAGCATCTGGGCTGACCGTGTGGCGTGGCGCAAGTACGATTTCAGCCCGTGCCCGTTGTGGATCGCCCACTGGGATGCCAAGCAGCCGACAGTGCCCGAAACCTGGCGTAGCCACGGCAAGCGCTGGCACTGGTGGCAGCACAGCAGCAAAGGCCAGGTCGATGGCATTCAAGGTGCCGTGGATCTGGATTGGATCAAGCGCTGAAGGCTTCAGCCAGCCGAACGCCCGCGCTGGCTGAGGTACTCCACAAACGGCCCGATATCCGTACTGCACAGCAAATGCGCCACCTCACGCACCTCAGCCTCCGGCCAGTCCCACCAGGCGGATTGCTCAAGGATCAGCCGAGTCGGTTCATCAAAACGCCAGCGGATATGTTTGGCCGGGTTGCCGCCCACAATGGCGTAAGGCGCCACATCCTTGGTCACAATCGCGCCTGCCGCCACGACTGCGCCATTGCCGATCGTCACGCCCGACAGAATCTTCGCGTGGGAGCTGATCCAGCAATCATTGCCAATGATCACGTCGCCTTTGCTGCCACCAAAGTCGGTAATGTGCGCGAGGCTTTTCATCTTGGCGGGGAAGGGGTAGCAACTGAGCCAGTCGGTGCGATGATGGCCGCCCAAATACACTTCCACATTGCCGGCAATCGAGGTGTAGGCGCCGACACGCAGGGTCGTGCCTTCATGCCAGTCGTGCACCTTCAAATCGCCGTAGGTGCCTATGCCAAAGCTGTAGTTTGGATAGCGGTTGCGCAGTTTTTGCGTCGAGCGCTCCAGCGGGGAGAGCGCGCGTAGTGCCTTGCGCGCTTTTTTTTCGCGCCATTTACGCAATAACTTCATGCGGTGAGCCTTTATGCAGAGATTGAAATCAGGCGACATCGTGAGCAATGGCTGCCCTCTATGCAAGACGAAGGCTTTATCTGCTGAAAAAAATCGCCAACCCCTGTCCCTTTTTTGCGCCTCGCCTGTCATTCCAGGCAAGTGAACAAAATCGAGAGCTTCTCCCCATGCCCGCAGTCCGACCCATGCGCTTGCGCCCGTTGCTGAACCTGAGCCTGATGCTGAGCCTCAGTGCCAGCCCGTTATTTGTCCCGCTCAGCTATGCCGAAGACAGCACCGCCCGCCGCAGTTACCAGGTGCCGGCCGGTAGCCTGAGCGCCGCATTGACCCGCTTCGCCGGGCTCGCCGGGGTCAACCTGTCGGTGGACCCGGCGCTGGTCAGCGGTCGCAGCAGCGCCGGCTTGTCGGGTGAATACGGCGTGGAGGAGGGCTTTGCGCAGTTGCTGACGGGCTCGGGCCTGCAATTGCAACCGATGGGCACGCAGGCCTACAGGCTGATGCCGGTGCCGGAAAGCGGCAGCCTGCAACTGGCACCCACGTCCATCGTCGGTACCACTGGGTTGGCCGATGGCGATACCTATGCCGGTGGCCAGGTGGCGCGGCGTGGCTCGCAAGGCCTGCTCGGCTCACGGGACTTTATGGAAACCCCGTTCAGCATGACCACCTATACCGCCGAGGCGGTGAAGAACCAACAGGCGCGTACCCTCGGCGATCTGGTCGCCAGCGACCCTTCGGTGCGCGCCACCAACCCGGCGGGCGGGCGCTACGAGCAGTTCACCATTCGCGGGTTCAGCCTGTTCAACAGTGATGTGGCTTACAACGGCCTCTATGGCGTACTGCCGACGTACACCATCGACATGGAAATGGCCGAGCGCGTCGACATCCTCAAAGGCCCGAGCCAGTTGATCAACGGCATCTCGCCGCGCGGCAGCGTGGGCGGCGGGATCAACGTGGTGCCCAAGCGCGCTACCGACATGGACATTACCTCGCTGACCGGCACCTGGGCGTCCGGCAGCCAGGCCGGTGGCGCGGTGGACGTGGGGCGGCGCTTTGGTGAGGACAACAAGTTCGGCATCCGTTTCAACGGCGTGAAGCAGTCCGGCGATACCGAATGGGATCACCAGAGCGTCGACCGTGAAATGGCGGTGCTGGGCCTGGATTTTCGCGGTGAGCGCCTGCGCCTTTCCACGGATATCGGCCACACCGAGCGCGCCACCGATGCGCCGCAGGAACGTGTACAAGTCGGCGCCAATGCCCGGGTGCCGAGCGCCAAAGACGTACGGCATAACTACGCACAGCCGTGGAGTAAAGCCCGCACCGATGACACCTTCGGCACGGTTAACGGCGAGTTCGACCTCAGTGACAGCGTGATGCTGTATGGCGGCGTCGGCGCGCGTAAAAGCAACCACGACTTCTTGCGTCACGCGGTGTCCGTCACCAACAACGCCGGGGATTTCAGCGTATTGCCACGGGATTTCACCCGCGATGAAAACGTGCGCACCGCTACCGCCGGGGTGCGCAGTTGGTTGCATACCGGGCCGGTCAGCCATGAGATCAACCTGGCGGCCAGCTACTTCTACATGGACTTTGAAAACGGCGGCGCCCGTTACGCGGCGGCGCCGAGCAACCTGTACAACCCGGTAGAAACCCCAACCCCTTCACGGCCAACACGCCTGGATTCCAAGGTCTACACCGAGAACCGCTTCAGTGGCGTGGCGCTGTCCGATACCCTGGGCTTTTTCGACGAGCGTTTATTGCTGACCCTCGGCGCGCGCTGGCAGCGGGTCAAGGTCGACGACTGGACCGACAACGTCAAAGGCGCTACGGCCTACGATGAGGAAAAAGTCTCGCCCTCCGGCGGCATCCTGTTTAAAGCCACCGACAAACTGTCGCTGTACGCCAACTACATGGAAGGCTTGAGCCAAGGCAAAATCGCGCCGTCGACCTCGATCAACGAAGATGAAATCTTCCCGCCGTTTGTCAGCCGTCAGGTTGAAGTGGGTGCCAAATACGACGCCGGCGCGTTTGCCATGACGGCGGCGGTGTTCCGTATCAAGCAACCGGCCTACGAAACCAACGCCACTACGCGGGTGTTCTGGCCCAATGGCAAACGCCAGAACGACGGCGTGGAACTGAGCGTGTTCGGCGAGCCGCTCAAGGGCGTGCGCTTGCTGGGCGGCGTGATGTACATCGACAGCGAACTGACCCACACCACCAACGGTACTTTCGACGGCAACCGCGCCCCGGCCACGCCCAAGTACAACGTCAACCTGGGCGCCGAATGGGATGTGCCGACGGTGGAAGGCCTGACCCTGACCAGCCGGGGTATCTATTCCAGCTCGCAGTACCTGGACCAGTCCAACGTCAAGGAAATCGACGCCTGGACACGCCTTGACGTCGGTGCGCGCTATGCCTTCAAGGTCGACGATAAGCACATCACTTTGCGCGCGAATGTCGAGAACGTCGCCGATAAACGCTACTGGAGTTCAGCGGGTGCTTCGGATGACAGTGAGCCGGGCCTGACCCTGTCCACGCCGCGCACGTATTTGCTGTCGGCCACGGTGGACTTCTAAACGCAACGATCACGAGGGGAAGGCCAATGTGGGAGCTGGTTTGCCTGCGATACAGGCACCTCGGTCTGTCAGTAAGACCCGGTCGATGCTATCGCAGGCAAGCCAGCTCCCACACAAGCCAGCTCCCACACAAATCAGCTCCAATTAAGCCTGCTCCCACATCGCCCCGGCCACACCCCAGACTCACCACGTTAATAAGAATGTTTTTTGATTGCATCGCCTCAATATGGAATAGTACCCGCCGTTTTCCCCGGCCCGTCCAGCCGGGGTGTTTTAACGCCGAGGTCTTTGTCATGCGAATGTTGCGCTCCATCCCGACCCTTGCCGCCTGCCTCCTGGCGTTGTCTTCCAGCGTGTTGAACGCCGCGCCCATCGACCTTAATGATGGCCAGCACGCGGTGCACCTGCCGGATGCGCCCAAGCGCGTGGTGGTGCTGGAGTTTTCCTTTCTCGACAGTCTCGCCGCCATAGACGTTACGCCGGTCGGCGCTGCGGACGATGGCGATGCCAACCGCGTCTTGCCGCGTGTGCGCCAGGCCATCGGCCAATGGAAGTCGGTGGGCTTGCGTTCGCAACCGAGCATCGAAGAAATCGCCCGGCTCAAGCCGGACTTGATCGTCGCCGACCTCAATCGTCATCAGGCGTTGTACAGCGACTTGGCGAGCATCGCGCCGACCTTGTTGCTGCCATCACGTGGAGAAGATTACGAAGGCAGCCTTAAATCCGCCGAACTGATCGGCACGGCCCTGGGCAAAAGCGCGCAGATGCACGCGCGCATCGCCCAGAACCGTGAACACTTGCAGGCCATTGCCAAGCAGATTCCGGCGGGTGCCAGCGTGTTGTTCGGGGTTGCCCGTGAAGACAGTTTTTCCGTACACGGGCCTGACTCCTACGCCGGCAGCGTGCTGCAAGCCATCGGCCTGAAAGTGCCGTCGGTACGCGCCAAGGCTGCGCCGACTGAATTTGTCAGCCTGGAACAATTGCTCGCGCTTGACCCTGGCTGGTTGCTGGTCGGTCACTATCGACGCCCAAGTATCGTCGACACCTGGAGCAAGCAGCCGTTGTGGCAAGTGCTCGGTGCGGTGCGTAATCATCAAGTGGCCGAGGTCGATGGCGACAGTTGGGCGCGTAACCGAGGTGTATTGGCGTCGGAGCAAATCGCTGAAGACACCCTGGCGATTCTCAAGGGCGGCAAAGCCGTATTGAGCCAATAACCGTGCAGCGCAGTTTCGCGGCGGCAGGCATTGTGCTGCTGGGTGCCGTGTTGTTCTGGTACTCGTTGTACAGCTGGTCGCCGTTCACCATCACTGCGACGGATGCCTGGAACGGCCTGGTTCATCAGGGCAGCATTGGCGGCAATATGGCCTATATCGTGGCGCAGCTGCGCGTGCCGCGTGCGTTGTGCGCGGCGTTGGTCGGTGCCTGTCTGGGGCTGGCCGGTGCACTGATGCAAGGCATCACCCGCAACCGCTTGGCATCGCCTTCATTGTTTGGCGTGACGGCCGGCGCGGCATTGGGATTGGCCTTGTTTTCCACCGGTTTGGTTGCGCCGCCCTTTGCCGGGGGCGCCTTGTTGATGACCTGCCTGGGCGGCGCGCTGGCCTGGGTCACGGTGTTCAGCCTCGGCGGCGCGTGGTCGCCGACCACCGCGCAAGGTCGGTTGGTATTGGCCGGTGTGGCGGTTGCGGCGCTGTGCGCGGCCTTGACCCGGCTCACGGTGATTCTGGTCGAGGCCCAGGCCCAAAGCGTGCTGAACTGGCTGGCCGGGTCGCTGGCCAATGTGGGTGCGGCCCAGGTGCAACTGCTCTGGCCGTGCACGCTGATCGGCGGCGTGTGGGCGCTGTGGTGTGCGCCGCGCCTGAACCTGATCAACCTCGGCGAAGACGCCGCGCGCTCGTTGGGCGTCGGTATCGCCAGCCTGCGCTTGCAGGTGTTTGTCGCCAGCTTGCTGTTGGTGGGCGCCAGCGTGTGCGCGGTCGGCCCCATTGGCTTTGTCGGGCTGATCGCGCCCAATATCATTCGCCAGTTTCTCGGTAACGACTACCGCTGGCTGATTCCGCTCAGCGCGGTGTTGGGCGCGGTGATCGTGCTGGGCGCCGACTTGCTCAGTCGCGCGGTGGCCTTTCCAGTGGAAACCCCGGCGGGTGTGGTCACTGCTTTGATCGGCGCACCGTTCTTCCTGTTTCTTGCCAGGCGCACCCTATGATTCGGCCACGATTACGTTTATGGCTGCTGCTGGGCTTGCTGCTGGTGGCGTTGCTGGCGAGCCTCAGCGCCGGTACGGTGTGGCTCAAACCTGCCACCGTGCTGGAGCGCCTGCTGGCCCACGATGCCCTCGATTTTGAAGTGTGGAACCACCGCCTGCCACGCAGCCTGATCGCCATTCTGGCCGGCTGCGCCTTCGGCCTGGCCGGTGCGATTGTGCAGGGCGTGATCCGCAACCCGCTGGCCTCGCCGGAAATTCTCGGCGTGACCCAGGGCGCCGGGCTGGCGCTGACCGTGGCGATCATCAGCTGGCCACACCTGCCGATTGCCTGGCTGCCACTGGTGGCCTGCCTGGGCGGTGCCGGTGGGGCCTTGCTGCTGGCGCTGTACAACACCGGCGTGAGTTTTTCCGGGGTGCGTTTTGCGCTGTCGGGGGTGGCGATTGCGGTGACCTTGTCCAGCGTCACCGAGTTTTTGATCCTGTCCCATCCGTTGGATATCAACACCGCGTTGCTCGCGCTGACGGGCAGTTTGTGGAGCCGCAATTGGCACCATGTGGCGCTGGTGCTGCCTTTTCTGCTGTTGATCCCGCTGGGCCTGTGCCTGGCTAAACCCCTGAACCTCATTGCTCTCGGCGATGAGGCCGCCCACAGCCTGGGCACTGCGCTTGGCCGTACCCGCTGGTGGGCGATGGCCTGCGCGGTGGTGCTCACCAGCCTGGGTGTCGGCGTGATCGGGCCGATTGGTTTTATCGGCCTGGTCGCACCGCACATGGCGCGGCGCCTGGTGGGTGGGCATCACCAGTACCTGCTGCCGGCTGCGATGCTGATTGGCGCGTTATTGCTGGTGCTGGCCGACACGCTTGGACGCACGTTGATTGCGCCCAGCGAAATCCCGGCGGGCGTGCTTACGGCGGTGATTGGTGCGCCGTATTTTCTTTGGTTGCTGGCACGGTTCAAGGGTTGATGACATGAGTATTTTGCAGGCACACCAACTCGACATCGGCTATGGCGCCACGCGCATTGTGCAGGGCCTCTCGTTCGTACCGCCGACAGGTCGCGTCACCGCGCTGATCGGCCCCAACGGCTGCGGCAAATCCACCTTGCTCAAGGCGTTTGCGCGCATCCTCAAGCCGACCCAGGGCGAGTTGACCCTGGATGGCCACGCCTACGCCAGCTTGTCCGCTCGGCAACTGGCGCGGCAGATCGCATTTTTACCGCAGGTATTGCCGGTGCCGGAAGGTGTCAGCGTGCGCCAGTTGGTCGCCTACGGCCGCAGCCCGCATAACTCGTTGTGGGGGCGCCTGAGCGGCAACGATCAAGCCCAGGTGACCCAGGCCATGCAGCGCCTGGAGCTGGACAGCCTGGGCGACCGCGCGTTGGCGGATTTGTCCGGCGGCCAGCGCCAGCGCGCCTGGCTGGCCATGGTGCTGGCACAGAATGCGCCAGTGGTGTTGCTCGACGAACCCACCACTTACCTCGACATCAGCCATCAGGTGGAACTGCTCGACCTGATGGGCGAACTGGCCGCCGAGGGCAAAACCGTTATCACCGTACTGCACGACATCAACCAGGCCTGCCGCTACGCCGACCACTTGGCGGTGATGCACGCCGGCAAGCTGGTGGCTGACGGCCCGCCCGCCCAAGTGATCAGCGCCGAGCTGATGCGCCAGGTGTTCGACGTGCAAGTGCAGATCATGCAGGAGCCGGTTGCCGGCACGCCAATGTGCCTGGTGGAAAAAAGCACTCGCATCCACGCCTGACCCTGTTCGCTCTCACGCACTAATGCTCGTTCCCACGCTCCGCGTGGGAATGCAGCCCGTGACGCTCCGCGTCACAAGGTTGCAGGGCGGGACGCGGAGCGTCCCATGAGGCATTCCCACGCGGAGCGTGGGAACGATCAGCAGGAAAACATTATTTATATGAATAAAGTTATTCGCTAATAATGAAAGTAGAGAATATTAGCTTATACCCAAATAGCATTATATTTTTAAAATCCATTCCGTTATGTTTGATCGCAACAGCCTACCCCTGACCTCGGATGGTACCCAGCGTGATTCAGATTCTGCGCGCCATAACCGGGTAAAGACCCCGCGGCAGAATCGTTGGAAGGGAGTTCAACGTATGTTGCCGATTCAAAACCCTCGCTCACTCCACACCTAGTTCCCCATCGCAGCGACACCCTGAAAAACGAGCACCGCGCCCGCCGCGCGACTGCCCGACTTCGCGATTCGGAAAGCCTGGAGTGGTCATGAAGCAAGTTTTACCCCCCACCGCCGCACTCACGCTGGCCCTGTTGGCCGGCACTGCATCCGCCCAGGACGACAGCACCTTGTCCACCGTGGTGGTCACCGGCAACCGTGGCGCCGAGCAGCGCACCGTCACCAGCAGCCCGGTGCCGATCGATGTGGTCAGCGCCAGGCAACTGCAAAGCACCGGTAAGCCTGGCTTGATGGAAGCCTTGAGCGCGGTGATCCCGTCGCTGACCCTGCCTGAAAAAACCGGCTGGGACGCCAGCGGCATTGCCCGTGCGCCCAACCTGCGCGGCTTGAGTGCTGCCGAAGTGCTGGTGCTGGTCAACGGCAAACGTCGCCACACCAGCGCCACGCTGAACATCAATGGCATCAACACCGGCGCGGCACCGGCCGACCTGGATTTGATCCCCATCAGTGCCATCGACCATGTGGAAGTGCTGCGCGACGGCGCCGCCGCCCAGTACGGCTCGGATGCCATCGCCGGGGTCATCAATGTGATCCTCAAGGCTGATACCAGCGGCACCGCCGTCACCAACGTCGGTCAGGGCTACGACGGCAAGAAGCAAACCGTGCAACAAAGCCTCAACAAGGGGTTTGAAATCGGCAACGGCGGCGTTGTGCAGTTGGCCCTGGATGCGCGCAGCCAGAATGACGACAACAAAGCCAGCGCCAACGGCTACACCTATGAGCAAGCCTACAACCAGGCCGGCAGATCGACCTACGGCGGCTATGGCACGCCCAAGACCAACCTGCTGACCCTGGGCTACAACGCCGAGCTGCCGATTGATGACAGCCTCAGCCTGTATTCCTTCACCACCTATTCGCGGCGCAAGGCCGAGCAGGGGCAGAACTACCGCCTGCCGACCATCACCAACACCATCACCACCGGGCCGAATGGCTACCCGGCTGGTTACACGCCGACCTGGTATATCGACGAAGACGATTTCCAGGCCGCGTTCGGCGGCAAAGGCACCGTCGGCGCGTGGGACTGGGACCTGTCCACCACCTACGGGCGCAACGAGGCGGAACAGGGCACCACCCACAACCAGAACCCGTCGCTGGGCGAGTACACGCCCAACAGCTTCACCTCTGGCACCTGGATTTCCACCGAGCTGACCACCAACCTCGACTTCAAGCGTGGCTTTGATGTCGGCCTGCAAAAACCGTTGGACCTGTCCTACGGCTTCGAACATCGGCGCGACACCTATGAGGTGCAGGCGGGTGACTACGCGTCTTATGCCAATGGCGGCTACTGCGTGGCGCCCGGCAACTGCGCGTCATCCGGGGCGCAGGTCACCAACGGCATTTCGCCGGATGAAGAAAGCAGCGCCTCGCGCAACAGCCTCGCCAGTTACGTCGATGTGGGCTTCAACCCGCTGCCGGACTGGTACATCGGCACGGCCTTTCGCTACGAGCATTACAACGAAGGCGTCGGCGCAACCCGCAGCGGCAAACTGACCACACGCTACGATTTCACCCCGCAATTTGCCGTGCGCGCCACCGTCAGTAACGGCTTTCGCGCGCCGTCCCTGGCCAATAGCCTGTTCAGTGCGCGCTCCACCACTTATGGCGTGGTCGACGGCGTGTATCAGTCGATCAACTACGGCGTATTGCCGGTGGGTTCGGCGGCGGCCAAGGCCCTCGGCGCCCAGGAGTTGAAGCCCGAGCGCTCGACCAACTTCAGCCTGGGTTTCACCCTTACGCCCACCGACCGCCTGAACTTCACCGCCGACGCCTACGTGATCAACCTGCGCGACCGCATCACCCTGACCGGCACCTTGCTCGGCCCCGAAGTCACCCAGGTACTGCAAAGCAACGGCATCAACTCCACCTCCGGCGGCCAGTACTTTATCAACGGCGCCGACACCCGCACCAAGGGCGTGGATCTGGTCAGCAACTACAACCAGGACCTCGGCCAGTTCGGCGCCTTGAAGTGGACCGCCGCGTTCAACTGGAACCAGACCAAGATCCTCAACTACAAGGCGTCCACCGATATCCTCGGCACGCCCTATGACCTGATGGACCGCCAGGCCCGTGGCCTGATCACCGATGTGCAGCCCAAGACCAAGCTCATCCTCGGCGGCGACTGGAGCATAGACCGCTTCAACCTCAACCTGGCCCTGACCCGCTACGGCGCCTACAAAGAGGTCAATTCCTCGGCCAATCGCGATCTGGACCGGGTTTACAACGCCCGCTGGATCACTGACCTCGACCTTGGCTACAACCTCACCAAAGCCCTCAACATCGCCGTCGGCGCCAAGAACCTGTTCGACCTTTACCCCAAGAAACAAGGCGTGCCGAGCAGCACCATGCTCGCCAGCTACGGCACTTATTCGCCCTACGGTTTTACCGGCGGGTACTACTACACCCGGCTGACTTACGCCTTCTAAGGCCGCAACCCGCGAGGAATAGAACATGCCCATTGTCGCCAAATCCTATGACCTGATCGACGAGGTCAGCCCGGTTCGCCAGCGCCGCGTTGCAACGCCCATCAAGGCCCTGCAAGTGGTTCCCGCCCGCCACCCGTGGCGCTGGGCCGGGTCGATCTTCGCTGCGCTGGTGCTGCTCGCTATCGTGCATTCACTGGCCACCAACCCGCGTTGGGAGTGGGGCGTGTTCGGCCAGTGGTTCTTTTCTGTCTCGGTGCTGCGTGGCCTCGGCCAGACGCTGCTGCTGACGCTGCTCAGTACCGTGTTCAGCATCCTCTTCGGCACTGCATTGGCGCTGGCACGGCTGTCGGGCTCGCCATTGCTGGCGGCGTTGGCCTGGGGCTATATCTGGTTTTTCCGCTCGATGCCGGCGCTGCTGGTGCTGATCATCCTCTACAACTTTGCCTACCTGTATGACCACATCGTGCTCGGCGTGCCGTTCACCCGCGTAGTGTTCGCCGAGTGGTCGACCGTGGATGTGCTCAGCCAATTCACCGTGGCGGTGTTGGGCCTGAGCTTGATGCAGGCAGCCTATGCGGCGGAGATCATTCGTGGCGGTTTGATTGGCGTGGATGCCGGCCAGCATGAAGCGGCGGCGGCCCTCGGTTTGCCGGCTTCGCGACGGATTTTTCGCATCATTCTGCCCCAGGCGCTGCGCTCGATTTTGCCGTCGGGTTTCAACGAAATCATCGGCCTGGTCAAGGGCACGTCCATCGTCTACGTGCTGGCTCTGCCGGAGCTGTTCTACACCGTGCAGGTCATCTACAACCGCACCCAGGCGGTGATCCCGCTGCTGGTGGTGGCGACCGTGTGGTACCTGATCATCACCACGGTGCTGACCAGCGCCCAGTACTACGTCGAGCGCCACTTTGCGCGCGGTACGGCGCGGGTACTGCCGCCCACACCGCTGCAACGCCTGCGCGGCTGGCTCAAGGAGAAAACCCATGGCTGAAGCACGCGCCGGGCGCATTCAGATCCAGGGCGTGGGCAAGCGCTTTGGCAACCAGCAGGTGTTGAAAGACATCGACCTGACCATCGACCCAGGCAAGGTCACGGTGATTCTCGGGCCGTCCGGCTCGGGCAAATCCACCTTGCTGCGCACCATCAACCACCTGGAAAAAATCGACAGCGGGCACATCACCATCGACGGTGAATACGTCGGCTATCGGCGCAAGGGTGACCTGCTCTACGAATTGAAAGAACGCGAGATTCTCAAGCGCCGCATCGACGTGGGTTTTGTGTTCCAGAACTTCAACCTGTTCCCGCACCTCACCGCCTGGGAAAACGTCGCCGAGGCACCGCTGGCGCACAAGCGCTGGAGCAAGGCCGGGGCGCAGGCCAAGGCCTGCGAGCTGCTGGCCAAGGTCGGCCTGGCCGACAAAGTCGATGCCTACCCACGGCAGCTCTCCGGCGGCCAGCAACAGCGCGTGGCTATCGCCCGCGCCCTGGCGCTGGATCCCAAAGTGCTGCTGTTCGATGAACCCACCTCAGCCCTCGACCCGGAGCTGGTGGGCGAAGTGCTCGACGTGATCAAAGGCCTGACCCAACTGGGTGTGACCCTGGTGATCGTCACCCACGAAATTGGGTTTGCCCGCGAAGTGGCCGACCACGTGGTGTTCCTGTGTGACGGTCAACTGATCGAAGAAGGCCCGCCCGAACAGATGTTTCGCCAACCCCGACATCCCCGCACCGTGGCCTTTCTGGGCAAGGTGCTTTAGTTCAAGGAGTGACTGCCCATGTTCATCAATACTGCCCGCGTGGCCTTGCTGACGCTTGCCGTCGGTGCTGCGCAAACCGCGTTCGCCGTGCAACAGGTGGATTTCAGCCCCGACCGTGTGCGTATCCATGTACCGCGCAATGAAGCGGCGATTGCGCAGATCCCGCCGGGCTTCAAGTTCGCCCAGCCCGGCAAATTCACCGTGGCCGTGTCCGGCGTTGCCGGGCCGCCGCTGGCGCTGTTGGCCAATGACGACAAGACCACCATTGGCAGCGAAGCCGACACCGCGCAGCTGGTGGCCGACAGCCTCGGCCTGCAACTCAATGTGGTGCAGACCAGTTGGGA
This sequence comes from Pseudomonas sp. PA-6-3C, assembly GCF_021605825.1. Classification (NCBI taxonomy): domain Bacteria; kingdom Pseudomonadati; phylum Pseudomonadota; class Gammaproteobacteria; order Pseudomonadales; family Pseudomonadaceae; genus Pseudomonas; species Pseudomonas sp. PA-6-3C. The sequence goes on from NZ_WKDV01000007.1 coordinate 101,666, forward strand.
GGATTGGCCGCTGGGCGTCAGCTCCGGCAAGTACGACGCGGTGATCAGCAACGTCACCGTGACCGAGGCGCGCAAGAAGCGTTTTGACTTCGCCACCTATCGCCAGGATGTGCTCGGCTTTTACGTCAAGAGCACCAACAAAATCACCGAGATCAAACAGGCCGCCGACATTGCCGGGCTGAAGATCATCGTCGGCTCCGGCACCAACCAGGAAAAGGTCTTGCTGGCCTGGAACGAGGCCAATGAAAAGGCCGGTATCAAGCCTGCGCTCCTGCAATACATCGACGACCAGGCCGCCGCGCAACTGGCGGTGCAGTCCGGTCGCAGCGATGCGCTGTTCGGGCCTAACTCGGTGTATGCCTATTCGGCGGCGGTCACCGGTGGCATCAAGCGGGTGGGTACGGTGAACGGCGGCTGGCCGTTGAAGGCCGATATCGCCGTGACCACCCGCAAGGACAACGGCCTGATCCAGCCGATTCACACCGCCCTGCAAGGCGCGATTGCCGGCGGCCAATACGAACAGGTGCTGCAACGCTGGGGCCTGGACATCGAGCGCGTCGACACCTCGCTGATCAACCCACCGGGCCTGCCGGACTAGGAGCATCGACATGGGACTGACACGCCGTGAAGCGCTGTCGAGCATCGCCGCTGTAGGCGGCGAAAAGGCCGTCAAGGATGCATTGGCGGTATTGGGTTTGGGGCCGTCGTCACATCGCCGCCCGCAACCGCTGAAACTCAACGCGGGCCTGGGGCAGGGCACTCGTGTGCTGGTGCTGGGCGCCGGGATTGCCGGGTTGGTGACGGCCCTGGAACTCAGCCGCGCCGGGTTCAGCGTACAAATACTGGAGGCCCGCAACCGCGTGGGCGGGCGCACCTGGACCCTGCGCAATGGCGACCGCGTGGACTACAAGGACGGCCGCACGCAAACCGTAGCGTTTGATAACGGCCTGTATTTCAACGCCGGTCCCGCCAGGATTCCGAGCCAGCACCGCACGCTTCTCGACTATTGCAGCGAGCTGGGTGTGCCGTTGGAAGTGCTGGTCAACAGCAGCCACGGCGCCCAGGTGCGGCCCGACCTGCAACAGCCGGCGTTCACCGTCGGCCAGGCGATCAATGACACCCGCGGGCATTTGTCCGGCTTGCTGGCCAAAGCCGTGCAGCGCGATGCCCTCGATGATGTGTTGAGCAGTGAAGAGCGCACGCGCTTGCTGGCGTTTTTGCAGGTGTATGGCGATCTGTCGCAGGAACTGGCCTTTGAAGGCAGCTTGCGCTCCGGTCACCTGGAGTCGCCTGCCCACCCCGGCGCGCTGCCCGCCAGCCGCAGCCCGCTGGCGCTGGACCGGCTGCTGCATCCGGAGTTGTGGGGCGCGTTATTGCACACCGAATTCCCGGAATTTTCCGCCACCATGTTCCAACCCGTCGGCGGCATGGACCGCATCACCGACGCCTTCTACCAGCGCGTGCGTGAGCACGTGCAACTCGGCGCCCAGGTGCGGCAGATCCGCCAGCTTGAAGACGGCGTGGCGGTGACCTACCACGACCAGCTAAGCGGCCGCGAACAGGTGGTGCGCGCCGATTACCTGGTCTCGACCTTGCCGTTGCCACTGTTGGCCAAACTCGACACCGACTTCAGCGACCGGGTCAAAGCCGCCTTGCTCAGCACCCGCAGTGATCAGGCGACCAAAGTGGCGTGGCAATCGCCGCGCTTCTGGGAAACCGACTATCGCACCTACGGCGGCTTGTCGTGGATCGAACACCCGGCGCGCCTGCTGTGGTACCCCAGCAACGACCTCAACACCCGCGACGGTTTGTTGGTGGCCGGCTACGTGACCGGGGAGGGCGCCGACGTGTTTGGCGCCAAGCCGTTCGACCAGCAGTACGCCACGTCCAAAGAAGCCGTGGAACTGCTGCATCCGGGTTATTCAAAACACCTGCGCCACCCGCTGGCGGTGTCCTGGGAACAGATCCCCTACAGCGAAGGCCCATGGCTGCAACGCGAACACTTCCCGGCCGACGCCAGTGCCTTGCTGGAACAGGCCCACGGCCGCGTGTACTTCGCCGGCGACGGCCTGGTGCAAAGCGGTGTGGGCATCTGGCAGGAGTCGGCAGCCAACTCGGCGCGGCATGTGGTCGCGCAGCTGGCCGAGCGCGTTACCCAACAACAACAGATTGCGGCACTCGCCGCCTCCTGAGGAGCATCACCATGAGCGACAGCATCCAACGCACCAGCGTCGGCGATTTTCCCATCTCGCAAACCGTCACCGTACCGGCCTCCGCCAGCCTGATTTTCGTCAGTGGTACCTTGCCCGACCTGGCCGACCCGAACGTGCCAGGGGTTTACGGCAACACCGAAGTGCAGACGGTGTCGGTGTTCAACAAGCTGCGCAAGATCCTCCAGCAGCAAGACCTGGACCTGGGCGATATCGTGCAATTGCGCGTGTTTCTGGTGGGGGCCGAAGAGACCGACGGCAAGCTCGACTTTGCCGGGTTGCAGCGTGGTTACACGCAGTTCTTCGCCACGCCAGAGCAGCCGAACAAGCCTGCGCGCACGGCGTTGCAGGTGGTGGCATTGCCGTTGCCAGGGGCGCTGGTGGAAGTGGAGGCGATTGCGGCCAGAACGGCCTGACTCTATTGAATGCGCTGTTGTGGATAGCTTGCTTGCTGTGGCTTGTTGTGGCGAGCAGGCTTGCCCTGCGTTGGGGCGCGCAGCGGCCCTGAAACCAGGCGCTGAGTTCCTTCAGGAGAATCCCGGTGCCTTTACTGGGGCTGCTGCGCAGCCCAACGCAGGGCAAGCCTGCTCGCCACAACAAGCCTGCTTGCCACAATAAGCCACTAGCCACAACAAGCTGCTCACCACCATTGGTGGCAGGCCCGTGAACAGATCATCGGATTGTCAGTAACCGCATGTCACCTTTTTGTCGCTTGCAGTCTCTACTTTGTCTTGAGCGTTTTTATCTCAAGCACCCCAGGGATTGATTAGTGCCATGCCAACTCTCACCCGCCGCACCCTGCTGAAGGCCGCCGCCATCGGCTCCGCCTACACCCTGCTACCCGACTCCATCCGCCAGGCGCTGGCGATCCCCGCCAACAACCGTACCGGCACGATCATGGACGTCGAACACGTGGTTATCCTGATGCAGGAAAACCGCGCGTTCGACCACTACTTCGGCACCTTGCCCGGCGTACGTGGTTTCAGCGACCGCTTCACCATTCCGCTGCCGGGCGGCCGCAAAGTCTGGGAGCAACAGGGCAAGGGGCGGCGCGTATTGCCTTATCATTTGGACAGTTCACGCGGCAATGCCCAGCGTGTCAACGGCACGCCACATTCCTGGGTTGACGAACACGCCGCCTGGGGCAGCGGCCGCATGAATGCCTGGCCAACCTACAAGACCAACACGTCAATGGGCTATTACCGCGAGCAGGAATTGCCGTTCCAGTTTGCGTTGGCCAACACCTTTACCCTGTGCGATGCCTACCACTGTTCGGTGCACGCCGGCACCAACCCGAACCGGCTGTTCCATTGGACCGGCACCAACGGCCCGACCGGCGCCAATGTGGCTGCGGTGGTCAATGAATGGGACGGCCCTGGCGCAGTGAGCGTGGGTTACACCTGGAAAACCTACCCTGAGCGCCTGGAAGAGGCGGGCGTGAGTTGGAAGGTCTACCAGTTCTTGCCGGATAACTTTGGCGACAACCCGCTGGCTGGTTTTCGCCAGTACCGCGCCGCCAGTGTTGCGGCCGGCAACCCGGCGGAACCACCGAAAGACTTCAAGGCCTTTGTGCCCTACAGCGATCAACTCAACGCCCGTGTGCCGTTGTACAAAGGCAACGGCAACACACTGCCATCGGCAAACGGCAGTGACCTGGAAGCGATCATCCAGGGCTTTCGCGATGACATAAAAAACGGCCGCTTGCCTCAGGTGAGCTGGCTGGTCGCCCCGGCCAATTACTCCGAACATCCTGGGCCTTCCAGCCCGGTGCAGGGTGGCTGGTTCACCCAGGAGATTCTCAAGTCGCTGACTGAAAACCCGCAGGTGTGGAGCAAGACTGTATTGCTGGTCAACTACGATGAAAACGACGGTTTCTTCGACCACGTCCCTTCACCGTCAGCCCCGTCCAAGCGTGCCGATGGCAGCTTTGCCGGCAAATCCACGGTCAAGTTCGACAGCGAAATCTTCACGCACCCGGCGCCGCCCGGCACCACGCAACAGCCTGCGCCTGACGGTGGTGTTTACGGCCCTGGCCCGCGGGTGCCGATGCTGGTGCTGTCGCCCTGGAGCCGCGGCGGTTGGGTCAACTCCCAGGCGTTCGATCACACCTCGGTGCTGCAATTTCTGGAGAAGCGCTTCCAGGTGCGCGAGCCCAATATCAGCGCCTGGCGACGCGCCGTATGCGGCGACCTCACCTCGGCGTTCAACTTCGTCAACCCCAACACCGAGTTGTTGCCGCCACTGCATGAAACCACCCGCCGGGCGGCGGATTTGCTGCGCCAGCGCCAGGAACAACTGGCCCAGGTTGTGGTGCCTGCTGAAGGTCGGCAACAGGCGCCGCATCAGGCGCGCATGGCTCGGCCATCCCGTGCGTTGCCATACCAGTTGAACGTCGAAGGTGACGTTGATCGTCGCGCCGGTGAGCTGACGTTGAACTTCTTCAACCATGGCGAACAGGGCGCGGTCTTCCACGTCTACGACCGACTGCACCTGGAAGACATCCCGCGGCGCTACACCGTTGGCGCCGAACAGCACCTCAGTGATACCTGGCCAGTGGCTGGCGGCTATGACCTGTGGCTATTGGGGCCGAACGGCTTTCACCGATCATTCAAGGGTGATCTGCAACGCCGCGAACCCGAACTGTCAGTGGCTTATCAAGGCGATAGCGTGCAACTGACAGTGATCAACCCCAGCAAGCATCCGGCCTCGGTGACGATCAAGCGCTGCCCTTACACCCATCAAGGCCCATGGCTGCTGGAGATTGCTGGCCACAGCTCGCAGCAACGCACATTCTCCCGTCAGCCGAGCGGTGGCTGGTATGACTTCACCGTGCGTAATGAGCATGGCTGGGTGCGCCGGGTGGCGGGGCGGGTTGAGACGGGGGCGCATAGCATCAGTGACCCGTTGATGGGCAAGCCGGTGTAGCAAACCCTGAGGCGGCGGATAGCGTTGAACCGATCCGCTGCCTTTGGCCGGGAGTTAGTATTTTGAGAAATATCCTACGTTCATAAAGGATTAAACATCCGCGCTTTTTCCGGGCAGTTTTAGACAATCGTTGGGTCCACCACCCACGAGCCCACGCCAATGACGAGCCAGCCTTTACGCGTCCTGATCCTTGAGGAGCAAGCCTCTCAGCGCGCCGTCGTCGTGAGCCGGTTCAAACGGTTGGGGCATGCGGTGATCGAGGCGACGCATGCCATTGAAGCCTTGGCCCTCCTGGAAAGCGTTCACGGGGTGGATGTCGTACTGTGCGACTTGTCCATGTCCGGCATGGATGGGCTGGAGTTTTTGCAACATGCCGCGCAACGAGGGTGGCTGCATGGCGTGATTGTCAGCGGCCATCAGCCGACCGGGATCAGCCAAGCCCTGCAACAGTTCACCAGCCTGCTCGGCGTGTGTTTGCTTGGCCATGTCGAAAAGCTGGCGACCCTCAATCAGCTCGAAGAGGTATTGCATCGTCATCAGCCTGTTGGGGGGATCGTGCCTGCGGTTTCACCTGCGTTGCCATTGTTTACTCAGGCGCAAGTATGCGACGCATTAGCTGCCGGCCAGCTGCACGCGTACTACCAGCCCAAATTCAGCCTGTGGACCAACGAGATGATCGGCGTGGAAGTGTTGAGCCGCTGGCAGCACCCGCTTTACGGTTTGTTACCGGCAATGGCCTTCATGCCGGTGCTGGAGCGTTGCGGGCTGCTCGACCCATTGCTGTTTGCACAGATGCACCAGGCCTTGACCCTGCAACAACACGTCAGGGCAAGAGGCATGACCTTGAACCTGGCGTTCAATCTGCACGCTCAGCAGCTGGCTCAGGGCGGGTTGAGTTTGAAGATCAAAGACGTCATGGCGCCGTTCAAGGCACCGCGCTCCAGCGTGACTTTCGAGCTGACCGAAAGCGGCATGCTGGAAGCCTCGGCGAGCAGCCTGGCGTGCCTGATGCGTTTGCGCATGCTCGGTTGCAACCTGTCCCTGGATGACTTCGGCGCCGGGTTTTCATCCTTGCAACGGCTGTGTCAGCTGCCGTTCAACGAGATCAAGCTGGATGCCGAGTTTGTGCGCGGCATGACCGCCGACCCACGCTGCTGCGCGGTGATCCACAGCACCCTGGCGCTGGGCGATAGCCTGGGCATGAGCGTGGTGGTGGAAGGTATCGAAACCCAGGAGCAGCAGCGGCAATTGCTGGCGATGGGCTGCAGGGTGGGCCAGGGGTATGTGTATGCGCCGGCGATGAGTGGCGAGCAGTTGTTGTGGCGGTTGCAGAACGTGGCTTGATGGGCGTTGAGCGAATACAGGTGGCAGGGCGCTCACCACCATTTCCAGCGGCCCTGTTTTTTCAGGGTGGCGATGATGTCTTCGCGCTTGAGGCGGATTTCGACCATCTTGTGGCGCAGTTCGCGGCAGCGGTTGCTGTTGAGGATCAGCAGGCCGGTCAGTGGGCTAAGCAGTGACATAGCGTAGAGAAAAAGCGGCGGGCGGTACGCAATTGCGGGTAGGGATATCAGCAAGCAAATTAAGTAAATACCGACACTGATCCATACCGCGCGGATATGCCCATAGTTGACCTGAGCCTTGGAAAAAAACAGGACAAGGCCTGCTGCGATGCTGCCGAGAAAACAGATCTTAATTGCAAGGTCTTCCGGAAGTCTGGAGAGAAAGGTCAGCAACAGTAAGACGGCAGTCATTGCAATCGTGGAGCAGCCGGTAATTAGATCGGCGCCAATCACTAGCGCGTAGCGTCTCCTGAACGTTTGTGGGTTCTCAAAATAGAAGTATGCGTAAGCGCGATCCTCAGAGGTCAGGGCTTTGCGATCTTCATATATTTCATCCTTTTCGGATCCGCTAAGACCTTTTTTTGGTACATGCTTGCTCACTGGCTGACTTCCTCGTAGATACCAATAGCCCACGTCTTGATATTTCCTGGCATCGAGCTGCTCGCGAAACCCAGGGTTGCAGCCAAGGTGTCTTTTATGTGATTGGCGGTAGCAAGTTGCATTTCTGTGGCACTGATTCGTTTTGGTAATACGCCGGTGGCTTGTTTCACCTTGAGGATTTTTAGGGTTAATCGAGGATCACGAAGCCTGAGCAATTCATCATTCAGTCTCGCTCGTTCTTGCCGGTTCAGACCTTTGAGTACTTGTTTGAGAGGTTTGCCAGTGACTCTTGTTGCTGTGTTTATTGTTTTGATTGTGGTCAAGGCAGAAGTGGCGACGCCAAGTAATGCAATGGCATCCAGCGTCGTAACAACGGCCTGATACCAGGTTTCGTTATCCAGAAGATCAAGGTATTGGGGCGCAAACGCTTCTACACTGGTTCGACCTAACCCGATGGCGCATTGGGTCATACTGGCAGCCAGAGCAGCCTTGCCGATAAACGTAATTACCGCGCTCGTCCCCGCCGTAAAGGGCATCAACATCACGCCACTGGTAATGACTACCCAACTCAGAATCGCCCCCGTACAGGTCACCGCCGTGCCAAGCGCTTCAGCCACCCATTCCGACTCTCGCGGCTCATGCTCCAACATCCGCTTGAACTCCACCGGCCCCACATGTTTCGGAGCCTCACGCAGCACGACCTTGATCGGCCGCACACTGCAAATCGCCTGAAACTCGCGCAGTACCACCACGTTAAACATGCCATCGATATACACCACGCCCGCGCCAATCAGTGCCGGGTCGCTATCGATGGTGAAGAACAACTTGCGCAGATCAATACTGCTTTCAATCCGCTGACGCGTGGTGCGGTGGGCCGAAGGGAATCCATCTTTGAGCAGGGAAGCCGTCATCCTTAACTCCTGTTTTTGCGGGAGTTGAGAGCGTAAAGATAAGGCGGTGCCGCTGAATGTCGGAAGGTTCGCCATTTAACGTCGGGTGCATCTCTAACTGCCTTCTGCGTCTTGCGCGCACCGCTGCGGCTGAGGAAAAGTGCGCCCCACGTCACTACCGACGCATACCAAGGCAAGGAGCAAACATGGCAGTCGATATGTTTTTGAAGCTGGGTGATATCAAGGGTGAATCAAGGGACCAGGCCCATCGCGACGAGATCGACATCACCCAATGGGCGTGGGGCATGTCGCAGTCGGGTTCGATGCACAGCGGTACGGGCGGCGGTGCGGGCAAGGTCAATATCGCCAACCTGAACCTGACCAAACCGCTGGACAAATCCAGCCCCAACCTGATGATGGCCTGCGCCAGCGGCAAGCATTACCCCGAGGCCAGGTTGGTGGTACGCAAGGCCGGCGGTGCGAGCCCGGTGGAGTATCTGGTGATGACCCTGAAGGAAGTCATGGTGGTGTCCTACAGCACGAATGCTGAAAGCAACACCGACGTCGTGCATGACAGCGTCGCTCTCAATTTCGCCAGCGTCGACGTCAGCTACCAGCCGCAGAAGGCCGACGGTACCAAGGACGGCGGGCCAGTGAAGTTTGGCTGGAACATTCGGCAGAACATCAAAGCCTGAGCACCAGCCAGCCTCTTATTGTTCCAACTGCAATGCCTGCTGTTTGAGCTTGCGTTTTTGTTCAAACGGCAACTTCTCATCATCCCCATACGGCGCGCTGTACCAGTTGCCGTAACTCGGGTTCGGCAGCAGGAACCAGCGCTGCCCCAGCCAGCTCACATAGGGTTCCACCGCTTTACGTTGGGCGGCAAGGGTGTTGTGTTCGGCCTGCACGAAATCACCCAGCGAGTCCCCGGCCATCAGCAATACGCGGGCATGGCTGGCGACCCACTGACGGCGACATGTCTTGCCGTAGCCGGCGCTTTCGCAACGGCCGATGGGCGTGCTGGCGGCCAGGACCTGCGTGTCACTGGTCACCGGAAAACCACGCAGGCGCAGGTTGGCGACAGTGGCCGCGACCTGGCTGTGTTCGCGGTTGGTGAGGTAGTAAACCTTGATGCCTTTTTGCTCGGCGGCTTGCAGGAAAGCCACTGCGCCCGGCAATGCCTGGGCCTTGGCCTGGTCGACCCAGGTGTTCCAGCGATCGTAGGAATAGATTTGATTGTTAATGATGTCGCGCGCGTTCAGCGGCACGTTGTCCAGCAGGGTTTCGTCGATATCCACCACCACCGCTGGAGGCAAGCCGTTCAGGTTGCGGGGTGGAAAGGGCAGGGCATCCCAGGTCGGGTCGGCCAGGGCCACGTCGAGTTGGCGGGTGGCGTTGGCGAACAGCTGGCGGTAGATCAACTCGTGCTCGATGGAGGTCTGGGTCCAGAGCACGGCGTCGAGTTGGTCGTTGGCCGGCGGGGTCTGCTGGCAGCCGGTCAGGGCGGTGGTCAGCAGGCAGACACTGGCGAAAATCAGGTGGCGCATGGGATGTCTCGGCGGTGGCAGCGTGTGGGCAGCACCTTAGCCTAATCAGGCTATACATCAATCCCGAATGTGGGAGCTGGTTTGGTGATGTAAGGGCCAGAGCAACGTCAGCAGCAGAGCCATACTCGGTCAAAGGTGGGAGCTGGCTTGCCTGCGATGGCATCAACTCGGTTTACCTGATACACCGAGGTGTTTGCATCGCAGGCAAGCCAGCTCCCACAGAAAAGCAGACGAGCCACCACCCCTCAAGGCCCACACACCAACGCCTGCCGCTCATAGTTCAACGCCTTGTTCTGCGGCGGTAGCGCATAGCTTGCACTGCAGCGCTGCTCGCCCCACTTGATGATCAGCGTGCCCTGATCCTGCTCCACCAGCGCCAGCGCATTCCCGTTCGGATCTGCAATCGCCAGTTGCTTACCTGCCGAGTCTTCCAGCGAAGCCCCGAACGACAATGGCTTGTGCTGCGCATCAAACAGCTCGAACAACACCCGTCGCCCGGTGGTGCCGCTGTAACGCGCAACTACAATAGCGCCACGGCGCGGCACCAGTTGCTGGGTGGCGTTGGTGATTTCCACATCGCCGCCCAGGTCGCGGGTGTCCAGGCTGATCCAGTTCACCCGGTAAGGTTGCGCCGTGGGGATCACCGCATAGCCGTTGTAGCCGGTCTCGACGCCGCTGTAGCTGCCGATTTTAGCCCCCGAGATACCCGGCACTTCAGCCAGGGCGAAGGTTTCGCTGACGGTCTGCCCCAGGTTGACGCCACCTGCGTGCGCCACCACGGAGCCGGCGAGGTTGAGGTTCTGCGAGTTGTAGCCCTGACCCTGGCTGTAACCCAGGCTCACATCCGCCATAGAGGTGCGGCTGTTGATATTCACCGAGCCGGAGTCGCCGCTGGTATCGCTATGGCCCGCCTGCACCGAATAGAAGGTGTCACTGGTATCGGCGACGTAACCGTTGATACCCGCTTGCGTGGTGGTGTCGCCGCGCTGATGGCTGGTAGTGACAAAGGCTCGCGGCGCACGGGCCTGGCTGCCCAGTGGGAATGAGACGGACAGGTTCACTTGGGTGTCGCTGCTGGGCTCGCCATAGGTGACGATTTGCTGGGTGCGCGTCACGCCAAGGTTGTAGCTCAGGTCGCCCCAATTGCCGGTGTAGCCGGCGGACAAACTGCGCGAGCCGCCACGGTTCCAATAGCGCTGGTCACTGGCGTTGACGTACAGGCTGCCAAACTCGCTGTTACGTCCCAGGCTCTGGTTGATGGTCAGGTCGGTACGGGTTTTTGAATGGCCGGTGCGCACGCGCACGTCTTCGCTGTTGTCTTCCACGTGGTCGGTGAGGGTGCGGTAGCCCTCGGTGGAGTAACGGTAGGCGGCCAGGGTGAAGTTGGTGTCGGTGCCGGCAAAGGTCTTCGCGTACAACGCCCGCACGCTGCTGCCCTGGTGGGTTTGCCCGCGCGCTTTGCTGGACGAGTGCGTGGTATCCAGGGAGAAGGCGCCGAACGCAGTGTTCCTGCCAGCGCCGATCGACAGCGCGCTGTAGTCCTCGCTGGCTTGCAGGCCGACGATGCCGCTGAGGTTGCTGGTCAAGCCATATGCCAGCGTGCCGCTGAGAAAGCGTGGGCTCCCCAGGCCGTCGGCATTGCTCTTGAACGTGCCCGCCGAGAGGCTGTACTTGACCTGACCTTCACGCACCATGATCGGCAAACTGGAAAACGCCTGCATCGTCACCCGCCGGCTGCCGTCGGCTTCGATCACGGTGATTTGCAAGTCGCCGTTGGAGCCGCTGGGGTAGATGTCGTTGATCTCGAACGGGCCGGGCGCAACGTTGGCGGTGTAGAGGATGTAGTCGTTCTGGCGGATCTCTACGGTCGCGTTGGTCTGCGCCACGCCACGAATCACCGGCGCGTAGCCGCGCTCGCTGTCGGCACGCATGCCGTCGTCGGAGGCCAGTTTGAGGCCGCGATAGCGCACACTGTCGAACAGGTCGGTGTCGGAGAAAATCTCACCGGCGCTGAACTGGCCCTTGATCGCGGTCACGTCGTGCTGCACGTAGGTGCGGTTGCTGGTGAAGGTGTTCGAGCGGTCGGTGCCGCTGCTCATGTTCGATTCGTTGCGCAGGCGCCAGGCGCCCAGGTTGATGCCGTTGCGCAGCCCGAGGTTATTGGCGATGCGGGTTTTATAGTCGCCGGCGGTGCGGCTGCTGTTGAGCTGGTAGTTGATGAACGCGGCCGGCACGCCGTCGTCCCACAACTCTGGGTCGACATACCCGCGCAAGCCGCGCTGCATGGCCACTTGCGGAATACTTGCCAACAGGCGCAGGCGGCTGCTGTCGTAACGCACGCTGGCGTCTTCGATCATGTCCGCGAGGGCATAACACTCTTGCGGTTGTTGCGGGTCGAGTTTGCCTTCGGCCTGCAATCGGCCCATGTCGACGCCCAATTGCTTGAGCAGGTCGAGGGTCAGGCAGGCTTCGACCCGGCCGTTTTTCGGGTTGCGCTTGAAGTCGATATCACGCCGGCCCACCAGCACTTCGTTGCTGTACAGGTCGACCCGGTAATTGCCCGGCAGCACGCTGTTGGCTGAGAGTAGTTGCTGCAAATCGACTGGCGACTGCGAGCCCTGCAGGAACGTGGTGTTGAAGCTTTGCGCTGCGTCATCGGCCACCGCCCAGGTCGGCAGGCTGGCAGCCATCGCGAGCGACAGCGTCTTCAACTTCAGTACGCCACGTGCGGGCCTGTTGCTGGAAAGAAAAGACATGCGAAGACCTATGACATCCCTGATTGACGGACAGCCGGGCACGCAAACACGCACGCGAAGTGAGCCTGTGGGTTAGAGAAGCTACTTAGGGTTTGAGGCGCGATTCAGTCGCGTGCGCAGGTAGCGCAGCGCCGCTCGACAGGGGCGCGCTGTAGTGGTTCTGCGCGCCATAGTCATTGATGCTGGAAAACGACAGTTGCACCGGGCCGTTGGCGATGGCTGCTGCGATCGGGAACTGTTTTTGCTCGCCAGGCGCAATCATGGTGGAGTCGCTGGCCAGCACCGACTGTACTTTGATGTCGGCCATGGACACGTGATACAGCGTCGGGTTTTTCACCTGCAGCAGGGTCTGGCCGGCGTGTTTGGCCAGTGTCCATTCAAGTTGCGCAGGCGCTTGCAGCGCGCTGCCGGTAAGGCCGGCAGGGCGGTAGAAAATCTTGATGCGCTGGCGGATGGCCAACTGCAAGGTGTTCTCGGCGGCGCTGGCCTTGGGGATTTCCTGCACGTTGAGCCACACCACCGACTCGCGGTCCGTGGGCATGCCTTTGCCTTCGTACAGAATGCGCAGCAATTGTTGTTCCTTGGCGAACACCCGCGCCAATGGCGGGGTGACGGCAAACGGCGCGCGGCTGGCGCTGGCGTCGTTCATGTCGACCCAGGATTGAATCAACACATCCTGGTTGCCGTTGCGCACGGTGATATTGGCTTCCTTGTGGTCGCCATCAAACACGATGCGGGTGGCATTCAACGAAATGCTGGCGGCGGCCTGGGCAGCCATAAGCAAGCCCAGTAGCCCCAAGCATGCGGCGATAGAACGAGGCGGCATGAGGGTTATCCGGTGTAATCAAAAGACAATGGCGAGGCCGCAGGGCCTCGCGCGTTCGGTGCCTGGGGCGCCGAGTTATTCGTATTGCAGGATGAACGGCAGGGTGGCATCACCGCGACCGGCGGTGGACGAACCGGCGGCTGCGGTGGTGACGTAGGCGGCCGCGAAGCTCAGGGTGGCGTCGCCGCCAGTAGTGCCGGCGCCGTGCATGGTGCTTTCGATGCGCGCGGTGCTGGAAGAGCTGAGGTCGATCAGGCTGCCTTTGCTGTCGAGCAGGGCGATACCGACGTTTTGTGCAGTGGCCGAACCCGGGTTCAGGGCCAGGACTTTTTTGCCGGTGACCAGGCCCGAACCGCCGTTGTTGGCGTCAAAGATCATCGCGACTTTGGTGCCCTGGTTGCAGTTGACGTTCAGGTTGAAGTCTTTGGCGGTGACACGGCCTGCGGTTGGGTTTTCGGCGGTGCCCATGTCCTTGATCGACACGTTGCCCATGTCCACCGAAATGGTGCGGTCGGAGTTGGCGCCGTCGACCGAGCAGGCATCGTTGTTGATCACGCCGGTGAAGGTGATTTTACCGCTGCCGCCCAGGGTCGGCGTCGGTGCCGGGTCGACGGCAAATGCGCTGCCGGAAGCGGCGATAATGGCCGAGGCGATAACAGCCAGGGAAAACTTCTTCATGATGATGTCCGTTAGTGTTAGTTGGAAAATGCTGTTGTTGAACTGCGAGAGGAGAATAAGCGGCGAGGGCAAGCGAGCGAATAAGACGATTCTTATAAGTCAGGGAACGGACGGTTTAGAGCGGTGCAAGGGCGTGTGAATACTCAGTAAATAAAGGGCGAAGCCATTGTTTTAAATGGCTTGCTAGTTGTCGGTTAGTTGAAAATGTTACGTGCCAGGCAATAAGCGAGCAGGTCCTGGTCACTGCTCACTTCAAGTTTGCGCATGGCCGAGATCTTTTGCGCGCTGATGGTCTTTGAACTGCGATTCTGGCTGCGCGCAATATCACTGACGCTCATGCCGGAAATAAATAAGCGCAAGATCTCGAACTCTTTGGGCGACAAACTGGTAAAGCGCTCGTCAATAGCCGTAAGGGTCTCGATCACCGAGGTTTTTGGCGGTTCCAGGCTGCGATAGGCGCTCTGCTGGGCGATCGCCTTGAGCGCCAATTGAATCTCGGTGTGCAACTGGCTTTTCTGGATGATGCCGACCACACCCAGCTCTTGCAGGCGGGTGAGGATCAAGTGATTGGAAATCATCGTCAGGATCAGGATCTGCACCTGCGGAAAATGCCGCTTGAGGTACTCCACCAATTTGAGGCCGTCGCCGTAGGGCGAGTCGCCCGGCATGTTGTAGTCGGTGATCACAATGTCGGCGCCCTGGTGCTGCAACAGCGCGATCAGGCCGGCCGAGCACACGGCCTCGCCGACCACCTGGAAGCGTGTGTCGCGCTCTACCAACTCGCGAACACCCAGCAATACGATCGGGTGATCGTCCGCGATTACCACGTTGAATTTTTTCATAAAGGGCCGTCCGTAGTGCCAGTTCAAGTGAGTGAAGAGTGCCCGGGCTGGAGAGTTTCCAGAACGGCCGACAGACGCTGCATCACCGCCTTCACCTTGAGTTCAAGTGCCGTGTCGAGGCTGCCGCGGTTAAGTGCGCTTTCCAGTTCGATGCACGCTTGGGCCAGGTTCAGCGCCTGGACTGCGCCCAGGGCGCCGGCGACCGAATGCAGCAATTGGCCCAGGCCGTGGGCATCACGTTGCGTCAGGGCGGTATCGATACGCTGCAAGTCCTGCTGCACGCTGCTGATGAACAGCGGGCGCATCTTGTCCGACAGCTGCACGCTGTCGTCGCAGGACGCAGTGGCAGGCTCCGGCGCCGGCTTGACCTTGCACAGCTTGATCAACTGCCCGCGCAGGGTTTGCAGGCTTAACGGCTTGACGATCCAGGCGTTCATGCCCACCGCCAGGCAGCGCACGCCTTCCTCGCGCATGGCGTTGGCGGTCACGCCGATAATCGGCAGGTGCGGGTCATGCTCACGCAAGGTCCTGGCCAGTTCATAGCCATTCATCAACGGCATATTCACGTCGGTCAGCACCAGGTCAAATGCCTGGGGTTGCCACTGTTGCAGCGCCTGCTCGCCATTGGCGGCCAGGCTCACCGAACAGCCGAGCGCTTCGAGCTGTTCCTTGATGATCGCCTGGTTGACCGGGTTGTCCTCGGCCACCAGGATGCGCAAGCCCAACTGCCCGATGCTTTGTGGCCGGGCCGCTGCGGGTTGCTCATGCTTGCCGTGCTGCGCCAGGGACACGGTGCTGGCGATGCTGCGCACATCGTGCAGGTCGACCACCCAACCTTGCGCCGTGTGCAGCGGCGGGCTGTGTGCGCCCGGCAGGCACAGCACGCGTTGGCCGCCCCATGGCTTGGCGGGCTCGCTGGGCAGCAGGTCCACCAGCACCGCGTGGCGGCTGTCTTTTTCCTGGGTGGTCGCCGCCAAGGCCGCTGCGATGCCTAGCCGATTGAGCCAGTCACTCATCGACTGCGCCAGTTCGCGCACCGGCGCCTGCACGTACACCGGCGTCGGGCTGGGTTCGATCGGCGGCAGGTTGGTCAGCGTGCCGCAGCACAGCGGCAGGCGCATTTTCAGGGTAAAGCTGCTGCCCAGCCCCGGCTCGCTGACCACCCGTATCTCACCGTCCATCATCTGCGCCAGCCAGCGGCAAATGGGCAGTCCCAGCCCGGCGCCGCCTTCGCTGGCGGTGTCCGGCGCCTGGTAAAACAGGTCGAACAGCTTGGCCTGCTGCGCTTCGGGAATGCCGACGCCGGAGTCGGTGACTTGCCATTCCAGGTCGACATGCTCGGCGTCCAGCGCCATCACCCGGGCACGAATCACCACGCGCCCGATGTCGGTGAACTTGATCGCGTTGCTCACCAGGTTATTGAGGATCTGGCGAATGCGCATCGGGTCGCCCATCAGGCAGTCCGGTAACTGCGGGTCGATGCAACTGTAAAGTTGCAGACCCTTGCGCTGGGCGAAAGCGGCGTAGGTATGCAAGGTGTCTTCGAGCATGTCCAGCGGGCAGAAGTCCACGGCTTCTATTGCCATTTGCCCGGACTCGATCTTCGACACATCCAGCACATCGCTGATCAGCTGGAACAGCGTGGCGGACGAACGTTGAATGGTGTGCAGGTAAGTCTTCTGATGCGGATCCAGATCGGTCAGGCCGAGCAATTCCAGGGTGCCGAGCACGCCATACAACGGGGTGCGGATCTCATGGCTCATGGTCGCCAGGAACAACGTCTTGGCCTCGTTGGCGGTATCGGCGGCGTGACGTGCCTCTTCCAGCGCCTGGGCGTCTTCGATGTGCCGGGTGATGTCGTTGAAGGCATACAGGCGCACGTCCTCGGCCTGATAACGGGTCGACACGAAGCCGATTTGCAGGTGCCGGCCTTCGATCTCCAAGTGGCTTTCGCCGTTCTCGACGCCGTCGTGTTGACCGGCCATGGCCGCCACCAGACGTGCGGTGCCCGGCCACTGCTGGGCGCGCTGGTTTTCGATCAGCACCTTGCCGTCGCTGCGCCGCACCACGCACAAGCCGGTGGGCGCGGTGTCGATGATCACGCGGCTGAACGCCACGCTTTCGGCGATGCGTTCGTGGGCCAGGCGCGCCGGACTGATCACCTGGCGCCGGTACCAGCGGCTGCCGGCCCAGCCCAGGGTTATCAGGCTGACCAGCAGCAGCGCCAGGGTGCTCAATGGCCATAAGGCCGAGTGGAAGAAGTGCGAGTAGTTCAGGCCATAGACTGCGCTCCAGGGCCGGTCGCCAGCCTGGGTAATCTTGAATTCAAAGCCATGGACCGTGAAGTGCACGCCATTGCTGAGCGACGGCTCGGTGGCTGGCCCTACCAAACGGGTGCCGTCGGGCGCAAACAAGGTGAAGCGATCAAACGCGGAGTGATCCAGCGCGCGCTGCACATCGTCGACCTGCGACAGGTCGAGCAGGGTGCCGATCACCGTCTGGCCCTGGCCGTCGAGTGACAGGCCAATGTAGGCCAGCAAGTGCTCGGGCTCCGGCCCTGCTTTCCAGTACACCCAATCCTGCTCCAGTACCTGTGGCGTCTGCGCAAGGCTTTGCTGCACAGCATTGACCAGCGCCACCTGGTTGCCGGTCTCTTCAGTGCTTTCGCGACGCTGATAGCCCACGGAGGGAATGGTGATGGTGTAGTGGGTCTGGCGATTGAACAGAAAAGTTTGCGGTGCCTCGTACGGTGACGAAGACCAGAAGGCGCTGTAGTAGCTGGTCAGGTGCGCGCCCAGGGCAAAAATCGGTGGCCGGGCAGCTACGCCGACCTGCTGCTCATCGAACTTGACGTCGAACGGTACCGAAAACGAGTACTTCTGGCCTTCATATAACGTGCGGCGGTTCTCGACCATTCGGCTCTTGAGGCTGACCTGCACGCTGGTCGCCCGCAGCAATTCGGCCTGGATGCCTGGGTGCGTCAAGCTCTTGAGATAGGTTTGCTGCTCGCTGAGGTTTTCCATTAGCCGCGCAAAATGAAAGCGTGTTGCGCCATAACGGGTTTCGATCCCGCGTTGCAATGACCAGTAGTTGGTGAGGAGCAGCAGCAACGCGATTCCAATCAGCACCATCAGGCCTTTGTTCAAGCGTACGGAGCTGCGGGTAAAGGCTTCGAGTATCGCGTTGTTGTGCTTCATCAGGGGTTTCCGCAGGCGCAGGACAAATCGGCACTGGATGGAGCTTGCGCTTTATAAAGGGCAAATAATCCGGGGCCTCCAGCTAGTGAGATGTCGCGGGGCCATCATTGTTCAGTAGTTGCTGAAATTGGTCCGAAGACACCGCGTGGGAGATCAGGAAACCCTGCACCTGATTGCAGTCGATTTTGCGCAGCAGCGCCAATTGCGCTGGCGTTTCCACACCTTCGGCGACCACTGTCAGGCCGAGCTTGCGGCCCAGCGCGATGATGCTCGCCAGCGCCTGGGCGATGCCTTCGTTGTCATGGCTGCCCTGCACCAATGCCTGGTCGATCTTCAGTTCGGTAAACGGTGTTGAGACGAGGTTGAGGTATGAGCTGTAGCCCTTGCCAAAATCATCCTGGGACAAGCCGAAGCCTTTGATGCGCAAGCGGCAGGCTCCGGCGTAGAAGTTGCTGATGTCCTGTGGCACCGAGCATTCCATCAACTCGAAGCAGATCATTCCGGGAATGCCGTCGTGGTGCAGCACAAACTCCAGCAGGCGGTCCGCCAGGTCATGGCTATTGAGCAGGTGGGTGGGCAGGTTGATCGCCACCGGGATTTCATAGCCGCGTTGGCGCCACTGCTCCTGGGCGTGAATCGCCTGTTTGAGTACCAGCCACAACAGCCGTTCTTCCAGCTCGAAGGCCTTGATCGCCGGCAGGAACGCGGCCGGCAGCATCACGCCTTGCTCGGGGTGCATCCAGCGCACCAGGGCTTCGGCGGCGACGATACGCCCGTTGGCGAGGGACTTTTTCGGTTGGAACCAGGCCTGCAACTGGCCGCTGCTCATGGCCTGCACCAGCGTATGGCGGTCGATGTCCATGTGCTCGGGCAGTTCGGGGGAGGGCTTGCGCACCGTGTTCCTGAGCTGATCGACCAGATTGCGTAAGGCCTCGGCGTTAACGGGCTTGGAGATCAGCCCGATCACTTCCACATCGAGGTTTTTCGCCACCAGGCTGGCTGCCATCAGCATGCGCCGCGAGGCGGCGCTCATGATCGCCAGGGCCGGCTTGCTGCGCAAGTTGGCCAGGCACTGGATAAATTGCACGCCGTCCATGCCGGGCATCAGCAGGTCGGTCAGTACCAGGTCGAAATCGCGCTGGCGTAAACGCTCCAGCGCTTCTTTGCCGTCCTCGGCGGTTTCCAGCCTGAAATCCCCCAACTCACTGAGCAAGTGCTGCAGGTAGATGTGCTGCAGGGGATGGTCCTCAACAATCAAAATACTAAGGGGCTTCATGGGTGATCCGTGCATAAGGCGCCAGGGAGTTGAATAGAGCCCGCAACGCAAAGGGTTTGACCAGGCAATGGTTCATGCCGGCGGCCAGGCACAGGTCGGCCTCGCCGCGCATGGCGTTGGCGGTGGCCCCGATAATCGGCAACGGGCAGCCTTGGCGGCGCAGTTCGCGTGCCAGTTCATAGCCGTTGATGTGGGGCATGTTCACGTCCGTCAACACCACGTCGAAGCTACCGGCGGTGTACAGCTGCAACGCTTCCTGACCATCGGCCGCGAGCTCCACGGTGCAGCCGAGTTCTTCGAGTTGGTCACGCAAAATCAGCTGGTTGATGATGTTGTCCTCGGCTACCAGCAAGTGCAGGTTGAGTTTGTTCAGGTCGCGCTGGCGTGTTTGCTCATCGGCACGGGCCACCCACAGCCCTTGCGCCTGGCTCACGGCCTGATGAATCGCACCCAGGTGGTTGAGGTTGACGTGCCAGGCGCCGGCCTCGGCTTCCACGGCGGTGCAGGCATTACTGCTCACGTGAATCACCGGCCCCGGCCATTCGGGCGCCAGCAATGGGTCGACGCTGCCGGGGTGCACTTGCAGCAGCAGATGCGTGTCCGGCAACGTCGGCAGGCCGGCCTGGGCCCTGGCACCCCAGCGGCGCAGCCAGCCGCTGACGGAGTTGGCCAGTTCCGGGATCGGCGACGCTACATAGATGGTCTCGGCCAACAGCGCGGTCATCGGCGTGGTCGGCGCTTCTTCCAGCGGCAGGATCAGGCTGAAACTGCTGCCCAGGCCCAACTCGCTGACCATGCGGATGTTGCCGTTCATCAATTCGGTCAGGCGCTGACAGATCGGCAGGCCCAGGCCGGTGCCGGCGACCACATTGGTGTTGCCTTCACTCTGGTAAAACGGTTCGAAAATCATCGCCTGGTCTTCCTGGGCGATGCCTTTGCCGGTGTCCGAGACCTGCCACAACAGGCTGGAGCGTTCACCGTCACGGCCCAGTACCTTTACCCGCAATACCACGCGGCCGTAGTCGGTGAACTTCACCGCATTATTGAGCAGGTTATTCAGAATCTGGCGAATGCGCGTCACGTCGCCGATCAACCTTTCGGGCAGCTTCGGGTCGAAGCAGGCATACAACTGCAAGCCCTTACCTTGGGCGGCTGCGGCATAGCCCTGAATGATTTCGTGGACCAGATCCAGCGGTGAAAACTCGCTCATTTCCAGCGCCAGCTGCCCGGCTTCGATCTTCGACACATCGAGCACATCGCAGATCAACTGCAACAAGGTCGACGACGAGCCTTCGATGGCGTGCAGGTAGTCCCTTTGCTGGGCATCCAGTTGCGTGCGCGCCAGCAATTCGAGGGTGCCGAGCACGCCATACAGCGGCGTGCGGATTTCATGGCTCATGGTTGCCAGGAACAGGGTCTTGGCGGCGTTGGCAGCGTCCGCCGAGTGGCGTGCTTCTTCCAGCGCTGCTTCGACTTGCTTGCGCGCACTGATATCGCTGAACGCGCAAAACAGCACGTCCTCGCCTTTATAGCGGGTGGGGGCACTGCTCAGGTACAGGTGGCGGCCGTCGATGGTTTCAAAGTAATCACTGCGTTCGCATGGGCCTTGGGCGAAGGCTTGCTCGATCCAGCCGGCCCGCAGTGCCTCGCGCTCCGGGCCGTTGCCCAACCATTGCTGGGCCAGGGTGTTTTCCAGCACCACCTGGCCGTCGGTGCGGCGCAGCACGCAAAGGGCCACGGGCGCGATCTGAATCACATCGCGGCCAAAGGCTTCGCTTTCGATCAACGCCTGGATGCGATGGATCGACGGAATAATGAAACGCTGGTCGACGCGGCGCATCACCAGCCAGATCAGCGTGAGGCTCATCAGGCAGAACAGCAGCGAGCCGAGCAGCTGTTTCCACAGGCCGGTGACCACCGCGCGCAGGTCGATGGAATACATCAGTTGCCATTCCGAAGACTTCAAGTGCTTGCGAATCACCAGGTGGTCGGGCAGCAAACCGTTGCCGACAAAGCCGAAAAAGCTTTCTTCGCCGGGCCGCAAATGTTGTTGCTTGAGCTGGGTGTCGGTGCTGTTGGTAAACACCAACATGCCCTGGGAGTTGAGCATCATGAACTCACCGGCACTTTGGTCGCTGAGGGTTGAAGACACTTCACGACTTTCCATCTCAAGGCCCAGCCAGCCGGACTCAGGGTCGCGCTCGTCGAGGCGGATGAAAATGTAGAGGTGCGAATGGCCTTCGGTGTTGTCGCTCAGCCACAACTCGTTAAGTGTGGCCGGGTCGCTGTGCTGCAGGGCCTTGAGGCGGTTGAGCATGCACTTGGAAATCGGCAGTACCTGCGCGGTGGCGTCGTACAGCCGCGTCACCTGTGGGCTGGGGCCGGCGTTCACATACAGCAGGTTGAGCTGCTTGGCCTTGAGGTAGTCGCGCATGCGTGCGGTCAGCCAGATGCTCCACTGGTTGCCGGGTGTGTTGCCCAGTTCCAGGTGTTGTTCTTCCTCGGAGGAGGGGTAGAGCCTGGACTGTTTGCGCACCGCCGACAGGCTCAGGCTTTGCAGCAGCGCCTCGCGGTTGGTGAAAAAAGTATGGGCTTCGGCGATGGCGCTGCTCATGTAGCCGCGGCGCTGGGAGATGTCGTTGTTGAAGGTCGACAGCAGAAAGGTATAGACCCCGCTCAGGATGCCCACGAGCAGCACGCTCGCAAAAATACGAAGCAGCCTTCTGGCTGCTTCGGGTCGGGAGAGGACGGGGTTGATCTGGAGCAGGTAACTTTTCAATCGCATCGGCAGACTTTAAGCGTGCGCCTTCGTGCCTGGCATAAGACGATCCTTAAAAATGGCCTGCTTGATCAAGTGCTTACTTGTAATACATATCCACCACCACGGCGGCGTCGAACGCGCCAGGGATCGGCAAGGTGCGCCACTTGAGGTCGGCGCGAAACTCATCGTGGCTCTGGCCCATCCCCATCAGCTCTTGCAGGGTGAACCAGTTGTTGAAGGGCAACTGCTGCTGGCTTTCGGCGCGTGACAAAGCGATGCCCACCGAGCTGTTGTTGTCCGGCACCAGCAAGCCATTGATCACGCTGCCACCACCCGGCGTGGTGGCGAAACTGGCGCTGACGGTATACGGCGTATCGCAGCCCTTGCGCAGGTTCAAGCTGAAATTCGCGCTGCTGGCGACTTCACCGATTGACGCCTTGCGCGACGGCGTGGGGAAGTTGATCACGCTGGGGCTGATGGTCAGTTCGGGGCTGCAGGGCACGAAACGGATGTTGTTCATGCCCGTGACCACATAGTTGAAGTTACTGTTGGGCCGCGAGTTGAGCCCGCGCACGCCGTCCAGCTGGAACACGCGGTAGGAGGTCAGGGTGCTGGCCTGGCCGCTGGGAGGTGTGGGGTCGAACTTCTCGATGAACACGCTGAAGTTGAGGGTAAAGCGTGCCTTGTCCCAGCCGATGCAGTTGGAGGTGCAGCCTCGGTCGGAGAAAAATCCGGTGCCGACCTTGCCGGTGCTTTGCGTAATCGGCTGGTTGTTATAACGAATGCCCACGCGGATCCCGGTGCCGATACTCACGCTGGCCGGGTTGACGTAGAAGTACACTTCCTCGCGGCCAACTTTGTAGTCGTCCGCGCAGATCACATTGGTAGAGCGCGGCCCGGACTCCCAGATAATCGTGCCGTTGGGCGCATCGGCGGCAACCGCCAGCGCGGTGCCCAGCGCCTCCTGGGTGATAATCGAGCCGGTGCCGTCTTCACGGCAGGCCAGCGCATAGCTGGTGGCGGGCAGCACCGCGCAGGCCCATACCAGCATCGGCAATAAACGTTTGATCAGTGACATTGGTGCAAGTACCCCGCGATCTATCAGTTGAGCGCCGTGCTATGACGGGCTTGCAAACCGATATCGGTGATTTCGGTGAAATGGAGGGTGGTGCCTTTGGGCACAGGGCTGGACGCACTGAGGGTTTTGCGCGCGTGGGGCTTGAGCAACAGATAATCACTGAGTGCCAGGCTGTCGGTTTGCAGGTTCACCAGTGACAGGTGAAACGCACTGGGGTTGTAAACGCTGACACTGTGCCCATCGCTGCTCCACACCAGCTGCTGCAGCGCCTCGGCCGAGCCACCCTTGAGCGCCGGTGGCCGATAGAACAGCTTGAGCCGTTGGCGTATCGCAAACTGCACGCTGTTGGGGTCGGCGGATTTGAGCGGAATCTCCATGATATTGAGCCAGAACAGCGATTCGCGATCGGCGGGCAGGCCTTCACCGGCATACAAGATGCGCAGCATGTGATGCTCGCCGGCGCCCAACTGCACCAACGGCTCGGTGGCAGCAAACGGCACGGGGCTGTCGGCTGATTCGTCCTCGCTGGTGATCCAGGTTTGCACCACCACTTGCTGTGAGGCCGGGTTGACCACGCTGATGCCGGCGGCCTTGTCCTGGCCGTAATAAATCAGGCGTGTGCCTTCGATCTTCAGCGCCGCGCTGGCTGGCGGTGGCGCGAGCACCAGCAGCCCGCCGGCCAGCAGCATCATTCTGAGTAAAAACATGAACACAAAAATTCCATGGCAACGTGTGGGAACGCAGCCATGGTAGGGGCGGGTGAGTGCGAGGGCTTTGAGGCGATTCTTAAAAGCGTGCAGTGCCCGTTTCAGAATCGCCTTAAAGGCATGTTCGAGCCCCGACAGTTACCGTGTTCGACGTTGAATGATCGACGCTGATGCCCAACTGTCAGGTTTACCCTATGTCCAATAAAGCCTTACGCCTTCTGATTGCCGATGCAGACCTGCTGCAGCGGATCAAGCTGGAGAAAATGCTCAACCAGCTGGGCTACCACCGCATCGCCCCCTTGAGTTCGTTCGACGAATTGCAGGCGTTGACGCGCTCCGGTTGCGTGGCATTCGACCTGTTGATCATCAATACGGCGCTGGTGCGTTCGCGGCAGGTCAACCTGTTGAAGTACTGCCATGACAACCCATTGATTCGCCATACGCTGATCTACGACGGGCAATGCGCACAGAGCTCGGTGGTGTCGGTGTCGGTGAGCCAGACCTTGCACCTGTCGCTGTCGCAGTCGCCGGATTTCAACTCCCTGCGCCGCTGCATGGAGATTGTCGACCCCCTGCATAGTCTGCCGACGGTTGAGCGACCGATGTTGCGCGCTGTCGACAGCCGGGTCGCTGCACCCTCGACGGCTGCGCGTAGCGTTTACCTGGGCGACCCGGCAGTGATGGCGTGCGCCGTCGGTTTATCGCCCAAGCGCTGAGCCGGCCTCAGGTGCGCCACACCGGCAGGCTGTCGTGGGCCAGTGCCCAATGCGGTTGGCCAGGCTTGAGGCACACGCCGCCGACCCAGCGCTCATGCCCGGCGTGGTCCAACCAATAAGCCTCGCCGCCCAGCACTTGGTGCGCCAGTGGCGTCAATGCCAGTTCGCGGCGCGGCCAGTCGCGCTCGGTTGCGGTTTCTATCAGCAAGGGGGTCGGGCCGTCGATCAATGGCCGCAACAGCGCGTGGAACATCATGTCGCCCAGGAACGGCAGCGGCTCACGCTTGGCCATCAGTTCGGCGAACACCCGGCCGAACGGCACCGGCCCGGCCTCGGCGATGTAGCGCAGCGACAAGCGTTCAGTCAGTGACAGGCCATCCTCAATGCCCGGCAATTCCTGTAGCTGACGCAGTAACGCCGGGGCGAGAAAGGGCAGGGCCGGGTGGTTGCCGTGAGCCAGTTGCGCAAGCTTGACCGGCGAGCTGTCGCAGTAAGCCGCCCAGGCCTGTCGGGCCAGTTGCACCGCTGCGTCATCGATCAAGCGTCGTTGGGGCCACAACCACGCCAATACATCGGGCGCCAGCTGGCCGATGCCGATAAAGCGTTCGACACCCGGAATACGGTCAACCTCGATCAGCTCGAGCTTTTTCGGCGCACGCTCAAGACCGGCCAGCGCGCGGACCAGAAACAGCTGATCATAGGCGTCCGCTTCGCACCACAGCACGCTGTGAGCGGCGCTGGCCAGGGCTTGCAGGTGGTCGTATTCATCATTGACGCGGTGGGTTACTTCAGCAGCGTCCAGGGCAAAGGCCTGGCTGATAAAGGCACTGCGCATCGCGCGGAAATCTTCACTGGGCAGGTCGCGCACCGGCCCCATGCATAACGGATCGGTGAGCATGCGGAACTGCCCCTTGAACCCGGCCAGTTGCAGGCTGTGGGCAATGTCACTGCCACAGCGCCAGTGGGTGGTGCGGGCTTCATCACTGGCAGCAAAGTCCGGGTGGCGGGCGGCGAAGTCGATGGCGTCGACATGCGCCTTGAGCTTGGGCCAACTGCTGAAACCCAGCTGCCTGGCGACCTGCCATTGGGCCTGGGACAAGGTGGCGTGCGGGTCGAGGGTTTTCAGACGTGGCAACAGTTCCTTGGCGCGCTTGCGCTGCTGCTCAAGGTTGAGGCGGCCGTCGGTAGTCGAGGATAAGAGGCGTTGCGACATACGATCTCCTTGCACAAACCTTTTCCGCTTTCAGGTTGGGAGTCGTAGAAATGTGATATTCAGTCAGGATCCTGGGCGCAGCCCTTTCCGCGGAAGGTGGCGTGGAGTGCGCCAGGCACGAAATATAGGCAGTGGAGTAGTCGATTGCAAGCCGTTAAGCCGAGTACGAGTTGATGACCGACACCGTATTGATCGAAACCCGCGCCCTCACGCGCAGGGACGAGCGGCGCCAAGTGGCGTTGCTGCAACCCACGGATTTCAGCCTGAAACGCGCCGACCGTGTGTCCATCACCGGCTCCTCCGGCTCCGGTAAAAGCGTGTTCCTGCGCGCGCTGGCGTTGCTGGATGCGCCCACGTCGGGGCAGATCCTGTGGAACAACCAGCCGATCGCAAATGCGCAGATTCCCCACTGTCGCAGCCACATCAGCTACCTGTCGCAACGCCCGGCGCTGCTGGAGGGCACGGTGGAGGACAACCTGCGTTTCCCGTTCAGCCTCAAGACACTGCGCACGCGCAGCTTCGACCTGCAAGCGGTGACCAAACTGCTGGAACATGCCGGTAAAAGCCCGGACTTCCTGGGCAAAAACGCCGGCGACCTGTCCGGTGGTGAATCCCAGGTGGTGTCACTGATCCGCACCTTGCAACTGAACCCCGAAGTGCTGTTGCTGGATGAACCGACGGCCGCCCTCGACCCCACGTCCTCGCGCGATGTCGAGGCACTGATCAGCGCCTGGTATGCCGCCGACAATGCCCGCGCCTATATCTGGGTATCCCACGACCTCGACCAGGCCCGGCGCATGAGCGCCATTCACCTGCACATGAGTGCCGGTGTCCTGAGCGGAGCCGCCCAGCCATGAACTATCAAAACCTCACGGCATTGGACATGGGCATCGCCGCCTCGCTGATCCTCATTAACGGCGCGCTGTCGCTGTTGCTGCGTCTGGGCCTGGGCCGCCAATTGCTGTGGGCGGCCGTGCGTACCGTGGTGCAATTGCTGGCCATCGGTTACCTGCTGGGTTGGGTGTTCGAGTTTGCCTACTGGTATGTGGTGCTGCCGCTGATGTGTGCGATGACTTTGATCGCCGGGTTATCCGCAGCGGGGCGTGGGCGCCGCACTTACCGTGGGCAACGGGTCGACAGCATTCTGTCGGTGTGGGGCAGTTCGTGGCTGGTCACGGCGGTGGGGTTGTTTGCGGTGATCCGTATCCATCCGTGGTACGAGCCGCAGTATGCGATTCCGATCCTCGGCATGATCCTCGGTAATACCCTCACCGGCGTGTCCTTGGGCATTGAGCGTATGACCCAGGAACTGACCTCGGGGCGCAACACCATCGAGATGATCCTGGCACTGGGCGGTTCACGCTGGGAAGCCGCCCAGGAGGCGATCCGCCAGGCCGTGCGCGCCGGGATGATCCCGACGCTGAACCAGATGACCGTGGTCGGCATCGTCAGCCTGCCCGGCATGATGACCGGCCAGGTACTGGCCGGCGAAAGCCCGGTGGACGCGGTGCGTTACCAGATCGTGATCATGTTTCTGATCGCCGCGTCCTCGGCCTTGGGCACGGTAGGTGCGGTGCTGCTCACCTACCGTCGGTTGTTTTCCAACAGCCATCGGTTTTTGCGCGATCGGCTTGAAGAGCGCGCTTGAACCTCAGGTGCTGGTCTGGCCGTTCCGTCACCTGATGCCCGCTGCTCAACCCACATGGCGCTTTTCTGTGGGAGCTGGCTTGCCTGCGATACGGGCACCTCGGTACATCAGGTACACGGAGGTGATGCAATCGCTGCCCAGCCAGCTCCCACATTTGACCGGGCCCCGCCCTGCCAGAAGGCCGTCACAACGGTGAATCAAGCTCAGTCAGTCACACCAAAATCCAGCACCACTTTCATCGACTGGGTCTTGTCCGCCGCCAACTCAAACGCCTGCACCGCCTGTTCAAACGGCGCCGTGTGGGAGATCACCGGCTTCACATCGATGATCCCGCGATTGAGCAAATCCACCGCCTGGGCAAACTCGCTGTGAAAACGGAAGGTACCGCGTAAATCAATCTCGCGACTGACCAGCAGGTTCAACGGCAGCGACACGTCGCCACCCAGCCCGACGGTGACCAGCACACCCCGTGGCGCGATGCATTCCAGGCCGTTGCGTAAAGCCTGGGCGCTTCCGGAGACTTCGAACATTACCTCGAAATAGCCCTTTTCGGCGGTGTAGCGCTTGAGTGCCTCCGCGCCGTCGGCAATGTTGTGGGTGCGCGTGGCGCCCATTTTTTCGGCGCAGGCGAGGGCGCTGGCAGACAGGTCCACGGCGACGATTTCACCCGCCCCGGCAGCCCGCAAACTGCCAATCAGCAGGTTGCCGATGGGGCCGCAACCGGTCACCAACACGCGTTTGCCGAACACCGCGCCGGCGCGTTGAATCGCGTGCAGGCCCACCGACAGCGGCTCGGCCAGCGCACCTTCGGCCAGGCTCACGTGGTCGGCCAGCCGATGTGCCTGATGCGTCTCGATCACCAGGCTCTGGCGAAACGCGCCCTGAATATGCGGAAACGGCATCGCACTGCCGTAGAAACGCATATTCAGGCAATGATTCGGCAGCCCTTGATGGCAGTAGCGGCAACCGCCGCACGGGCGCGACGGCGATACGCTGATGCGCTGGCCGACCTTGAACAACCCGGCATCCGCACCCACGGCGTCGATCACCGCCGACACTTCATGGCCCAGCACCATCGGCTCGCGCAGGCGCACGGTGCCGAAGCCGCCGTGCTGGTAGTAATGCAGGTCCGAACCGCAGATGCCGCCACGGGCGATGCGCACGCGCAGTTGATCGGGGGCGAGGGATTGCGGTTCGTCCTGGGGGTCGACCCGCAGGTCTTTGGAGGCGTGACAGACGATAGCGTGCATACAATTCTCCGGATTACAGCGAAGCGGTGATACCACCGTCGACGTACAGAATATGGCCGTTGACGAAGCTGGCAGCATCGCTGGCAAGGAACACGGCGGCACCGGCCAGTTCGGCCACGTCGCCCCAGCGGCGACTCGGTGTGCGTTGCACCAGCCAGTCGCTGAACTCGGGGTTGGCCACCAGGTTGGCGTTCAACTCCGTCTTGAAATAACCGGGGCCGATGCCATTGACCGTCAACCCATGCGGGCCCCAATCGATGGCCATGCCCTTGGTGAGCATTTTCAGCGCGCCTTTGCTGGCCGCATACGGCGCGATGCCGGGGCGGCCCAGCTCACTTTGCACCGAGCAGATATTGATGATGCGCCCACGCTTGCGCGGGATCATCGCCCGCGCCACGGCCTGCCCAACCAGAAAGGCACTGTCCAGGTTCGTGCTGATCAACTCGCGCCAGTGTTGTTCGCTGTAGTCCTCCAGCGGCCCACGCCGTTGCATGCCGGCGTTGTTCACCAGGATCTCCAGCGGGCCGAGGCGCGCTTCGATATCCGCCACGGCGGCCTGGATCGCCGTGCTGTCGGTCACGTCAAACGCCTGGGTGTGCACCGTCAACCCTTCGGCCGCCAGCAGCGCCGCCGCATCGCGCAAGGTGCTGCGGTTGCGCCCGTTGAGCACCACCTGCGCCCCGGCCTGGGCCAGGCCGCGGGCAATCGCCAGGCCGATACCGGCACTGGAGCCGGTGACCAGCGCCAGCCGGCCATCAAGGCGGAAGTTGTCTAGAACGCTTTGCATGGCTACCTCTCCTAACGCTTCACACTACCAACGACAGCAGCATGATGAACTCCAGGGCGACAAAGGGATGGACCTTGAGGTGGGTGATCAACAATATCTATCCGATAATCGTGATCAGCGCGACCCGCAGCAGATACGTGGGGTCCGTGTTCGGATTGTTATAGGCCACGCCCCGTCATATCGTGTATGAATTGGGCTTACTTCACCCCAGGCGCTGGGCAGCGTCCAATTTTCATTTGTGATCGGGTGATCACCGTTTGTGATAACCGTTTCTAATGGCTGAGAGAATTTAATGGAGTTGAAGCACTTGCGCGCCTTCGTGGTGCTCGCCCAGGAGCTGCATTTCGGTCGGGCAGCGGCGCAGCTGTCGATCGTGCAACCGGCGCTGAGCATGCAGATCAAGCTGCTGGAAAGCGGCTTGGGCGTGCGCCTGCTGGATCGTAACCGCCACTCGGTCACACTCACCGAAGCGGGGCGGGCGTTCTTGCCTGAGGCCCAGGCCACCTTGCACCAGGCCGCTCGGGCGGCAGAGGCGGCGCGGGCATCCCACCGCGGTGAAATCGGCCGGGTGCGCCTGGGGTTTGTGTCCTCGGTATTGCCGCAATTGCTGCCGCAACTGATACGCGCGGTGCATCAGCGTTACCCGCGTATCGAACTGGAACTCAAGGACATGCCCGGCCCCGACCAAGCCGCCGCGTTAAAGAATGGCCAGCTGGATTTCGGCCTGATGCGCCTGCCGGCCGCCCACCCCGGCGTGCAGACCCGTGCGGTCTTGCGTGAGAGTTTCTGCGTGGCGCTGCCGATGGACCACCCTTTGGCCGCCCTGGAGTCCATCCAGCCTGCCGACCTGCTCACGTGGCCGGTGTATATCCTCGCCAGGCGTTACGCGCCGGGGTTCTACGATGAGTTTATCCAGGCCGTCGGCATGCCCTTGGACATCGCCAGCGAACTGGGTGAGTTCACCACCATGCTCGCGCTGGTCTCCGCCGGGTTGGGCATCGGCGTGTTGCCGCAGCAGGCGGCGCGGGCGTTGCCAGTCAATTGCGTGTCGCGGCCTTTGCAACTGGGTGGGTTTCAGGCCACCACGGGGTTGGCCTGGACCGAGTTGGACAATGCGGTGAAGACCACCTTGTTCAACCTGATCGTGGAATTGTTTGGCGAGTGATTGTTTCATCGAGTGAAATGCTCGATTGTAAAGTCTGGTGATTCCATCGATCAGGGCAGCGGTGGAGTATGTGTGGCGTCAACACCCCCACTTTTGGAGCCTCTCATGTCCCAGCCTGCGATCAAGCTTTATGGTTTCCCCTTGTCCGGCCACTCACACCGGGTCGAGCTGATGTTGTCGTTGCTGGGCTTGCCCAGTGAATTTATCCTGGTCGACCTCAAGCAAGGCGCGCAAAAAGCGCCGGACTTTATCGCCCACCTCAACCGCTTTGGCCAGGTGCCGGTGATTGACGATAACGGCACGGTGTTGGCCGACTCCAACGCGATTCTGGTGTACCTCGCCAACCAATATGGCAACGGCCAGTGGCTGCCGAGCGACCCTGTCGGCCAGGCTCGCGTGCAGCGCTGGTTGTCGGCGGCTGCCGGCCAACTGCACGCCGGGCCCGCTGCTGCGCGGTTGGCGGTGGTGTTTGGTGCCGAAGTCGATACAGTCGCGGCCATCAGCCGTTCCCATGCGCTGCTCAAGCTGGTGGACGAACAACTGAGCCAAAGCCGCTTTTTGGTTGGTGAGCAGCCGAGCATCGCCGATGTGGCGTTCTACACCTACGTGGCCCACGCGCCGGAAGGCAATGTGTCGTTGGCCGACTACCCTCAAGTGCGTGCCTGGCTTGCTCGCATCGAGGCGTTGCCGGGGTTTGTCGGCATGCCGCGTAGCGCCGTGGGTCTGCAAGCAAAGTAACGTAAACCCCCTGTGGCGAGGGAGCTTGCTCCCGCTGGGCTGCGCAGCAGCCCCAATAAGGGCAGCGCATTGATTCAGGCAATACGCGGTCATTTTTTTGGGGGCCGCTGCGCGCCCCAGCGGGAGCAAGCTCCCTCGCCACGGGTGAGTAGTTTTCAGCTAATGAGAAGGCGTGCCGATGGATCGATTTCATGAGATGCAGGTATTCCTGGCGGTGGCCGAGGAGGAGGGCTTCGCTGCCGCTGCGCGGCGCCTGAAAACCTCGCCGCCCAGCGTGACCCGAGCGATTGCCGCCATGGAACAGCGTATCGGCACGCAGTTGCTGGCACGCACCACCCGCAGCCTGCACCTGACCGAAGCCGGCCAACGTTACCTGGAAGATTGCCGACGCATCCTGGCCGAGCTCGATGAAGCCGAGGAAGCGGCGGCGGGCAGCTACTCCATCCCCGGCGGCCACCTGACGGTGACCGCGCCGGTGCTGTTCGGCGAGCTGTATGTGGCGCCGGTGCTGGGGGATTACCTGGACCGCTTTCCCTTGGTAAATATCACCGCCTTACTGGTCGACCGTGTGGTTAACATGACCGACGAAGGCGTCGATGTGGCCGTGCGTATCGGTCATCTGCAAGAACTTGGACAGCAGGCCATAAAGGTCGGGGAAGTGCGCCGGGTGGTGTGTGCATCGCCCGGTTACCTCGACCAGCACGGTCGGCCGCAACGGCCTGAGCAGTTGCGTGAAGCCAAGATCGTCACGTCATCCTCCAGCCAGCTGGTAAGTGAATGGGCGTTCGTCGACGCCGGGCAGCCGTTGACGGTACCCATCGAGCCGCGTCTGGTGGTCACGGCAAATAATGCGGCGATCAACCTGGCGCGCCTGGGTTGGGGCATGACGCGGGTGCTGTCTTATCAGGTCGCGGCAGCGGTGGCGGCGGGGGAGTTGGAGGTTGTGCTGGAGGCTTTTGAACCGCCACCGCTGCCGATCCAGGTGGTGTTCCAGAAAAGCGGCCGCGTACCGGCCAAGGTCCACACCTTTGTGGACTTCCTCACCCATCGCCTCGGGCAGGACGCTGCCCTGAACCCGGCGATGAAGCGCCGCGGCTGATGGAACGCTATCGCGACATGCAGCTGTTTGCAGCGCTGGCTGATCAGCCCAGCCTGGCTTCGGCGGCGCGCCAGGCCCAGGTTTCCGGCCCGACCCTGATCCGTGCGGTTGCTCGCCTGGAAGCCCGCCTGCGGGTGCCGTTGTTGCAACGCAGCACACGCGGCGTGAGCCTGACCGAAGCGGGCAGCGCCTATCTGGCCGATTGCGTGCGGTTGCTGGCAGCCGTCGATACCGCCGAGGCTTCGGCCAAGGGGCTGCACGTGCAGGCCCAGGGCAATTTGCAGGTGTTCTTGCCGTTTCTGTTCAGCCGTTATGTGATG
This sequence comes from Pseudomonas sp. PA-6-3C, assembly GCF_021605825.1. Lineage (NCBI taxonomy): Bacteria > Pseudomonadati > Pseudomonadota > Gammaproteobacteria > Pseudomonadales > Pseudomonadaceae > Pseudomonas > Pseudomonas sp. PA-6-3C. The sequence goes on from NZ_WKDV01000007.1 coordinate 134,238, forward strand.
GCGCCGGTATTGGCCAGCTATATGGACAACTACCCCGACGTCCGCCTGGTGGCGCGCTACCACGACTACTACCCGAACCTGCACGAAGAGGGGCTGGATGTGGCGATCCTGGTCGGCGAATTGCCCAATTCATCGCTCATCGCTCGGTCGGTGGGGCAGGTGCGGCATATCCTCTGCGCCAGCCCCGATTACCTCGCCGCCCATGGCGAACCCCGACATCCGAGCGAGCTTAAAAAGCATCGGCTGATTGCCAGTGCCGACCCGGTGGCCTGGGATTTCCAAGGCTTGCAGCTCAAGGCCCGCGCGCGCTTGAGCTGTGCCAGCGTGCAAGGTGCAATCAATGCGGCGGTGCAGGGTGCGGGGGTGATTCGTTGCGTGAGTTACCCGCTGCACCAGCACCTGCAGAGCGGCCAGTTGCGCCGTGTGTTGCCTGACTTTGAACAGCCGCCGTTGCCGGTGCATGTGGTGTACCGCGAGGGCCGCAACGCACCGATGCGCGTACGCAGTTTTGTCGACCACTGTGTGGCGGCGCTGCGTGAGCATCCGGCATTTCAGTCGGTGAAATAGTGGATTGCCAAGTGTGGGCATTCTCACGTTGGCAGGTGGGGCGCAGCATGGGCGCATCCAACCTGAGGTGCTCAACATGAACCCAGTCGAACAATCTCCCTGGCATGCCGGCGAACGGCACCTGCAAGCAAGCGCTGGCGCGGCTGAGCGCATGGCCGTGGTCGGGCTCAAGGTGATTCGCGATCACTTGCCGGAGCAGCATCGCGACTTCTACCCGCTGTTGCCCTACCTGATGCTCGGCGTAGTGGATCCCCAGGGCATTCCCTGGGCGACCATGCTTGAAGGCGCGCCGGGCTTTGCGCATTCACCCGACCCACACACCTTGCAGATCGACAGTTTGCCGTCCAAAAGCGACCCGGCGCTTGGCGCCTTGCACTTAGGTGCCAGCGTGGGTTTGCTCGGCATTGACCTAAACACCCGGCGCCGCAACCGCATGAACGGCCGCATCGGTGGTTTGGACCACGAAGGTTTTTCGGTCGATGTGGTGCACACCTATGGCAACTGCCCCAAATACATCCAGTTGCGGCCCGTCGACGGCATCGCCCGCAAGCCCGGCACCACGGTCGAGCGCCTCAACGGCCTGGACGCTGCGGCACAAATGTTGATCCGCAGCGCCGACACTTTCTTCGTCGCCAGCTACGCCGACGTGGATGGCGCACGCTCGGTGGACGTTTCACACAGAGGCGGTAATACGGGGTTTGTGCGGGTTGAGGGTGACGTGCTGACCATCCCGGATTTTGCCGGCAACCTGTTCTTCAATACCCTGGGCAATTTGCAGCTCAACCCGGTGGCGGGGTTGCTGTTTATTGATTTTGAGTCGGGCGATATGTTGCAGGTTGCCGGGCGCACTTCGCTGATCCTCGACGGGCCTGAGGTGGCCAGGTTCGAGGGCGCCCAACGGCTGTGGACAGTGACCGTGGAGCAGGTAGTACGCCGCCCGGCGGCATTGGCGCTGCGCTGGCATTTTGCGGAGTTTTCGCCGCATAGCCTGGCGATGGGCGGTTGGTAACTTCTGTGGGAGGTAGTGTTTACAGCATGTGTAATCAGTACCGAATCATCACCGACTTAAGCTCGGTGTAATCCTCGATAAACGCACTGCCAAACTCGCGCCCAACCCCCGAAGACCGATTGCCTCCAAACGGCACCGCCGGGTCGAGCAGGGTGTGCATGTTCACCCACACAGTGCCGGCATTGACGGCCGGGATCATGCGCAGCGCCTTGCCGAGGTCGTTGGTCCACAGGCTGGCGCTCAACCCATAAGGGCCGTTGTTCATCAGTGCCAGCAGTTCGTCTTCGCTGTCGTAGGGCAGGAAGGTGGCGATGGGGCCGAAGGTTTCTTCGTTGAGCAGAGTGTCGTTGATGCTATTGGCCAGGATCACGGTGGGTTCGAAGTAGGAGCCGGGGCGCTCGATCAGGTTGCCACCGTGAATGATTGTGTTTTTTTCGGCGCGGGCCTGATTGATGTAGCCGAGCAGTTTTTGCTGGTGCTGCCGGTGAGTCACCGGGCCGAATTCGGTGCGTTCGTCCAGGGGCGAGCCGATGTTAAGGGCGCTGAGGCGCTGGCTGAGCGTGTCGAGCACGGCGTCGATCTGCGAGCGATGCACGAAAAAGCGTTCGGCCGCCGCGCAGATTTGCCCGGAGTGTAAAAAACCGGCTTCGATGATGCCGCCCACGGCTTTGTCCACGTCCATATCGCGCAGGAATCCGGCGGCATTTTTGCCGCCCAGCTCCAGGGTTGCGCGGGTCAGGCCTGCGCCCATGGCGCTGCGGCCGACGGCGATGCCAGTGGGCACGGAGCCGGTGAACGATACCTTGTGGGTGCCCGGATGCTCCACCAGGCCTTTGCCGACATGGCCGCCGCCCGTCAGCACGTTGAGCACACCGGCAGGCAACCCGGCGTCGATCGCCAGTTCAGCGATGCGCAGGATCGTCAGCGGCGTGAATTCGCTGGGCTTGATGATGATGCTGCAACCGGTGACCAGCGCCGAGGCGAGTTTCCAGATGGCGATCATGGTCGAGAAATTCCACGGCACGATGCCCACCACCACGCCCACCGGTTCACGCAGGGTAAAGGCGGTGTAGCGCTCGCCATTGAAGGAGGGCAGCGATGGCGTGAGCGTCTGGCCGCTGATCTTGGTGGCCCAACCGGCGTAGTAGCGCAAAAAGTGCGTCGCCTGGTCGACCTCGAATGCTCGGGAAATCTGGATGATCTTGCCCGACTGGCAGGTTTCGATCTGCGCCAGTTCTTCGCGGTTTTGCTCCAACAGATCGGCCAGTTTGAGCAGCACATTCCCGCGAGTGGCGGGTGCGGCCTGGGACCACTGCTTAAAACCCCGATTGGCAGAAGCCACCGCCGCGTCGATATCCGCCACGTCCGCATCGGCAACCTCTGCGATCACCTGGCCGGTTGCCGGGTTGGTCACTGTCAGCGTCTGGCTGGCGTGGCTGCGCACGCTGACGCCGTCGATAAACAGCCCATGTTGGCGACGTAAAAAAGTTTCGACGTGGGGCAGCAGCGCAATATCACTCATGGCAGGTTCCTGGCAGTTCACAAAGGAAAACTCGAGGGTAACCAACCCTCCTGGAGGCGGCTTGACTGTGCCTGCCAGGTTTTATGCCTGTGCCTGCCGTGCTTGTGAAAAGTACAACCTTGCCTGCCGAATGTGCATGTTGCGCCGCTGCCCCGCGGCCGATACTGGGCCTGCATCCAGCGCCGCTCTTGACCTCGGAGCGCCTGCCGGACTTCCAATAATAAGCAGGGCTATCCATGAAAAAGCCAAACCCGCTGCTCGAAGACCTCAAACCTCTCTTGCCTGCCATTGCCGCGAATACCGCACGTGCCGAACAACTGCGCCAAGTGCCGGATGAAAATATCGCCTGGCTCAAAAGTATCGGCCTGCACCGTGCCTTTCAGCCCAAAGCCTTTGGCGGCCTGGAACTCTCGCTGCCCGAGTTCGCCGACTGCATCGCCTTGCTCGCCGGCAGCTGCGCCAGCACTGCCTGGGCCATGAGTTTGCTGTGTACTCACAGCCATCAGTTAGCGTTGTTCAGCGTACAGTTGCAGCAAGAAATCTGGGGTGCGAACCCCGACGCCACCGCCAGCAGCAGTATTGCGCCCTTCGGGCGTGTCACCGAGGGCGAGGGCGGCGTGTATTTCAGCGGTGAGATGGGTTGGAGCAGTGGTTGCGACCATGGCGAGTGGGCGATTGTCGGCTGCCGTCGCCAGAACGCCGAAGGCAACCAGGATTACTGCTTCGCCGTGCTGCCGCGCAGCGACTACCAGATCCGTGACGACTGGTACGCCGCCGGCATGAAAGGCAGCGGCACCAAGACCTTGATCATCGACCGTGCCTGGGTGCCCGAGCATCGTATCCAGAAAGCCAAGGACATGATGGAAGGCAAATCCGCAGGCTTTGGCCTCTACCCCGACAGCAAGATTTTCTACGCGCCGTACCGGCCGTATTTCGCCAGCGGGTTCTCCACCGTGAGCCTGGGCGTGGCCGAGCGCATGTTGGAGGTGTTCCGCGAAAAAACCAAAACCCGCGTGCGCGCCTACACCGGCGCTGCCGTGGGCGCGGCGACCCCGGCCTTGATGCGCCTGGCCGAGTCCACCCATCAGGTCGCCGCCGCTCGCGCCTTCCTGGAGAAGACCTGGCAGGAACATGCCGAGCACAGCGCCGCGCACCAATATCCCAGCCGCGAAACCCTGGCGTTCTGGCGCACCAATCAGGCCTACGCGACCAAAATGTGCATCGAGGCGGTGGACCGTCTGTTTGCGGCAGCAGGCGGCAATGCCTGGTTCGAGCATAACGAGATGCAGCGCCTATTCCGCGATTCCCATATGACCGGCGCACATGCCTACACCGACTACGACGTTTGTGCGCAGATCCTCGGCCGCGAGCTGATGGGCCTGGAACCTGACCCGAGCATGGTCTGACGGGTTTGCCACCACACTAATCAGGGCGGCCGTTTAGCCGCCGTCCGGGAGTCTTGCATGTCTGACAGCAGCCTTTTCGACCCACGCGCCTTTCGTCGCGCCCTGGGCAATTTTGCCACCGGTGTGACCGTGGTCACCGCCGCCACCGCCTCCGGGCGTAAGGTCGGTGTGACTGCCAACAGTTTCAACTCGGTGTCTCTCGACCCGCCGCTGGTGCTGTGGAGCATCGACAAACGCTCCAGCAGTCACGAGGTGTTCGAGGAGGCCAGCCACTTTGCCGTGAATGTACTGGCTGCCGACCAAGTGCACCTGTCGAATAACTTTGCGCGCCCGCGTGAAGACCGTTTCGCCTTGATCGAATACGAACCGGGCGAGGGTGGCTCGCCCGTGTTCGCCGACTGCTCGGCGCGCTTTCATTGCGAGAAATACCAGCAGATCGACGGTGGCGATCACTGGATCATGATCGGCAAGGTAGTGGCCTTTGATGACTTCGGGCGTGCGCCGTTGCTTTATCACCAAGGCGCTTACGCAGAGGTTCAGGCGCTGCGTCCGTGCGCGCCCGAAGGGCTTCAAAACGGTACGGCAACCACCAACTGACTGTAGACATTGGTGCCGTTACCGACGACCTGGTTGCCGCCGGTTTCGGCATCCTTGTTGGGCTTGTACAGGCCCATCAGCGGCGTAATGATCAGGTGCTCGTTGACCGCCCACTCGGCGTACAGGTCCAGCTCACGGCCATCCAGGTTGAGCTGGCCACGGGTGCTGACGGTGCTGTAGTCAAAAAACAACGCGCCGAGGGTCAGGTTGTCCAGTGGCTTGAGCTTGAACGCCACGTGCTGCACCCCCGTGTTGCTGTTGTAGGGGCCGGAATAGTTGCCCGCCACTTCGCCCTGAACCCAGGTACCGTAGCCGCGATTGAAGCCTGAGAACATGCCGTCCCAGTTTCTTGAGTAGCGCGCATAGCGATAGGTCAGGTCGGGTGACCACGGCAAGCCAGCGAAGGTGTAGCCGGCCTCGGCGTAACCGGCGTTTTGCTGGCTGTCGCGGCGGTCCTGACGCGCCAGTTCAAAGGCAAAGTGCGCGTTATCGATACCGGCATTGCCGCTGCCGCGCAGGCTATAGAGGTTCATGCCCTTGCGCTGGCGTTGCAGGTCAGTGGCGTAGCGCTCATCCACGTCAATGCCGTGAATATAAGTCAGGCCCAAGGTGCCCGGCGCGGCGCTGTAATCGAGGGTGCTGATGGCCATTTCGGTCATGGCTTGCGCCGGGTTGTCGGACTTGAGCCACATCAGGCTGCCGTGCACGCCGTCCTTGCCGCCCAGGCGGATCACCGCCGCCTTGTCGAACGCGTGGCGCGCAGCAATGTAGTAGGCACCGCCGCGATTGAACTCGCCATCGCCCACGCCCTTGCCCAGGTTGGGGCCGTCGTCGTTGATGATAAAACCGTCCCCCAGCGTGATGATTTGCCGCCCGAAGGACAGGTCGACGCCATCCTTGCCCAGCGCCGGAAACAGGTCACCGGAGCGCCAGCCGGCGAAGGCTTCGTCGAATTTGGTGGTGCGCTCGGTGCCGTTGGTGACCCCGGACGCATCGCCATCGCCCCAGGTGCCGGAACTCACCAGGTTGGCGGTGCCGTACACGCCGCCAAAGTTGCCCAGGTTTTGCTCGACGCTCAGGCCGTACTTAATGAACGCCTCACGCCAGGTCGAGCCGCCGCTGCGCCCGTCGTAGTTTTTCGGGCTATTGAACATGCCGTACACGGCGAGGAAGTTACCGGTGACCCTGGTGTCGGCATCGCTGTACAGCTCGATGGCTTGAACCTTGCCGACCAGCAACGCGATGCCCAGCCCTACCGCCTGGCGCAAGCGACGGTTTTTCAGTGTGTGCTCCATTGTTATTGTCCCCAGCTTGGTTAAGAGTGAGGGCGCATTAGGGCGAGCGCTGCAGGCGCAAGTCTTTCATTTGCGTGCCAGGGAATTGACCCTGGCCGCCAGGCAATACGCCGTGGCAGGCAGCAACAAAACCGGCGGCAGACAGGGGCAAGACGACCAACTTGGGTGGGGTGCACAGTGCTGGCACATTAAAAAAACGCTTTCGAGGACCCCATTATGTCGATCAATGACCGACTCACCGCGCACCTCAACCGGGGCACGGTAGGTTTTCCCACCGCCTTGGCCAGTACCATTGGCCTGATCATGGCCAGCCCGGTGATCCTCACCGCCACCATGGGCTTCGGCATCGGCGGCAGCGCGTTTGCCCTGGCGATGCTGATCGCCGTGGTGATGATGCTGGCCCAGGCCACCACTTTCGCCGAAGCCGCCTCGATCCTGCCCACCACCGGCTCGGTGTACGACTACATCAACTGCGGCATGGGGCGGTTTTTTGCGATCACCGGCACCTTGTCGGCCTACCTGATCGTGCACGTGTTTGCCGGCACCGCCGAAACCATTCTAGCCGGCGTCATGGCCTTGGTGAACTTCGAGCACCTCAATACCTTGGCCGAGTCCGCTGGCGGTTCCTGGCTGCTGGGCGTGGGCTTCGTGGTTGTTTTCGGGGTGCTGAATGCCTTTGGTGTCAGCGCTTTCGGCCGGGCAGAAATCATCCTCACCTTTGGCATGTGGACCACCTTGATGGTGTTCGGCGTGCTTGGCCTGATCGCCGCGCCAGCGGTGCAGTTGGACGGCTGGTTCGGCGTGTCATTGGTCGGCACCGACATGATCACCGTGCTGTCCCTGGTGGGTATGGCGATGTTCATGTTCGTCGGCTGCGAGTTCGTCACGCCGCTGGCGCCAGACCTGCGCCAATCGGCCAAGGTCATGCCCCGGGCGATGATGCTCGGGCTGGTGGGCGTGGCCACGTGCATGTTCATCTACGGCGCTGCAATGAAGCGCCAAGTGGAAAACGTGGTGCTGGACGCTGCGTCGGGCGTGCACCTGCTGGACACACCCATGGCCATCCCCAAGTTCGCCGAGCAGGTGATGGGGCAGGTCGGCCCGCTGTGGCTGGGCATCGGCTTCCTGTTTGCCGGCGCGGCGACCATCAATACCCTGATGGCCGGTGTGCCGCGGATTCTCTACGGCATGGCGGTGGATGGTGCATTGCCCAAGGTCTTTACCTACCTGCACCCGCGCTTTAAAACACCGCTGCTGTGCATCCTGGTGGCGATGCTGATTCCGTGTCTGCACGCGCTGTACCTGGGCGGCAACACCGACAACATCATGCACCTGGTGCTGGCGGCGGTGTGTGCCTGGAGTTTCGCTTATCTGCTGGTAACGGTGTCGGTGGTGAGCCTGCGCATTCGTCGCCCGGATTTGCCACGGGCCTACCGTTCGCCGTGGTTCCCGCTGCCGCAGATCGTCTCGAGCATCGGCATCTTGCTGGGCATGTGGTTTATCACACCGCCGGGCATGAACCCGGCGGATATCTACGTGCCGTTCGGCGTGATGCTGGCGATCACCGCCGCCTATGCGTTGTTCTGGACCCTCGTGGTGCAGAAGGTCAACCCCTTCAAGCCGGCCTCCGTGGAGGAGGTGCTGGCCAAGGAATTCGGCAATGAACCGGGGCATTCCCATGAAGGTTATAGCGACTTTGCGGCAAAAGCTGTTTGAGCTGTTTCGCGCGGATCGTGCGCCTTCCGGCTATCGGCCTGGGGTAACGCTGGAGCGTCTGCGGCGCAATTTGGGGCTGGCGACACTGGAAGTGGAGGGTGTGGCGTTCGAGATTGTCGAACGCGCCGAATCGCAGTTGCTGATGCACCTGGTCATGACCGAGTTCGTGCTGCATGTGCCTGCGACGACAGGAGGCACGGGCAGTTTTGCGGTGCACCATGGCGGCGCGATTCGGCGCACTGGCGTGCGTGTACGCCGGCGTGCAGGCAACCAGGCGCTGGGCCGTGAATTGCAGGCGCGTTTGCTGGCGGATGAGGCGTTGTTTCGGGCTTTGATGCCGCTGGATTTCAAGCGCCTGCGTATCGAGTTGCAGGACCAGCAATGGTGTGTGCGCCTGGAACATATGGGCGGCAGCGAGGTGGTCAATCGCCTGCCGGCGTTTCGGCGTTACATTGCCCTGAGCCCTGTGCAGAGCGAGCATTTGCTGGTGACACTGGTGGGGCTGCAACGGGTGTTGTCGAACCTCTGATTGGCATCAATAGTGCTTCTGCAAGGGTAAACCGGTAGTTGTTGCGCGCATATAGATAACATGTTAACTATTGCAGCAGAACAACAAGAACAAGCCATTGCGGAGGCACCCCATGAGCATCCAACAGCAGGCACACGACGGGCTGGACAGCTGGAACCACGAACTGCGCGCTGCGTGTGGGCACTTCGACACGGAACTGGCCTTCAACCGCTCGCTGTTTATCGGCGAGATCAACAACTTGCCCCGTGGCCTGGCGATCCTGCGCACCAATGCCGGGCTGATCAAGCGCCCCACGCACCATGCCGACCACGACAACGACCAGGAGTGTTTCCTGGTCAGCCAGCGCAGCGGTTATTCGCAAATTGTGCAGAACGGCCAGATCCTGCAACTGGCGCCTGGCGAGATGCTGTTGATGGACTCGGTGGGCTCCATCGAGATTACCCCTTTTGGCTTGATCGAACACGCGTCGCTGTCGCTGTCGCGGCCTGAGGTGTGCAAGCACTTGGGCGGGGAGTCGCGCGCGTTTGGCAAAATTTCTTCGACCAAGGCCTGTGGGCGCATGTTGCATGTGTTGATGGACCAGCTGTGCAAGGACGATACGGCCGATGGGGCGGGCGAAGTGGCGGCGCTGCAGACGGCGTTTGTGTCGCTGTTGGGTTCGGCGCTGGAGCAGGGTGACGAGTGCCGCGAAGGGCTGGCGGCGTTGCAGGGCAATAACCTGCGCAGCTATGTGCAGAAGGTGATTGACGAGTCGCTCAGCCAACCCGGCCTGAGCCCGGTGGGTTTGGCCAACCGGCTGAATATTTCGGTGCGGCATTTGTATCGGTTGTTTGAGGAACAGGATGACAGTGTGTGCCGCTATATCCAGCGGGCGCGGCTCAAGCGCAGTGCGGATGACCTGACTAACCCGTTTTTGCGCAGTGAGTCGATTACGTCGATTGCGTATAAGTGGGGGTTTACGGATTCGGCGCATTTCAGCCGATCGTTCAAGAAGCAGTTTGAGCTGTCGCCCAAGGATTTCCGGTCCAGCCGGTTGCAGGCGGTGGGGGCGTAAGAAAATGCGTTGTGGGCTGGTGTGGGAGCTGGTTTGCCTGCGATGGCATCACCGCAGTGTGACTGACACGCCGAGGTGGCTGTATCGCAGGCAAGCCAGCTCCCACATTGGAATTGGGTTTTAGACTTCTGGCAGGGTTGAACCGCCATCCACCACTAAGGTCTGGCCAGTGATGTAGCCCGCCAGATCCGAAGCCAGAAACACCATCGCCCCAGCAATATCCTGCGCCGAACCCAGGCGCCCCAACGGCACGCGCCCGGCAATGCTGTCATTCAACGCAGCATCACCCAGGTTCCCCATCGCTGGCGTAGCGATCATCCCCGGCTCCACACCATTGACCCGCACATTCAACGACGCCAATTCCAACGCCGCATTGCGGATAAAACCATTGACCCCGGCTTTCGACGCCGCATAGTGAGTGAGCCCCGGATAACCCACCCGATTGCCAGTGACTGAAGACGTCACCAGTACGCAACCACGGCCTTGCTCACGAAACATCGGCAACGCCGCCTGAGTCAGCCAGAACAACGCCGACAGGTTCACCGCCAAGGTGCGCTGCAGAATCTCTGGGGTAATGTCGTCAAACGCCGTCAACGGAAAATACCCGGCGTTGTGCACCAGCACATCCACCCGTGCCAGCCCCTGAACGCAAGCAAACACCGCGTCCGACTCCGCCAGGTCAACTCCGACGGCCTCCACGCGATAACCCTGTGCACACAGCTCAGCGGCCACAGCCTGGGCCTGTGCCAACATCCGATCGGCAATCACCACCTGCGCGCCACGTTGGGCAAACGCGTCGACAATGCCCAATCCAATGCCCTGGGCGCCGCCAGTTACCAGCACCACTTGCCCGCGGAAATCCAGGTCACGGCGCATGGCTGGCCTCCAGGCGCGTGAACGCCAAGGTCGGCACATCAACAATGCTTGAACCGCCGTCGGCCACTATCGTCGCCCCGGTGATGATCGATGCATCGCTGGACGCCAGGAAGCGGCAGACCTTGGCAATTTCCTCGGGCTGGGCGGCCCGACGCAGTGGCACGTCGGCGCAAACTCGTGCATAGGCCTGCTGCAAGGTATCGCCATAGGCGTCCATCAAGGGCTGCATTTCCGCATCGGCCATGGGCGTTTTTACCCAGCCGGGGCACACGGCATTCACCCGCACACCGTGAGGCCCGTAATCGCGCGCGAGCGAGCGGTTTAGCCCCAGTAGCGCATGCTTGGCGGTGGTGTAGCCGCAGACTTCCGGCCCCGCCGCCAAGGAGGCGATGGAGCCGATCAGTACGATGTTGCCCGCACTTGCCTGCAACAACGGCAAGCAGGCACGGGCGCTGTAGAACGCGCTGTCGAGGTTGCTGCGCAGGGCGCCTTCCCAGGTGGCGGAGCTGGTCTGGGTGGCGCTGCCCAAGCCATGGCCACCGGCGCAGGCCAGCAGCACATCGAGGCGCCCGTAGTGCTCATGGATCAGCCGGATAAACCCGTCCCAGGTGCCAGGACAGGCGGCATCGCCCACCAGGATCAAGCCGCCGGTGTCGCGCGCCACCTGTTCCAAGGGTTCACGGCGCCGCCCGATCAACACCAGCTGCGCACCTTGCTCGGCATACAGGCGCGCGCAGGCGGCGCCGATGCCGGTGCCGGCCCCGGTGATCACCACCGTGCGCGGCTCAGTCACGGGGGTACTCCGTGCGGTTAAGCACCTGGCAATACGAGCTGATCGGGAAGTTCGACAGCGCATCGAACGACGCCCCGGCATAGCCGAAGATCTTGCCGTCGCTGCGGTGCTGTTGCAGGTCGATCAACACCAGTCCGAGGGTGGGCACAATCTTCTCCTGCCACACAAACAGGTACAACTGCTCGGCGATCTTGTAGTAATGGCAGCGGTCGATGTCGCACAGGCCTTGCTCCACGCCCTTCAAGCATTGCCAGGCGTAGAAGCGCTCATTGAGGTAGATGTGCTCGTAGACCTCACTGGGGCTGTAGCGATATTGGTTACGCAGGCCCACCAGCTCATCGGTTGGCGCGTGCTTGCAGTGGCCGTCCTGCCACGGGCGGTCGAGGCTGCCGTGCAGGAAGTCGACCTGCACCGAGGTCAGCGGTTTGCCGGCCAGGGCTCGGTGGTAGAGACCTTCGTGGGTCTCTGCCGGGTCCGGCATACGCCCGATCACGGCAGTAAAGGACGCATTCGGCGTATCCAGCACCAGGCTGATCGACCAGCTTTGGCCAGCCTCATGCTTGATGAAGTCGACCAGGTACAGGCCCGCTCGAATCGAGGTGGCGCGGTAGGCTGCGCTGCCGCTGGAATGACCGTCGGCGGCGTGCCAATCAAGGCGCTCCGGCGCGAAACGGTGCTCGATCTGCCAGCCATTTTCAAAGTGCAGGGTGAAGGTCTTGCCGGCCAGCTCGGCCAGGTTCGGCAGTATAAAGGCTTGGGGAGCGAAACCGTCGGCCAGGGCGCCCACGGTGATCCAGTCTGGGGAACTCGTCATGGGAGGCCTCCTCAGGCAACGGCGAAGTAGTGTTTGACGAAATGCTCGCTGACCACTTCCCACAGCACGGGCGTGCCCTTGGTCACGAACCAGCTGTCGCCGGCCTTGAAACGCGTCGATTGACCGGTGGATTCGTCGGTCAGCACTACTTCGCCGCTGACCACCGTGGCCTGCTCGGCAAACGGGTAGACCATGCGGAACTTGCCCTGGGTCGTGCCAAAATATGCGCTGCTGACCGGGTCGGTGGGCGCGCCGAAGGTCATCTTGCCGAAGGCTCGCACTTCGCCTGCAAGGATCTCGGAGCCGAGGTCGGCCACGGTGCCCCAGGCATCGAGTTCAGACAGCTGGACGTTGTGCTTGATGGTGGTAAGGGTCATGGCAGTTGCTCCTGATGAGTAAAAAGGGGGTTAGCGGCGCCCGTTCCAGTAGCCGGAAAGTTGGTGCCAGGATTTGCCCGCCGTTAGCAACAGAGGGCGGATCGCGTCCTTGCCGATGATGGTCGGGCGGTGAATCGAACTGACCAGGTCATAGCGTGCCGAGCCTTCGCTCATACCTTCGGCCAGGACCTTGCAGATGATGTGGCTGGGGGTGACGCCAAAGCCCGAATAGCCCTGTACGAAAAACGCATTGCTGCGTCCCGGCAAGGTGCCTATCTGTGGGAACAGATTGGGGCTGCACGCCATCGGGCCGCCCCAGGCCAGATCAATTTTCACGTCCTTGAGGTAAGGGAAAATCTTCAGCATCAGGTTGCGGTTCCAGGCCTTGAGGTCACCGGGGATATGCTCGACCAAGGGTGTCGCGGCGCCGAACAGCAGGCGGTTTTCATTGGTCACGCGGTAGTAGTCGATCACTGGGCGAATATCGCTGTAGGCCCCGCGGATCGGGCTGATGCGCTGGATCAGCTCTTCTGACAACGGCTCGGTCATCATCTGGAACGCGTAAGTGTTGATGGTCGAGCGGTGCAGCTCGGGTTCGAGCTTGTTGAGGAAGCTGTCGCAGGCCCACAGCAACTTGCTCGCGCGCACCGAACCACGCCCGGTGCGCACGGTGATGCGCTCGCCATAGCTGACGTCCAGGGCCGGGCTGTTCTCGAAAATCCGCACACCGTGGCCCGCCAGCGCCGTGGCCTCGCCCAGCAGCAGGTTGAGCGAATGCACATGCCCGCCGCCCATGTGCAATAGGGCGCTGGTGTAGGCGTTGGAACCGATGATCTGCTGCACGTCGGAGCCACCCAGGAAGCGAATCTCGTGCTGGCTGTTGATTGACTTGAAGTCTTTCTCCCAGGCGCGCAGGGTTTTTTCCTGGCGGGCGTTGAAGCCCATGTAGCCGTAGCCGTGGCAGAAGTCCGCGTCGATGTTGTACTTGGCAATGCGGTTCTTGATGATGTCGGCGCCCAGGTCGCTGATCTCGAAGACCTGTCGCAGGCCGTCTTCGCCCACATCCTTCTTGATCTTCTCCAGGTCATGGCCGATGCCCGCCATGATCTGCCCGCCATTGCGGCCGGTGCCGCCAAAGCCCAGGTAGCGCGCCTCCAGCACAACAATGTTGGTGATACCTTTTTCCGCCAGTTCAAGGGCGGTATTGATGCCGGAGAAACCGCCGCCGATCACCACGACGTCGGCGTCGATATCCTGTTCCAGCGTGGGAAAGCCGAGGTTGTACTTCTTGGTTGCGGTGTAATACGTGGGGGTTTCAATGTTGATCATGGCGCAGCCTGAAAAGGTGAAGGAAGGCTCTAAAGCGGATGCCTCCATTAGGTACCCTGGCGGGATGGAAGTCTTGACCCTGCGTGCCCAGGCTTTTGATTCAGCGCGCCACGGGCAGCTGTTGCCAACAAGTTATAGCGCGCTGGGCGACCGGGAATGCTAGAGTTTCGTTAAATTATTAACTAAATAACCCGTGACCCTGATCCCTATGTCCAAACCTCGACAATCCTTGACGCTGGCGCTGCTGCAAGCCCGCGAAGCCGCCATGAGTTTTTTCCGCCCATCCCTGAATGAACACGGGCTGACCGAACAGCAATGGCGGATCATCCGCATCCTCGAACAGTACGGTGAGCTGGAGATTTACCAGCTGGCGGAACTGGCCTGCATCCTTAAACCCAGCATGACCGGCGTGCTGGTGCGCATGGAAAACGCCGGCATGGTGCACCGCCGCAAGGCCGAGCAAGACCAGCGCCGTGTACTGGTGACCCTGGCCGACAAGGGCAAGGCGAGCTTTGAGTCGATGAGCCAGTGCATGGAGGCCAACTACCAGCGTTTGCAGGATCAGTTTGGTGCAGACAAGTTTGAGGCGCTGCTGGGGCTGCTGGATGAGCTGAAGAACATCAAGCGCTGAATCACCACACATCCAAATGTGGGAGCTGGCTTGCCTGCGATGCGGACACCTCGGTATGCCTGGTAAACCGAGTTGATGCTATCGCGGGCAAGCCAGCTCCCACAGGTGTCTCAGTACACACTGCCTGTGTGGTTGGCAGTGGGAGCGCCGTTGAATTTCCCCGCCAACGCCTGCAACCCACGCATCAACACGGTGGTATCCACGCCCACCGCTACAAACGTCGCTCCCAGCTCGATATAACGCCGCGCCAAACCCTCATCGGCACTGAGAATCCCCGCCGCCTTGCCCGCCTGCACAATGCGCTTGATCGCATCTTCTATTGCTGCCTGCACGTCAACGTGCCCCGGATTACCGCGATGCCCCATCGACGCACTCAAATCCGCCGGGCCGATAAACACACCGTCCACGCCGTCGACCGCCGCAATCGCATCCAGATTGGCCAGGCCTTCAAGGCTCTCAATTTGTACCAACAGGCACATCTGCTCATCGGCCTGGTCGAGGTAACAGGCAATGCTGTTCCAGCGCGACGCCCGCGCCAACGCACTGCCAACCCCGCGAATGCCCTGTGGCGGGTAGCGCATGGCGCGCACCAGTTCGCGGGCCTGGGCGGCACTTTCTACCATCGGCACCAGCAAGGTCTGGGCGCCGATATCCAGCAGTTGCTTGATCAGCGCGCTGTCGCCGATGACCGGGCGAATCAGCGCCTGGCTGGGGTAGGGTGCGATGGCCTGCAATTGGCCGAGCATGCTGTGCAGCTGATTGGGCGCGTGTTCGCCGTCGATCAGCAGCCAGTCGAAACCGGCGTTGGCAGCCAGTTCGGCGCAGTAGGCATCGGCGAGGCCGAGCCACAGGCCGATCTGCACCTCGCCGTTGCGCAAGCGTTGTTTGAAGCGGTTGATGGGCATGTTCATGGCTAACCTCCAGGGCTCAAACGAAACGGCAGGCAATTGACCCGAGCATGTCGTAGTCGACATGGAAGGTATCGCCAGGGCGGGCCGCCACCGGGCGGGTGAATGAGCCACCGAGGATCACTTGCCCGGGCAGTAGCGTGACGTCGTACGCGGCCAGCTTGTTGGCCAGCCAGGCCACGCCCTTGGCCGGGTGGTTGAGCACCGCCGCTGACACGCCGGACTCTTCGATCACGCCATTGCGGTACAGCACCGCCGGCACCTTGCGCAGGTCGATCTCGGTGGGCCGCACGGCGCGGCCGCCCAGCACCACACCGGCATTCGCGGCATTGTCGGAGATAGTGTCGAAGACCTTGCGGGTAGCGTTGGTCTGCGGGTCGACCTGTTGGATGCGCGCGTCGATGATCTCCAGCGCCGGGATCACCCACTCGGTGGCGTCGAGCACATCGAACACCGTGCAGTTCGGGCCTTTGAGCGGTTTACCGAGAATGAAGGCCAGTTCCACTTCCACCCGTGGCACGATGAAACGCTCGAACGGAATGTCGCTGCCTTCGTCGAAAAACATGTCATCGAGCAGCGCGCCAAAATCGGGCTCGGTGATGTTCGACGAGACCTGCATGGCCCGCGAAGTCAGGCCGATCTTGTGGCCTTTCAAGCGGCGCCCGTCCTGGATCTTTTGCGCCACCCAGGCGCGCTGGATGGCGTAGGCGTCTTCAATGGTGATGCCGGGGTAGTCGAGGGAAAACTGGCGCACCTGTTCGCGGCTGCGTTCGGCGCGGTCCAGGTGGGCGGCGGCGGCGAGGATTTGCTGGGAGTCGAGCATGGCAACGGTCTCTAGTGTGGGTTGACGATGGCGGCGTGGGTGCGCAGCACCAGCAGGCCGCCGAGGGCGATAAACAGGGCGAGTACGTAAAGCGCCAGGCTGGCGCTCTGGGTCGCGTCGCGCATCCAGCCGATCAGGTACGGCGCGAGGAACGCGGCGATGCTGCCGAACGAACTGATCATGGCGATGCCGGCAGCTTGGGTGGTGGTCGAGAGGAACGCCGGCGGCAGCTGCCAGAACATCGGCAAGGCGGCACTGGCGCCCATGCCGGCGACCACCAGCCCGCCCATCACCAGCAGCGGGTTGCCCGGCGCCAGGCCCGCCACGGCGATGCCGACGGCGGCCATCTGCAGTGGCACACACAGGTGCCACCGGCGTTCGCGATGGCGGTCGGATGAGCGCCCGCAACCGATCATGAAGAAGCAGCCGGCCAGGTAGGGTACGGCGCTGAGCAGACCGACCTGGCTGTCGCGGCCGATGCCGGCGCCGTGGATCAGCGTGGGCATCCAGAAGGCGAGGGTGTTGACCGCCAACATCACCGCAAAGTACACCGCCACCAGCAGCCACACTTGCGGGTCACGCAGGATGCCGCCGAATGAAGTGATGGTCTTGCGCTGTTCCTCGCTGCTGAGTTGGGTGCGCAGTTGCTGCTTTTGCGCGTCCGTCAGCCAGCTCACTGAATCAAAACCATCCGGCAACCACTTGAGCACCACCAGACCGAGCAGCACCACCGGCGCGCCTTCGATCAGGAACATCCACTGCCAGCCGCGCAGGCTGCCGACATCATGGAAGTTTTCCAGGATCGCGCCGGAAATCGGCCCGCCCAGCACGCCGGCCATCGGCACCGCAATCGCGAACAGTGCGGTGACCTGGGCGCGGCGGCGTGCCGGGTACCAACGGTTGAGAAACACCAGAATGCCGGGGAAAAAACCGGCCTCGGCCACCCCCAGCAGAAAGCGCAACACGTAGAAACCACGCGCACTTTCGACCCACAACATGCCGGTGGACAACAGGCCCCACACCACCATCAGGCTGGCTATCCAACGCCTCGGCCCGACCCGGTCCAGGGCCATATTGCTTGGCACGCCAAACAGCGCGTAGGCGATAAAAAACAGCCCGGCGCCGAAGCCGTAGACCGTGTCGCTGAAGTGCAGGTCGCTGCTCATCTGCATTTTGGCAAAACCGATGTTGATGCGGTCCAGATGGGCGAACAGGTAACACACCAGCAACAGTGGCATTAGCCGCCAGGTGACTAAACGATGGGTGCGGTCGTGCTCAGCCAGCACGTGGCTGGCAGTGGAATTGGCTGTGCTCATGGTGTTGTACTTTTTGTTTGAGTGGCCGTGAGAGGGGCGGCGGGGCTTAGCCCGTCGGGTTGTTCAGGAACGCATGCACATTGTTCTGCTTGAAATTGAGCTGCGGGTGCAGCTCGACCATCTCGAATGACAGCGCCAGCAAGCGTTGCGCTTGCAACGGGGCAAAGTGTGCGGTGATCACCGCGAACAGCGCTTCGGCCACCGCCTGGCGGGTGGCAAGGTCGCGGCCATGGCCGACTTTTAGGGTCATGTGTACAAAGGCGTAGTCGTGCTTGCCGTCAGCCATGCGCCAGCTGTCCAGGCGCACGCCACGGCTGCGAATGCCGCCGAGTGGGAACACGCCAGTGTCGCCCAGCACGTGATGGACTTTTTCAAACAGGCTGGGCAGATCGGCCTGTTGCTCAATGTTGTCGGTGTACTCGGCGATAAAATGCGGCATGGTTTTTCTCCCAGGTTTACAGCGGGAAAATCGCGTTGATCTGGCCGGTGCCCGAACTGCCGAACGGCGGCGTGATGATCTCGGCAGGCTTGGCATAGTCCGGCCCCCCGAGCAGGCCCAGGAGCATGGCGGTGTCGTGCATCTTGCCTTCGCCAAAGCAGTGTTCGGCGTAGTCGGGCAGCATCGCGCAGAACTCCTCGAAGCGGCCTTGCTTCCACATCTCCACTACGTGCAGGTCCACTTGCTTGTCGAACTCACGGGTCCAGTTATGGATATTCGCCTCGGCCTGGCGGTCATCCGAAAAGCGGTGGGACAGTGAACCGGAAGCCAGCACCAGTACCTTGCGATCACTCTTTTCGATAGCCCGGCGCACAGCGGCGCCAAACGCGAAACTGTCCTCCAGGCGATGCCAGGCGCACCAGGCCGCGATGGAGATGACCTTGAATTTCTCATCCTCCGGCACGCCCATGTGCATGTAGCGCATGGGCACCAGGGTGCCGTATTCCAGCTCCAGGCTCGGGATGTTATGGGCCATGCTGCGCACGCCGGCGAGGTTGGCTTCAGCGGCAATCAGCTCACCCAATTGCGGGTCGCCTGGGTAGGCGTACTCCATGTTCTTGATAAAGTGCGGCAGCTCGTTGCTGGTGTAGGTGCCCTGGAACTGCGCGCCACAGTTGACGTGATAGCCGCTGTTGACCAGCCAGTGCACGTCGAACACCACGGCGGTGTCGGCGCCCAGCTCGCGGGCGCGCCGACCGATTTCCTTGTGGCCGGCGATCGCCGCTTCGCGACAGCCGTGATGTTTGCCGGGCAACTCCGACAGGTACATCGACGGTACGTGGCAGATCTTCGCTGCCAGAACCACTTCGCCCATGATCATTCTCCTGAGTACTTATTCTTGTAATACCAGTGAGGCCCCTTTGGGAGCTGGCTTGCTCTGGTGCTACACACCCCAACGCGGGATGTGATGGCTGCCCATGGAAATGCACACGTTCTTGATCTCGGCAAACACTTCAAAGCTGTACTGGCCGCCTTCGCGCCCGGTACCGGAGCCTTTGACGCCGCCGAACGGCTGACGCAGGTCGCGCACGTTCTGGCTGTTGATAAATACCATGCCGGCTTCAATTCCGCGCGCCAGGCGATGGGCCTTGCCGATGTCCTGGGTCCAGATATACGAGGCCAGGCCGTACTCGGTGTCGTTGGCCAGTTGCAGCGCCTCGGCCTCGTCCTTGAATGGAATCAGGCACACCACCGGGCCGAAGATTTCTTCCTGGGCGATGCGCATCTTGTTGTTCACATCGGCAAATACGGTCGGCTGGATAAACTGGCCTTTGCTCAAATGCGCGGGCAGATTGGCCGGGCGTTCCAGGCCACCGGCGAGCAAGGTGGCGCCTTCTTCCAGGCCAATCTTGATGTAGCCGGTGACCTTGTCGTAGTGCGCCTGGGTGATCATCGAGCCGACCTGGGTTTTCGGGTCTTGCGGGTCGCCGACGATCAAGCGTTTTGCGCGTGCGGCAAACTCGGCGACAAACTGCGGGTAGACACTCTCCTGGATAAAGACCCGGCTGCCGGCGGTGCAGCGTTCGCCGTTCAGCGAAAAGATCGTGAACAGCGCGGCATCCAGGGCGCGTTCAAGGTCGGCGTCTTCAAAGATCAGCACCGGCGACTTGCCGCCCAGTTCCATCGAGTACTTTTTCAGCCCGGCGGTTTGCATGATCTTCTTGCCGGTGGCGGTGCCGCCCGTGAAGGAGATAGCGCGCACGTCCGGGTGGCGCACCAGTGCATCACCGGCGGTGGCGCCGTAGCCCTGGATTACGTTGAGCACGCCGTTGGGAATTCCGGCTTCCACCGCCAGGAGCCCGAGTTCATTGGCGGTCAGCGGCGACAGCTCGGACATCTTCAGCACTGCTGTGTTACCCAGCGCCAGGCACGGCGCGGTCTTCCAGGTGGCGGTCATGAACGGCACGTTCCAGGGCGACACCAACCCGCACACGCCCACCGGCTGGTAGAGGGTGTAGTTGAGCATCTGATCGTCCACCGGGTAGCTGTGGCCGTCCATGCGCGTGCAGACTTCGGCGAAGAAATCAAAGTTGTGCGATGCGCGGGGGATCAGCACGTTCTTGGTCTGGTGGATCGGCAAGCCGGTATCGAGGGTTTCCAGCTCGGCCAGGCGCGGCACGTTCTGCTCGATCAACTCACCCAGTTTGCGCATCAGCCGGGCGCGTTCTTTGGCCGGGGTGTTGGCCCATTTCGGGAAGGCTTCTTTGGCGGCTGCAACGGCCTGCGCAACTTCCTCGGCGCCGCCGCTGGCGACTTCGCCAATGGCTTCGCCGGTGGCCGGGTTGTAGTTGATGAAGGTGTCTTTGCTTTCGACCTCACGGCCGTTGATCCAGTGTTTGATCATGCTGCTCACGCCTCTTTACGGGCGGAGAAAAACTCCGCTTCGCTGACAATTCGGTTGACCAGGCGACCTACGCCTTCGACTTCCACCACCACTTCATCGCCTGGCACCACATCGGCCAGGCCTTCGGGCGTGCCGGTGGCGATCATGTCGCCGGGTTGCAGGGTCATGAAGCTGGAGAGGTACTCGATCAGGTAGGGGATATCGAAAATCATGTCGCGGGTGCTGCCTTCCTGACGCAGTTCACCGTTGATCCAGGTGCGCAGGGTCAGGTTGCTCGGGTCGGGCACGTCCGCGACATCGACGATCCACGGGCCGACCGGGGTGGTGGCGTCACGGTTTTTCACGCGCAGGTTGGGGCGGTAGTAGTTTTCCAGGTAGTCGCGGACCGCATAGTCGTTGCACACCGTGTAACCGGCCAGGTAGTCCAGGGCATCCGCGCGCTTGACGTTGCGCGCGGTCTTGCCGATGACCGCCACCAGCTCGCACTCGTAGTGCATGTAGGCAACGTTATCCGGGCGCCAAGTGACTTGGCGATGGCCGGTGTAGGTGCCCACCGACTTGATAAATGCCAGCGGTTCGGTGGGCGGTGTGAAGGCCAGCTCGGCAGCGTGGTCGGCATAGTTCAGGCCCAGGGCGAACATGCTGCCGGTGGCCGGTGGCAGCCATTGCACCTGTTGTTCGGCGAGCAGGCGGCCGTCGTTGAGGCGCACGCTGCAATCAGCCTCTACCTGTACGTGATGGGTTTCGCCTTCAAAACGGATACGAGCGTGTTTCATGCGTGTGCCTCCGCCTGCACGGTGTTGGCCAGGCGACCGATACCGTTGATTTCAACCTCAACCTGGTCCCCAGGCTGCACATCCACGCGGCCCTCCGGTGTGCCGGTGATCAGCACATCGCCGGGGTATAGGGTCATGAACTCGCTGATCTCGGCGATCAATTGCGGGATGTCGCGCACCCAATGGGTCGTCGAGTTTTCCTGGCGCAGTTCGCCGTTGACGAACAACTTGAGGCTCAGTTGGTTAGGGTTTGCAACTTGATCACGCGGGATCAGCTCGGCGCTTAACGCGCAAAACCCGTCACGGCATTTGGCTTTGACGGCGGGGCGGTAGTAGCTGTCTTCCGGCAGGCTGAATTCATTGACCACCACATAACCGGCCACATGCGCCATGGCGTTTTCCAGGCTGACGCGGCTGGTGCGCTGGCCGATCACCACGCCCAGCGCCGGCCCCGGTTGCAGGCGTTCGCCCGCGGGATGCAGCACTACACCGCCATGCTTGTTGCGTGTGTTGGGGGTCTTGATAAACAGCACCGGCTTGGCAGGCGGCTTCTGGTAGGGCGCCTGCTGGAAGGCGGCGAGATGCTGGTCCAGCAGACCCTGGTAGTTCAGCGCAACGCCGAACAAGGTGCCGCTGGCAACATCATGCAGGGTACGGCTCATGCGTTTCTCCTGGCGGTGGCGACTGCTGCATAAGCAGTTCGTTAATGTGTTAACGTTATAATTAATATGTTAACTACCGTCAAGCGTGGCAAAATCCGGCGGGATCAAAACAATAAGAAGAGTGTTCTGTGAAACCGATTCCGAACATCAACATCGGGCAGGTCTACGACCAGCGTTACAGCGATGCCGAGGTGCATTACGACAAGCTCGGCAACCTGGCGGGGTTTTTCGGGCGCAATATGCCCGTGCATCGGCATGACCGGTTTTTCCAGGTGCATTTCGTCAAGAGTGGCGCGGTGCGGGTGTACCTGGATGACCGCCAGTTCGTGGAGTCGGGGCCGATGTTTTTCCTCACTCCGCCCACAGTGCCCCATGCGTTTGTTACGGAGCCGGATGCCGACGGGCATGTGCTGACCGTGCGTCAGCAACTGGTGTGGGCGTTGATCGACGCCGACCCCAGCCTTGCATCGGGCGCCGCCTGCGTGGCGCTGACCGCCGATGCCGAAGGGCTGGATCAACTCTTCGGGGAACTCAGCAGCGAGATCAACGCGCAAAGGGCAGGGCGCGCCGCCGCATTGGAGAGCCTTACCCGCCTGATCATGATTCGCCTGCTGCGTCTGTGCGCCAACAGCCTGCCGGCCCGCCCGACACGGCATGAAGACCTGCGCATTTTCCATCGTTTCAACGAACTTATCGAAGCCCACTACCTGGAACACTGGCCGCTGGCGCGTTACGCCGAGGGGATTGGCGTGACCGAAGCGCGGCTCAATGAGGTGTGCCGACGCCTGGCCGACCTGCCGTCCAAGCGCCTGATCCTGGAGCGGCTGATGCAGGAAGCCAAGCGTCTGCTGCTGTTTACCGGCAGCTCCGCGAATGAAATCTGCTACCAGCTGGGGTTCAAGGACCCGGCGTATTTCAGCCGGTTTTTCCTTCGTTATGCGCAGGTGACACCGGGGGAATATCGGCTGCGGCAGTCGGGCTTGGGTTGACGCTCCAGGCGCCGCCCAGAGCCGTGTACAGGTTCACCTCCGCGACCAGTTGCGCCAGCCGATCGACGATCAGCGCCTGCTGCGAACTGAACAAGGAACGCTGCGCATCGAGGAACGTCAGGTTGCTGTCCACACCGCTGCGGTAGCGGTGCTGGGCCAGGTCGTAATAGGCCTGGTTGGCGGCGACGAAATCCCGTTGCGCGTCCAACTGGTCGTTAAAGGTTTGCCGGGCGGCGAGGCCGTCGGCGACTTCCTGAAACGCCGTTTGAATGGATTTTTCGTACTGCGCCACCGTAATGTCTTTCTGCAGTTTGGCGTAGTCGAGGCTGGCGCGCAGGCTGCCGGCGTTGAAGATCGGCAGGTTGATTTGCGGCTGGAAGGTCCAGGTGCCCGCGCCGCCCTTGAACAGCCCCGACAGCTCCTTGCTGGTGCTGCCGGCGTTGGCGGTGAGCGTCACCGACGGAAAAAATGCTGCCCGCGCCGCGCCGATATTGGCGTTGGCGGCTCGCAGTTGGTATTCGGCCTGGAGGATATCCGGGCGCCGTTGCAGCAAGTCGGAGGGCAAGCCTGCGGGCAGGCGCGCCACCAGGTCATCAGCGAGCGGGCGCGACGGCAGGTTTTCATCCACCGGGCCGCCCACCAGCAGGGCCAGGTTGTTGACATCCTGGGCGACCTGGCGCTCATAGCGGGCCACGCTGGCGCGGGTGCTTTCTACTGCCGTGCGGGCTTGCACCACATCCAGTGCCGAGGCCTTGCCCGCGGTTTTGCTGCGGCTGGTGAGCTGCCAGCTGTGGTCGTTGGCGGTCAGGGTTTGCTGCGCCAGGGTCAGCAGCTCCTGGTCGGCGCGCCAGGTCAGGTAGGCATTGGCGACGTTGGCCACCAGGCTCAGTTGCGCGCTGCGCCGCGCCTCTTCGGTGCCCAGATACGTGAGCATCGCCTGCTCGCTGAGGCTGCGCACCCGTCCGAACAGATCCAGCTCATAGGCACTCAGGCCCAGGGTGGCCGAATAGTTGGAAGTGATCGCCGACTTGCCGGTGCCGGTCAGATCGCCCGGTACTTTCTGGCGTTTGCCGGCGCCGCTGGCCGATATCGCCGGGAACAGGTCCGCTCGCTGGATGCGGTACTGCGCCTGAAACGCCTGCACATTCAGCGCCGCTACCCGCAGGTCGCGGTTATTGGCCAGTGCTGCGCCAATCAGCTGTTGCAGCGCCGGGTCGTGGAACAACTGCTGCCAGCCCGGCTCGACCGCCACAGTGCCGGCTTGCGCCAGGCTGTAGACCCCGCCTTGTGGGTACTGCGCCGGCACCGGCGCAGCGGGCCGCTGATACTCGGGGATCAGCGAGCAACCGCCGAGCACCCAGGCCATGCCAACGGTGGTGAGGGCG
Source organism: Pseudomonas sp. PA-6-3C (assembly GCF_021605825.1). Classification (NCBI taxonomy): domain Bacteria; kingdom Pseudomonadati; phylum Pseudomonadota; class Gammaproteobacteria; order Pseudomonadales; family Pseudomonadaceae; genus Pseudomonas; species Pseudomonas sp. PA-6-3C. The sequence continues at coordinate 158,455 of NZ_WKDV01000007.1, forward strand.
AATTTTTTCATCAGGCGCCAACCATCCATTTGGCCAGGCCATGGCGCCCGCTGACGCCCAGTTTGGCGGCGGCACGCTTGAGGTAGGTTTCGATCGAGCTGTTTTTCACGCTGAGTTTTTCCGCCATTTGCGGCACGGTGCCGCCGGTCAACAGGCCCAGGCACACCTCCTGCTCACGCGCCGACAGGGTGATATCGCTGAGGGACAGGCGCTTGTAGAACTCGCGCTGCAACTGTGACTGTTCCAGCTGGCTGTGGGCTGGTTCGGCCTGGCTGTGAGGGGCCTGGCGCAAAATCCGCGCATGCCGTTCCATCAACGGCAACAGGGTGTCCGACAAGCACTTGAGAAACGACAGTTCTGCCAGGGAAAAGCCTTGTTGGGTCGGCGGGCGGTAGAACGAAATCACGCAGCGTCGGTTGCCCTGGCGCGAGACCAGGTTGCACTGGTGCGAGGTGCCGCGTGGGTGTGCGCTGTTGGCCTTGGCCTTCATCTGGATCAGCAACGGGTCTTGCATGCGCAGCATTTCCCGTAGCAGCGGGTGGTCGTTCAACGCATGTACGGGCTGGGGCGCCAGCAGGTGTTTTTTCAACCCGGCGCTGCCCAGCAGCTGAATATCGATCGCGCTGTCACGCAGTTCGTCGAGTGTCCATTCACTCAGGTCGACCAAGTGAATCGGCACCCATTTATCCACCAGATGCAGCATGTTGGCGGCGAAATTTTCCTGGCCGCTGTTTGAAATCAATTCACCCATTTCGGCGTAGAACTGCGGGCTGTGGGCGCCGCCAATACTAGAAGTCAGACTCATAGCCATCTCATCCTTGATGTCGAAAACCGTCAACGGGTGCCCTGGGTCTGTGTGGGGCGGCCCGTACTCCTTGAACGTGACTCTTCTTCAGCGTCATTCGGCGTTCGAGATTTTATTTAGCCATAGCGATTTGTCCTACGTATGTAGCGGAAACGAGGGACACAAGCTGCCATAAAAACTACGTCATTAATTCGACGTTTCAGACGGAGAATTCCGCCAACGAAAAACCATGGCTAAAAATTAGAGCTGATTAACCAATTGATATTTATAGTAAAAATAAGTAATTGGGGCGTGTTGAGAAAAACTGACTGCGGCCATGTGTAGTCAATTTCCTACAGCGCTTTAATCGTTTCAGCAGTCAACCATCAGCCAAGCCCGTTTCCATCCATATGAATGTCCGGGTTTCGGGTGACAGACACCTTCGGATCGCCATGCTCAAATCCGGCAATTTTGGCGAAATGGGCCCGTGTGCGGCCGTGCCGGACTCCTATTGAGAAGGATCTTATGAAGCATTCCCCAAGCTTCCCCCTGACTGCCGCCCAGCAGGACATCTGGCTCGACCAACTGCGAGCAGGCGACTCGCCGCTGTACAACATTGGCGGCTATATGGATTTCGCCGGCCCCTTGGTGCCGGAACTGATCCAGCGCGCCGTCGAGTTGCTGGTGGCCAAGCACGATGCCTTGCGCACCCAGTTGCACACCGATACCGACGGCTTGCCTAGACAGACCTTCGACGCTGCGCTGACGGTGCAGGTACAACGGCACGACTTCTGCGCGCTGCAAGACCCGCAGGCCGCGAGCCAGGCGCTGATGCAAGCGCAAATGGCCCGGCCCTATGCGATGAGTGGTGAACCGTTATTGCGGTTTGTCCTGGTCAAGCTCGATGACGACCACTACCGCCTCGGCATCCAGGCCCATCACCTGATTCTCGATGGCTGGGGCTTTGGCCAGGTGCTGCAATCCCTGGCCCGGCTGTACACCGACCTTGAACAGGGGCGGCAACCGGAGCCGTACGCCCCGTCCTATATCGACTTTATCGACACGGACCTGCGTTACCAGGCATCGGCCCGTTACGCCCGTGACCGCGCGTACTGGCTGGACAAATACCAGGTGCTGCCCGAGCCGCTGCTGACGCCGCGCCACAATGCCCCGGCGTCGAGCAACACCTGGGTGGAGCCGTTCCCGGTGGCGCTGCTCAACCGCATGGAGCAAGTCGCCAACCGTTACCAGGCCTCGGCCTTCCATGTGTTGCTGGCGGCGCTGTACGTGTATTTCACCCGCACCAGCCAGCGTGAAGAGTGGGTGGTGGGGCTGCCAATTCTCAACCGTTCCAACGCGCGTTTTCGTTCCACCGTGGGCTTGTTCACCCAGGTCAGTGCAGTGCGTTTCCAGTTCGATGCGCAATTGCCGTTCAGCGCGGTAGTGCGCGGTGTGCGTGACCAGCTCAAGCAGGACTTTCGCCACCAGCGTTTTCCCCTGAGCGAGATGAACCGTGAACTGGGCCTGCGCCGTACCGATCGCGGCCAGTTGTTTGATTTGTCGGTGTCCTTTGAGCAGGACGATCACGACCTGCGCTTCGGCCAGGTCCAGGCCCGCGCGGTCAAGGTCTCCAACTACCACGAGCCGCTGCCGATTGCCTTCCACCTGCGCAGCAACCGTTACCAGGACACTGCTTGCCTGCACTGCGTGTACAACGAGGCGTGGTTTCGCGAGGACGAGGTGCAGGCGTTGGCGCAGCGCTTTACCTGGCTGCTGGAACAGGGGTTGGCGAATACCGCGTTGACGCTGGCTGAGTTTGCCTTGGTGACGCCGGCCGAACAGCTCCGGTTGCAGCAGTGGAATGCCACCGCACAAGCGCCTGCCAGCGCGCAAACCCTGCATCGGCGCATCGAGGCGCAAGCAGCGCGCACGCCTGACGCCATTGCGGCGGTGCATCAGGACCGGCAATTGACCTACGCCCAGCTCGATCAACAGGCCAATGCCCTGGCCCACCAATTGCTCGAACATGGCGTGCAGCCGGATGACCGTGTGGCGATTGTGGCGCGGCGCGGGTTGGACACCGTGGCCGGGTTGCTGGCGATCCTCAAGGCCGGCGCCTGCTACGTACCGGTGGACCCGGCTCACCCGGCCGAGCGCCTGAGCTACCTGCTGCACGACAGTTCCCCGGTGGCGGTGCTGGCCCAGCACAACGTGCTGGCGCGCCTGCCGATGCTCGACGTGCCGATAATCCGTTTGGACCTGCCGACGCATGGCCGCAGTGACAGCCCACCGGTGGCGGTCACGCCGTCGAACCTCGCGTATGTGATCTACACCTCAGGCTCCACCGGTTTGCCCAAAGGCGTGATGGTTGAGCACCACACCGTGTCGAACCTGGTGGACTGGCACTGCCGCGCCTTCAACCTGCACGCGGGCAGCCAGACGGCCAGCGTGGCCGGCTTCGGTTTTGACGCGATGGCCTGGGAAGTCTGGCCGGCGTTGTGCGTGGGCGCGACCTTGCACTTGCCGCCGGCACAGGACGACGCCCAGGACATTGATGCGCTGCTCAACTGGTGGCGTGCGCAGCCGTTGGACGTGTGCTTTTTGCCGACCCCGGTGGCCGAGTACGCCTTCAGCCAGCGCCTGCAACACCCGACCCTGCGCACCCTGCTGATCGGCGGCGACCGCCTGCGCAGTTTCAGCCGCGCACAAACCTATGACGTGATCAACAACTACGGCCCCACTGAAGCCACGGTGGTCGCCACCTCCGGGCGCGTCGAGGCGGGCCATGCGCTGCACATCGGCGCGCCGATCGACAATGCCACGGTGTACGTGCTGGATGAACAGCGGCGCCCGGTGCCGATTGGCGTGGCGGGGGAGCTGTATATCGGCGGCAAGGGTGTGGCGCGGGGTTACCTGAACCAGCCTGAACTGAGCGCCGAGCGCTTTGTGGATGACCCGTTCAGCGAGGGCCGGATGTACCGCACCGGCGATCTGGCGCGCTGGCTGCCCGACGGCAACCTTGAGTACCTGGGCCGCAATGACGACCAGGTGAAAATCCGTGGCGTGCGCATCGAACTGGGGGAAATCGAGTCCGCGCTGGCAAGCCATCCGGCGGTCCAGGAAGCCGTGGTGCAGTGTCGCGAAGGGCAACTGCTGGCTTGGTTTGTCGCCCGGCACAGCGTCGAAATCGAAGCGTTGCGTGCCCATCTGCAAGCCTCGCTGCCCGATTACATGCTGCCGGCGGCCTATGTGCAGTTGCACGCGATGCCACTGACTGCCAACGGCAAGCTTGACCGCAAGGCACTTCCCGCGCCCACGCAGCAAGCCTTTGTCACGCGCCAGTTCGAAGCACCGTACGAAGGCGCGGAAACCCTTCTGGCGCAGATCTGGGCTGAGCTATTGCAGGTGCAGCAAGTGGGGCGCCATGACCATTTCTTTGAACTGGGCGGCCATTCGCTGTTGGCGGTGCAGTTGGTGCAGCGCATGCGCCAGGCCGGCTTGCATGCCGATGTGCAGGTGTTGTTCGGCCAGCCGACGCTCGCCGCGCTGGCGGCGGTCAGTGGCGGCAGTGAGGTACAGGTGCCGGGCAATCGTATTGCGCCAGGTTGCAGCCACATCACGCCGGACATGCTCGCACTGGCCGAACTCGACCAGCCGAGCCTGGATCGTATCGTCGCCGGCATCCCCGGTGGGGCTGCCAATGTGCAGGAAATCTACCCGCTGGCGCCGTTGCAGGAGGGCTTGCTGTACCACCACCTCACGGACGCGCGCGACCCCTATCAGCAACATGCACTGTTCAGTTTTGCCCGTCGCGAGCAGTTGGAGGCGTTTGCCCAAGCGTTGCAGCAGGTGATCAACCGTCACGATATTCTGCGCACCAGCCTGGTGTGGGATGCGCTTGAACAACCGATGCAAGTGGTGTGGCGCCAGGCGCAGTTGCGCGTCGAGCCGCTGCAGGATCAGCACGCACCGCTGGATCTGCGCCAGGCGCCGCTGATGGCACTGGATTACGCCGAGGAGCCGCACAACCAGCGCTGGGTCGCCAAGTTGCGCTTTCATCACCTGGTCAACGACGCCACCTCGACCACTGTGCTGGTGGATGAAATTCGCGCCAACCTGCTGGGCCAGCAGGCGCAATTGCCGGAACCGGTGCCTTACCGCAACGTGGTCGCGCAGACCCGTTCGGCAGCGCGCCAGGCGGCCCATGAGGCGTTCTTTCGCGAGCGCCTGGCCGACGTTGACGAGCCGACCCTGGCGTTCGGCTTGCAGGAGCGCCAGGCCAATCGCGCCGACATCGAAGCGGCCGAACGGCCCCTGGCAGACGCCCTCAACCTGCGCCTGCGCGCTCTAGCGCGAGCGCTTGGGGTGAGTGCCGCGAGCCTGTTTCACCTGGCCTGGGCCCAGGTACTCAGCCGGGTCGCGGGCCGCGATGATGTGGTGTTCGGTACCGTGTTGCTCGGCCGTTTGCAAGCCGGCGAGGGCGCCGACCGTGCCTTGGGCATGTTTATCAACACCTTGCCGCTGCGCGTGCGCCTGGCCGGGCAAAGCGTGGTCGCTGCGCTGGCAGACACCCATGCGCAACTGAGCGCGCTGGTCGCCCATGAACAGGCATCGCTGGCTCTGGCCCAGCGTTGCAGCGGTGCATCGCCGCTGTTCAACAGCCTGCTCAACTACCGGCACACGGCGGCGGACAGGGACCTGAACCTGGTGCCGGGCATTGCGCTGCTCAGCAGCGAAGACATCCTCAGCTACCCGCTGATGCTGACGGTCGACGACGTCGCCAGCGGCTTTCGCCTCACGGCCAAGGCGCCGCGCAAGGTCGGTGCCGAGCGCTTGCTGGATTATATCGAGACGGTGTTGCGCGGCCTGGCGGAAGCCCTTGAACACGCGCCGACCACACCCCTGCGCGAGGTACAGGTGCTGCCGGCCAGCGAACTGAAAACGCAGTTGCTGGACTTTAATGCGACCCACACCGACTACCCCGAAACCCTCACCGTCCAAGCCCTGTTCGAAGCCCATGCGCGGCAGATTCCCAATGCCATTGCGGTGCAGGCCGGCGAACGGCAGTTGACCTACCGAGAGCTCAACGAGCGTGCCAACCAGCTTGCCTTTCACCTGCGCGAGCGCGGCGTCCAGCCGGATTCGCGTGTGGCCCTGTGCGTCGAGCGCGGGCTGGAGCTGGTGGTGGGGTTGTTGGCGATCCTCAAGGCGGGCGGCGCCTATGTGCCGCTGGACCCTGGCTACCCGCGCGAACGCCTGGCCTACATGCTCAGCGACAGTCAGCCCGTCGCGTTACTGGTACACGCGGCCACCCGTGACTTGCCCGGCGAGGTGTCGATGCCGGTAATCGACTTCGACCGCTGCGCCTGGAACCAGGCGCCTATCGGCAACCCGTTAGTGCCCGGTTTGAGCGTCGCCAACCTGGCCTACGTGATGTACACCTCCGGCTCCACCGGCACGCCCAAAGGCGTGATGATCGAGCATCGAGGCTTAAGCAACCTGATGCACTGGGGCTCCCGGTTGTGCCCGAATGCCCGGGGCGGCGCCTTGTTGCAACGTGCGCCGTTCAGCTTCGATGGCTCGGTGTGGGAGCTGTTCTGGCCGCTGACCAATGGCATGCGCCTGGTGCTCGCACGGCCCGATGGGCACCGTGAACCGGCGTACCTGGCCCAGGTGATCCGCGAGCAACAGATCAGCGTGATCAAGTTCGTGCCGGCGATGTTGCAGCAGTTTCTGGAACTGGAAGAGTCCGCGCTGTGCACCAGCCTCACCGACGTGCTCTGCGGTGGCGGTGAGCTCACTGAAGCCCTGGCCCGAGGCGTGCAGGCACGCTTGCCCAACGTGCGCTTGCATAACGTCTACGGCCCCACCGAAGCCACGGTGGACAGCAGCGCCTGGACCCTGGAACCCGGCGCCGCCGTGCCGGCCGTGCAACTGCCGATTGGTCGGGCGATCAACAACACCCGCCTGTATGTGCTGGATGAACATGACACGCCGGTGCCCATGGGCGTCAGCGGCCAACTGCATATCGGCGGCGTCGGCGTTGCGCGGGGCTATTTGGGCCTGGAACAGATGACCGCCGAGCGCTTTATCGACAGCCCGTTTGTGGCCGGTGATCGGCTGTATCGCACCGGCGATCTGGTGCGTTACTTGCCCGATGGTAACCTTGAGTTCCTGGGGCGCAATGACTTTCAGGTCAAGCTGCGGGGCGTGCGCCTGGAGCTGGGCGAAATCGAATCGCGCCTGGCCGCGCACCCGGCGCTGCGGGACGTGGCGGTGCTGATTCGTGATGAGCGTTTGGTGGCGTACTTTACCCTGCGCGGGCAAGCGCCAAGCCTGGAAGCCTTGCGTGCGTACGTGTTGGAACAGTTGCCTGAATACATGGTGCCGGCGGCCTTTGTGCAGCTTGATGAATGGCCGCTTAACCCGGCTGGCAAACTCGACCGCAAAGCCCTGCCGGAGCCTGGGTTGGAGGCGGTTGTGAGTCGCGCGTATGAGCCGCCGGTGGGTGAGGTGGAAACCCTGATGGCGGGCATCTGGGCCGACGTGTTAAAGCTTGCGCGGGTAGGGCGTCACGACCACTTCTTCGAGCTGGGTGGGCATTCGTTGTTGGCCGTGAACCTGGTGGCGCGGATGCGCCAGGCTGGGTTGGAAGTGGATGCGCGCACCCTGTTCAGCCAGCCGACGTTGGCGCAGTTGGCGGCCTGCACCACTGCCCAGGTACAGCGCGTAGAAGTGCCGCAAACCGCGATCCCCCAACTCAACCGCCGCCGCCGGATCTGAAGCCTGGAGGCGGGCAATGTGGGAGCCGGGCTTGTCGGGTCGCCGCATCGCCGCGATAGCGGTAGTTCAGGCAACGCCTCTGTTGCTGATACACCGCTATCGCAGCATGGGTATCTACACAACGTTTGAAGGCAGCCAATTTCTCCACAACAGCCCACCTGCCACAAAACCGGTTGTGTAGATACCTATGGCTATCGCAGGCAAGCCAGCTCCCACATTTTTAGACCACAGTCAGGCAGTTGGTTTTGGAGGGTTCAGGCACTCGATAGAGCGGTCCACCGTGGTCTTGGCCACCTCCAGCAAATGCCACACCGCCAGAATCTTCGCCCGCTGGGGGCTGGCCAGCAGATCGCCGCAATTGAGAGCGGTCGCTGAAGCGCTGTCGAGCAAGCTGGCGGTGTAGAGCAGGGCGTCTTCGAAGCTCAGGTCTTCGATTTGAACACCTTTGGAGGGCAGGTAATGGTCGATGGCGCGATTGAAGGCGGCGCGGTCTTTGGTGCAATTGCGGGGTGGGTCGGGGACGACTTTTTTCATGGTGTAACTCCGTGATGATTAGGAGTCGACACCCGTCGCGACTAAGCGAATGGGTGGCGGCTGTGCGCAGGTTAGTCGACCGGTCATCACGAAACCCGGCGCACCCGAAGGCGCCCTACGCACAGCCACCATAAAAATCGGTAGAAGACCGTGCGCGTGATGTTAGCGGGCGACTAAACCCGATCACTGATGAGCAGTGACGGATCGCAGACTAGCCATCGATTCCAACAGGCACAAGGCGGCAGGGATTGTCTAGGAAACGTCCTGCAATTAAAAGAGACACGCCTTGCTGGCCCTTTACAAACCATGACCAAACGCCATCAACCGCAGGTTCCGATTTGATCGTTCCCACGCTCCGCGTGGGAATGCAGCCCGCGACGCAAGTGCGCAATGGTGGAGAGACGCAGCGCGTCCCAAGAGGCGTTCCTTTGCTGCGCGTGGGAACGATCGCCATCAACCGCAGGTTCCGATGGAACCTTTTTTGCCGTCACCACCAACACACTGTGCAGTTTCGCCTGAAACGTCGGTGTCAGCGTTTCGACGCCGTTGGATTTTGATGGACAACGTGGCTCATGACCCCAACGCTTGGACACTTTCAGCCTTTCATACAGACGCGCGCGCCGACGTTGCCTGCCCCTCGCACTGAGGCCGACACCTGCAGCCTGCCGACGCGCGGGCAAACACGGCCGGCGGATGATCAACGCTCAGCGACGCAGATCTACAAGGACAACCCCATGCTGGGCACGGGCATCATGTCGCGAGCCTATGGCTGGAACCCACAAAGGCGTGAGCGCCAAACCAGACTGATCACCCACTTGAAGCGACAGGTGGGCGACTTTACCGCCGCCAACCCAGACCCCGTGTCGCGCGCCGACGCCATGTATCGCCTGGCGCGGGTGATCCACCACATCGACAACGACCCTTGTCTGCGCCGGGTCAAAGGCAGTTATCCAGGGGATGGGCGCCTGGACGTGCAGGGTATAAAGGGGGTTGCGTCCGAGGTGGACCGCCTGACTCAGTTCGCCGGGCAAGGCTACCGCGTACTGGGGGAGGGCGGTCGTGGGCTCGTCTGGCCAAAGCCTGCCCCCCACGCCCGCGCAGTAGGTGACCGACGCTCGGTGCAGGCAATCACTGTGAATCCCTTGTTCAAGGCACTTGATAACGTGCTCGACGCGAACGAACGGCTCGCCTTCAAAGTGCTCGTAGGCGGTGACTGGAACGACCCCCGGTTACCCGCCGATGTTCGCGCAGCCAGTGCCGCGAATGCTGAACACCTACTTGAATTCATTGATCAGCAAGGCGGCGCCCATTCCACGGCCAGTAACGGCGAAATAGACGGAAGGGTGGAGGACGTTCCTGACCTTCCTGCGTCTTACCTGACACGTGAGCATTTCACTTACCCCGGTTCTGAAGCGCGGCGGCTGTCGGATTTTGCTTATGTCGGTTATGCCGTGTTTGAGAAGCGCTAGCCGTGTTGCCGACGGGCACGTACTGCTGGCGTTCAATATCCTGTTGCATCACTGCGCAAATCAACACCAGCGAGCGTGCAGTGATTGTCGCGGACTCATTCGGTCATGTCCGATGTGTTGCGTTGCAATTGGCACAGCTCGAATGTTTGAAGTTAATCAGGTTGGAGCGAAAAGTAATACCGTTTATCGGATGGCTTGCCTGTTTTCTGAAAAAACATCTTCTGTTGTGCATGGGTTTTTTAATGTGGGGCGGAGGGTGTTTATAGAGTGGTGGTTTCTAAATTATTAATTCTACACGAATAAAAAGTAGTCATTGAAAGTTGGTTTCTTGTTGTCGGTTGTGCGCAATCGTTAGTCTTCTGATTTTGTTGAGGGATATTTCCTATTGCCTAGCGCGACTTTTCCTACGTCTGCGCCGCGAGAGATTTGCATTTTTTTTTAGTAGGGCTAAATTGGTTTTGTTGCTTTTAATAAGCAGCTTAAACACAGCTTATATATTAATGCTCTGGAGAAAGAAAATGAATATTGTTGAAGAATTTGGCGAGTTTGTTTTTGATTTTGATGACGAGTTTGGTTTTACATCACATAGCGGCAACGCTGGTGGATCAGGAAGCCAAGGGGGGTGCGGTGGTAGTGGTGGATGTGGG